>JBAPUA010000209.1:0-2067 GCA_049282435.1 Cyanobium sp. | reverse complement strand
GTGCTGGCGGCCGCTGGCTTCGAGCCCATCTCCGCCGGCGATCAGCGGGCCGCCGAGCTGGGGGCCGCGGCCGGCTGGCGGCGGGGCTGCCTGGAGCTCTGGGTCGGCCCCGGTCGCTTCGCCCGCTGGGCCGCCTGGGGGGAGCTGGGCCTGGCCACCGCCGGCACCGCCACCGAACAGCTGGTGGGGCTGGGCATCGGCGCCCTCTCCCTGCCCGGTCCCGGCCCCCAGTTCAAGCCGGGCTTTGCCCGGCGCCAGAGCCGCCTGCTGGGCGGAGCGGTGCAGCCCTGCCACTCGGCGGCCGAGCTGCGGCAGCGGTTGCTGGCCCTGCTGGCGGACCCGGCCCAGCGCCGGCGACTCGGCCGCATCGGCCGCCGGCGCATGGGGCCGGCCGGCGGCAGCGAGCGGCTGGCCGGCCTGATCAACGGCCAGCTGCTGGGGGGAGGATGATGGAATCCGAGGATCACCGGTGCCCCAGGGCGTCCGGTCCCCTGCCCCTCGGCCCCCACCATGCCCGCCATTCCCGACCGCCACTACAACGCCGCCTGTGGTCGCCTGGCCAGTCAGCTCGGCGTCAGCCTGGCCTCAGCCCGCCGCAAGGTCGACATCCGCGCCGTCAAGGACGGCATCCGTGACACCGTCGGCAAGGTGGCCCTGGCCGGCCTGATGGTGGACGAAGCCCAGGCCAGCGGCGTCGATGCCGGCGCCATGCTCACCGCCCAGCTCGGCACCGTCGGCAGCGACGAGTTCTTCATGACCGAAGACTGAAACGGCGGCGGCGGGCCGGAACGGCGCGGGCCGTGGACGGAGAACCGCCTGCCCTCACCGCCAAGCCGTCCGCTGCGGCGGTCCACACCCCGGGTCGCCAGGTCTTCAGGCTCCATATCTCAGCGCCCGAACAGCCTGTTTTAGTGCTCGAAGATCTGGCCGAAGCGCTGGCGATCGAGGCTGGCGAACACCGGCACACAGCCGAAACAGCGCTGGGCCAGCGGCCAGCGCTCCTCGCGGCGCAGCATCGTCTCGAGCCGATCCCGGGCCGGCAGCAGCCAGCGCACATCGCCGGCCGCATAGGCCAGCTGGGTCTCGGTCAGTTCCTCGACCCGGCCCCAGTCGGAACTCTGGGCCTGCTTGTCGAGCTCCACCCCCACCAGCTCATTGACCACATCCTTGAGGCCGTGGCGCGGCGCGTAGGTGCGGGCCAGGCGGCTGGCGATCTTGGTGCAGAAGATCGGCTGGACGGCGATCTCCAGGTTCTCCGCCAGGGCCGCCACATCGAAGCGGGCGAAGTGGAACACCTTCTCGATCGCCGGATTCTCCAGCAGCTGCCGCAGCCGCGGCGCCGCGCTCTGGCCCCGGGCCAGGCGGATGCAGCAGACGTTGTCGGCGTCGTCACAGATCTGGACCAGACAGAGGCGATCTCGGCCGTGGATCAGCCCCATCGCCTCGGTGTCGATCGCCAGGGCCCTGGCGTTGGCGTACAACTCCTGCCAGGCCCCATCGAGGTCGCCGTCAAACACCGCGAACCGGGCCGGGGGCACCGAGGGGCCACCACTGGAGGCGCCGGAAGCGGCGGATGAGCTGGCCTGGGCCATGGGGGTGGAAGACGACACGGATGCCCCACATCGTGGCCCACGGCAGCGTTGGGGCGCATGGGCGAGAATGCAGGGCCAGCGCCGCGATCGCCGATGTCCACCCTGGCTTCGACCCTGCTGCTGACCCTGCTGATGATGATCGGCCTGGTCTTCTTCCTGCGCGCCGCCAGCAAGGACCGCACCACGGTGGTGGAAGTGCATTCGCCCAAGCCACCGCTGGAGGTGCTCGATGGCCTGAGCGGCTGGCTCGGCCAGCGCGGCTGGCTGCGGGAAGGGGGCGATGCCGAGCGCCAGCTGCTGCGCTATCGAGGCCAGGTCCAGGCCAGCCTGCCCCTGGCCGTGCTGCTGTCCCTGCTGGGGGCCATCGGCGCCGCCTGCCTGGGCCTGGTGCTCCGCCAGCTGCTGCCCCAGCTGGGCTGGTGGCCGCTGCTGCTCACCCTGATCGGCCCCGGCGCCGGCCAGATCAAACCGCGCC
>JBAPUA010000208.1:0-35862 GCA_049282435.1 Cyanobium sp. | reverse complement strand
CACCTATGTGCCGCTGCGCACCTTCTGGTTGCAGCGCAATCTCTATCCGATCCCTTCGGTGCCGCTGGTGCTGCCGCTGCACGTCATCCCCGACATCACCCCCTGGGTGGATCCGATCAAGGGCATCGAGCCCCATCGCGAGACGGAGGCCTACCGCAGGGCCTTTGACCAGCTCGATGCTGCCCTGCAGCGACATCCCGTCGGTAGTCCCCTGCCACCGTCGCTGACGGTGTTGGTGCGGCGCCAGGTCCAGCTCACCAGCCAGATGATCGACGGCAATCCCTTTGAGGCCACCGGAGCCTCGGGCACCCTCGAGAAGATCAAGAATCGCCTGCGTCAGCGGGCCAATCGCGATTCCGCCCGTCAGGCCGCTGCCGATCTGCTCGATACCGGGCGTCTGAGCACCGTGCCGTGGTCCGGGGAGCGCCGTTTCTGGCGCGAGCAGGTGTTGCCGCTGGTGGCCACCAACTACTGGCGTTCGATCGATGACAACGGCCGGCCCACGGATCATTTCTGGCGCTACGACCTGCTGCTGTTCCAGAGCGTCTTCGCCGTCGACATTCTGCTGCGGCTGATTCGCCTGCGCCGTCTGCTGCCGGGGCTGAGCTGGGGTCAGGCCCTGTTGAGGCGCTGGATCGATCTGCCCCTGCTGCTGCCCTTCTGGCGCTGGTTGCGGCTGGGGCCTGTGGTGCAGCGGCTGCAGTCCAGTGGCCTGATCAATCTGGAGCCGCTGCGAGCTGTGATCAGCCGGGCCGTGGTGGCCCTGCTGGCGGTGGAGCTGTTTGAGGTGCTGGCCCTGCAGCTGATCGACGGCATCCAGGGGCTGATTCGCTCCCAGCGCTGGCCGAACCGCATCCGGGCCCTGCGCAGCCATCAGACGGTCATCAACCATGACGAGCGCGAGCTGGTCGAACTGGTGCGCATCTGGGCCCCCCTGCTGCTGGTGCAGGTGGCGCCACGGCTGGCCCCGGAGCTGCAGGGTGTGTTGGGCCATGCCCTGCAACAGAGTCTTCAGAACACGATGGTGCCGCCGCCGCTGCGCCAGCTTCAGCCGCTGCTGCAGGTGGAGAGGGGGTTCAGTCGCCAGTTGGCCACCGGCGTCGTCGACAGCCTGATCGACCTGACCCGCAGCACGGGCGAACGCCTGGGGCGCCGGGATGATCAGCAGCTGGAACTGTTGCAGCGCTTCATTGATCGCTTCTGGGAGGAGCTGGCCGCGGCCCTGGAAAGTGGCCCCGCCCTGGAACGCTCTCAGCAGCTCCTCTGTGCCTTCCTGGAGGCGTTCAAGGGCACCTACGTGAGCCAGATCAACCGCTCGGGGATCGAGGCTCTAATTGCCGAGCTCGATCAGCTGATGGTGAAGGGACCTAGTCCAGAAGCGGGATCCATTCCTGAACCTTGAAACCGGTGGCGATGCCTCCGGCAGCGGTGATCAGGTAGGGCCGTTTGATCAGTTTGCCGTCGGCGGCCAGAGCCCTGAGGGCCTCCGCATCCGTGAGGGCCTTGACCGCGGCTGCTCCCAGGGCCCGATAGCTCTGGCCGCTGGTGTTGAACAGCCTGGCGCGTCCCACTTGCTGGAGACCGGCTTTCAGCTCCTCAAGGCTCGGAGGCTGGCGGGTGATGTCGAGCACCTCCACCTCGATGCCCTGCTGCTGCAGCCAGGCCAACGCCTTGCGGCAGGTGCTGCAGGCCGGATAGCTGTACAGGCGAGGCTTGCCCTGGGGCTGGGACACGGAGGGGCGCGGCGGCAGGAGCGATTGTTGGGGCGGGCCCCAGGTCCGGAGACCAGGAGCACGCCCCAGCAGGCGGGAAACTACTTTCTGCCGATCAGGGATTTGAGAGCTCCCAGCAGGCTGTTGGAGCCTTTGCCGACGGCGTCGGAAGGACGCGTGCGCACGGTCACGTCGCCGTTGACCGTGGTGCGGCAGCTGAGGCGATAACTGGCGGGGCGGTCGGCCAGGTATACCTCTTCGACATCACTGCGGGGGGAGAGATTGCGAGCCCCTTCCAGGACTTCCACCACACAGGTGCCGCACTGGCCGATGCCGCCGCAGTTGTTGAGGTTGTTCAGACCCGTGTAGGGATTGATGCCGGCGTCCAGGGCGGCTTTGCGCAGGTTCGCACCCTCAATGCATCCGACCTGCTGGCCTTCACGTTCGAAGCGAATGGTGGGCACGGTCGATCCGGGGGAGGGAGGGCGCCGCCCAACTTACGGCACCTGCGCCCCCCGATCATCCCCGCAGGCTTCGGCAGCACCCCCGGGCAGGCTCGCTGCCGCTGCCGGATTCAGGGGCCGCCACGGTGCGTAGCATCCCTCCAGCGTGGCGCCGTCCTTGACCGTATCCAGCTACGACCTCGTCGTTCAGCAGTTGATTCCGGGCTACGCCAGCCTGGCCAGATTGGCCGTGGCACTGCTGGCGGCCTCGCCCCTGGCCGCCGCCCGAGGCGCGGCGGTCCTGGTGGCCGGTTGCGGGACCGGGGCTGAGTTGCTGGAGGCCCGCGGCCAGCGGCCCGACTGGCAGCTCACGGCCCTTGATCCCGCGGCCGAGATGTTGTCGGTGGCCCGGCAGCGGCTCGAGCAGGGGGGACCTGAGGGCATCCCCGCCGAGGCGGGCGTGATCCGCTGGCACCAGTCCACGGTCGAGGAACTCGATGCCCAGGCGGCCTTTGATGGCGCCCTCTCGGTGCTGGTGCTGCAGTCGCTCCCCGATGACGGCAGCAAGCTCGCCTTTCTGACGGCCCTGGCGCGCAGCCTCAGGCCCGGCGGGCAGCTGGTGCTCGTCGATCTGATGCGCTCGGAGCGCTCACCCCTGCAGGCCCAGGTGGAGCAGGCCTGGCTTGGTTTTCAGACCGCCAGTGGCCTCACCGCGGCCGCCGAAGCCCTCGATGCCCTCAGCCAGGGGCTCCATCCCATCGGTCTGGCCAGGCTCACCGCCCTGGTCAATGCCGCCGGTTTCAGTGATCCGGCCCTGATCTTCAAGGCCCTGGATGTGGAGGGGTTTTTGCTGCAGCGCCAGGCCTAGGAGCCCCCTGAACCCAGGCTCCCTTCGCCAAAGCCTCTGGACTGAGGCCCTCAGCGCCTCTGGCCGCTGCTGGAGGTGCTTTCGCTGCGATCGGCCGGGTTCGGCGGGCGGTCGGAGATCACGCTCAGCAACGGTACGACCAAGGTCAGCAGGGCAAGGGCAATGCCCGCCAGCAGACCCAGTCCCTCCCCCAGCGGATCACTGCCGCCCAGTGATGACTCCCGCTCGATCAGCTGCCTGGACTCCGCTTGCCGGGATCTTGCTTCGTGCTGAGGACTTCGACCGGGTGTTTCGTCCTGGAGTTCATCGACACCGCTGCCGTGATCGATGGCGGATGTGGTCGCTGCGGCACTTGAGCCGGTGGCGCCGAGGCTGGAACTGCTGGAACCCGAGACTTGCTCTCCGGGGCTGACGACCCCGGCATGGGTGCCCGGAGCGGGACCGGCAGCGGCAGGGGCGGCGGCTGGCCGCGGTGTCGATGGGGTGCCCCGGGAACTGTGGTTATCCACCGGCTGCGGCGTCAGACGGTTGACCTCAGGGCCGGGGAGGGGGCGGGCGGGATGGGTTAAAGCTTGCTCCATGTGTTGGTGATGCCGCCGATGGGCACCACCTCGTGAGACGGATGAAGGGGACAGTTATCGTGGCATCGATCGGCCCAGCTGACCAGGGATCCGCCGGCCGGTGGCCCCGGCCTGGCGGCGCTCAGGCGGCTGGGCGGGCCTGATTGTGCTGTTGCCGGTGAATGTTGATGCTGGTGGGAGCGGTCTCCAGGCCCTCCAGCCGCTGGCGGATCGCCCGCAGTTCCTCGAGGATCGAACCCAGAAGTTCCTGGGTTGCGGTGGAGGGGGAGTTGAGTACCTCGACGGTGACCTCTTTGATGCGCAGCACGTCCCGGGCGAAGCGGGCCACCTCGTTGGGATGGAACATCAGAGGTTCCTTCTGATCGCTGCGGTATTCGGGATTGAGCTTGCGGGGATTGAAAGGCGGATTGAGATTGCGAGGATCGGTGTTGGTGTAGCGGTACACCGAAGCCCTGGAGCGGTTGAGGGATTTCTGTACATCGTCAATGCCGATCAGGGCATCGCTGCTGTCGGAACTGTCGCCCTGGAGCAGGCCCACCAACAGCTTGGCAGGGCCGGAACTGTCCGTTGCTTCAATCTGGCCGACCTGTGAGGCGAGGGTCGGGGCAGCGGAAGGAAGCATGAGACCGTGGTTGGACAGGTTGGATCAGGCCGGGACGTTAGCAGAGGTCTCCGGGCGGGGACGTTGCCCCTGGACACCTCGGCGGCCTGCTTCAGGAGTCGGTGATAGCGTCCGGCCCTGTGTCTGTCGGTCTTTCCATGCGCGTCTCCCGCCTGCTGCTGGTGACGCTTCGCGATGACCCCGCGGAGGCCGAGATCCCCTCCCACAAACTGCTGCTGCGGGCCGGCTATATACGCCGTCTGTCCTCGGGCATCTACGCCTATCTGCCGCTGCTCTGGCGGGTGCTGCAGAAAATCTCGACGATCGTGCGTCAGGAAATGGACGCCACCGGCGCCCTGGAGACCCTGTTGCCCCAGCTCCAGCCTGCTGATCTATGGGAACGCAGCGGTCGCTGGGCCGGCTACACGGCCGGGGAAGGCATCATGTTTCACCTCACGGACCGCCAGGGACGGGAGCTGGGACTCGGTCCCACCCATGAGGAGGTGATCACCACCCTGGCGGCCGATCTCTTGCACTCCTATCGCCAGCTACCGGTCAACCTGTATCAGATTCAGACCAAGTTCCGCGACGAGATCCGGCCGCGGTTCGGGTTGATGCGGGGGCGGGAATTCATCATGAAGGATGCCTACTCCTTTCATGCGGACGAGGAGTCCCTCAGGCAGACCTACGCGGTGATGGACCTGGCCTATCGCCGCATCTTCCAGCGCTGCGGCCTGCGGGCGGTGGCCGTGGAGGCGGACAGCGGCGCCATCGGTGGCTCGGCCAGCCAGGAGTTCATGGTCACGGCGGAGGCCGGCGAGGATCTGATCCTGACCAGCGCCGACGGCCGCTATGCCGCCAATCAGGAGCGGGCCGTCTCGCTGCCAGCGGACGCCCGGCCCCTGCCGGCGGGCCCCCGGGCCGCAGGGGCCGGAGACCTGCTACCGACCCCTGGCCAGACCACGATCGAGCAGGTGTGCAGCGCCCATGGCTTCGCTGCATGCCAACTGGTCAAGGTACTGCTGCTGCTGGCCCGCTTCGCCGATGGCCAGCTTCAGCCCCTGTTGATCAGCTTGCGGGGCGATCAGCAGCTCAATGAAGTGAAGCTTGCCAATGCGGTGTCCGCCCGACTGAGCGAGGCTCATGGTGCCCTGCTGTCGATCGATCCGCTCACGGCCGACCTGGTGCGCACGGAGCGGTTGCCTCTGGATCTGGCTGAGATTCCCTTCGGCTACCTCGGTCCCGATCTGGCCGATCAGGTTCTCGCCAGGGATTCATCGACCAGGGTCGGTGCCGCCGGGGCTGCGGCCCTGACATCAACGCCCGCCGCGCGGCTGAGTCGCCGTTTTCTGCGCCTGAGCGATGCCACCGCCGCCGACCTGGGGGCCTTCGTCTGCGGTGCCAATGCCGCGGACCATCACCGCGTCGGCGCCAGCTGGGCCGGGCTGGGTCTGCGGCCCGAGTCGCTGGACCTGCGCGCCGCCCAGAGCGGCGATCGCTGCCTGCACGACCCCGGCCAGTGCCTGCAGGCCGCCCGGGGCATCGAAGTGGGCCACATCTTCCAGCTCGGCCGCAAGTATTCCGAAGCCATGCAGGCGCGCTTCACCAACGAGAGCGGGGTCGACGAGCCCCTGTGGATGGGTTGCTACGGCATCGGCGTCTCGCGGCTGGCCCAGGCCGCCGTGGAGCAGCACCACGACGCCGACGGCATCTGCTGGCCCGTGGCGATCGCCCCCTTCGAGGTGATCGTGGTGATCGCCAACGCCCAGGAGGCCATCCAGGTGCAGCTAGCGGAACACCTCTACAGCGAGCTGAGCGAGGCCGGCCTCGATGTGCTGCTCGATGACCGGACCGAACGGGCCGGGGTGAAGTTCAAGGATGCCGACCTGATCGGCATCCCCTGGCGTGTGGTGGTGGGCCGCGGCGCCGCCGCTGGCCAGGTGGAGCTGGTGCGGCGGAGCGGCGGCGAAAAGCTCGAGCTGGCCGCCAGCGCCGTGCTCGCCAGACTTGAGGGCGAGATCGGCCGCGAACGCCACGGCGCAGCCAACGGTTCCTGAGTCGTCACGGCGGCCCCCCCTAGGATCCAGGCCTTCCCCTTGGATCCGCCATGGTCGCCTTTCTGCGCCGCAGCCTGCTCCGTCCCCTGCTGTCGGCCTGCCTGGCTCTGGCCCTCTGCTTCAGTCTCACCGCCTGCAGCGGCGCCAGCAGCCTCAGCGGCAACTACGTCGACGACACCGTCAGCGTGGCCAACAGCCTGCTCAGCACCATCACCCTCGCCCAGGACGATCCCGGCCGCCAGGAGGCCGAGGCCCAGGCCGGCAGCCTGATCAAGGACTACGTCGCCCGTTACCGTCCCCGCCGCGATGTCAACGGTCTCGGCTCGTTCACGACCATGCAGACGGCGCTCAACTCCCTGGCCGGTTACTACAGCGCCTACGCCAACCGCGCCCTGCCCGACACCCTGCGCACCCGCCTGGAGAAGGAGCTGAAGATGGCGGAGAGCGGCGCCTTGCGGGGGGCCTGAGTCCCCGGATCGACTGTGAGCTTTTGACGAAACGGCCCTCGATCTGAGAGGCTCTGACGTTGTGCTCAGAAGCGGCTTCGGGCCGCTGTGTCCTTGGCCAACGTCGTCGTCATCGGTGCTCAATGGGGTGACGAGGGAAAGGGCAAGATCACGGATCTGCTCAGCCGATCCGCTGACGTCGTCGTCCGCTATCAAGGTGGAGTCAATGCCGGTCACACGATCGTCGTGGACGACCGGGTGCTCAAGCTCCACCTGATTCCCTCCGGCATCCTCTATGCCGACACCACCTGCCTAATCGGCTCCGGCACCGTGGTCGATCCCAAGGTGATGCTCGGGGAGCTGGACATGCTTCTCGGCTACGGCATCGACGTGGCGGGCCTGAAGCTGGCCTCCACGGCCCATGTGACCATGCCCTACCACCGCCTGCTCGATCAGGCGATGGAGCAGCGCCGCGGCGATCGCCGCATTGGCACCACGGGGCGCGGCATCGGCCCCACCTACGCCGACAAATCGGAGCGCAACGGCATCCGGGTGCTGGATCTGCTCGATGCCTCGCGGCTGCGCGATCGCCTCAGCGGTCCCCTGGCCGAAAAGAACGAACTGCTGCAGAAGGTCTACGGCCTTGAGCCCCTGGACGCCGACGCGGTGATCGAGGAATACGCCGGCTACGGCCAGCGCCTGGCCCCCCATGTGGTCGATTGCACCCGCACGATCCACGAGGCGGCCCGGGCCCGCAAGAACATCCTGTTCGAGGGCGCCCAGGGCACCCTGCTGGACCTCGATCACGGCACCTATCCGTTCGTCACCTCCTCCAACCCGGTCTCCGGCGGAGCCTGCATCGGCGCCGGGGTCGGTCCCACCCTGATTGACCGGGTGATCGGGGTCGCCAAGGCCTACACCACCCGGGTCGGGGAAGGGCCGTTCCCCACCGAGCTGGAAGGCAGCCTCAACGACCATCTCTGCGATCGGGGCGGGGAGTTCGGCACCACCACCGGCCGTCGTCGCCGTTGCGGCTGGTTTGACGGTGTGATCGGCCGCTATGCCGTCCAGGTCAACGGGCTGGACTGCCTGGCGATCACCAAGCTCGATGTGCTCGATGAGCTGGACCAGATTCAGGTCTGCGTGGCCTACGACCTCGATGGCGAGCGCATCGACTACTTCCCCAGCAGCGCCGAGGATTTCGCCCGCTGCCGGCCCATTTTCGAGACCCTGCCGGGCTGGCAGTGCTCCACCGCCGACTGCCGCCAGCTCGACGACCTGCCGGCCACGGCGCGCTCTTACCTGCGCTTCCTGGCGGAACTGATGGAGGTGCCGATCGCCATCGTCTCCCTCGGAGCCCAGCGGGACCAGACCATCGTGGTCGAAGATCCCATCCACGGTCCCAAGCGGGCCCTGCTCAGCGCCTGAGCGCAAGCAGCGTCGTTGTGGTCGCCCCGGACGCTCCCTTCGCCCGAGGGCGACAGCCCCTCATCCAGCCGCCGGCCCCTGCGGCAGGCCTGCCCTAAGCCGGTCCTCCCGCTCCGGCCCCAACTCTGTTCGCCTGCCCCTGACTCGATGGCCAGCCCCAGCTCCGCGCCCAAAACTCTCCATGTCGTCGGCATCGGCAACGCCATCGTCGATGTGCTGGTGCAGGCCGATGAGGCTTTCCTCGAGGCCCATGGGCTGACCAAGGGCACCATGGCCCTGGTGGATGAGCAGCAGGCCGAGCGCCTTTACGCCAGCGTTGGCCCCGGCCTGGAAACCTCCGGCGGCTCAGCGGCCAATACGCTCGCCGGCATCGCCCAGCTGGGGGGCAGGGCCGGTTTCATCGGTCGGGTCAGGGATGACCAGCTCGGCGCGATCTTCAGTCACGACATCCGCTCGGTCGGCGCCCGGTTCGAGACGCCTGCGGCCACCAGTGGCGCCTCCACGGCCCGCTGCCTGATCCTGGTCACCGCCGATGCCCAGCGCACGATGTGCACCTACCTGGGCGCCTCGGTGGGGCTGGATCCGGCCGATCTCGATCTGGAGCTGGTGCGCCAGGCCCAGGTGCTGTACCTGGAGGGCTATCTCTGGGACAGCGATGAGGCCAAGCGGGCCTTCATCGCCGCCGCGGAGGCGGCCCGCGCCAGTGGCGGCCAGGTGGCCCTGTCCCTTTCCGATGCCTTCTGCGTCGATCGTCACCGCCAGAGCTTCCAGGAGCTGGTGGACGGCCACGTCGACGTGCTGTTCGCCAACGAGATGGAGATCACCTCTCTCTACAAATCCGCCAGTTTTGAGGAGGCCGCCGACCAGGTGCGCGGTCGCTGCAAGGTGGCGGCCCTGACCCGCAGCGAGCAGGGTTCCCTGGTGCTCAGCGGCGATCGCACGATCGTGGTGCCTCCGGTGCATCTGGGCGATCTGGTCGACACCACCGGGGCCGGCGATCTCTACGCCGCCGGCTTCCTGTTCGGCTACACGCGGGGCGAGAGCCTGGAGCGCTGCGGCCAGCTCGGGTCCCTCTGTGCCGGCCAGGTGGTCACCCAGCTGGGTCCCCGTCCCCAAGGGTCCCTGGCCGAGCTGGTGGCCCGTCACCCGGGCTGAGCTGCGCGCTGAGTCACGGCCCTGAGGCGCCGCCGCTGGCGGCCTGCCACGACGGGATCCAGGTGGGGGCTGCGGCGCACGCAGCGCAGCGCCTTGATGGCCCGCGGGACCCGCAGCTGTTCGGGGCTGGCCTTGAGCTGTGGTCTCACCCTGACGTTTCCGCAGCTGTCTCAATCGCCGTTCCCACCCGTTCCAGCAGGCTTTGCAGCGGCAGGCTGAGCAGTCCGCCCGGTTCGGCGGGCCGCTCCAACAGCAGCAGACGCAGGCCCAGGTCGCTGCAGAGGCCGCGCCAATGGGCCTCGCCGGGGCCGCCGGAGCGGCGGCAGAGCACCGTTTCAATCCGCCAGCGCCGGCAGAGGGCCTCTTCCACCAGGGGACGCTGGCTGCCGGTGGGCAGGGGCTGCAGGCAGGCCACCCGTTCAGCCGGCAACCCCGCCGCCATGGCCTGTTGCAGGGCCTGGGGCCGCGGCAGGATCCGGGCATGGTGCAGGGCGCCCGCGCTGTGGTGGATCGCTTCTGCCAGCCGCCGCGCCCCGATCGCCAGCAACCAGCGTTCACCGCGGCTGGCCAGGCCGTTGAGCTCGGGCAGATCCGCCAGGATGCGCACGCCGCTGCCCGGCAGCTCGGGACGCCACAGCCGCAACAGCGGCACCCCGCCTTCCTCGCAGCCCTGCTCCAGGGCCGCAGTGATCTGACTGGCGAAGGGATGGCTGGCGTCGATCACCCAGCGGAACGGCCCATGGCTCTGTCGGGCCCGGGCCAGCTCCCGCCGAACGCCATCCAGGGGGCTGGCTTCACGCAGGCCGGATCCGATCGGCCCCACCGCCAGTCGCAGGCCCGGGTGCGGCGCATAGGCTCTGGCGGCGCTGGCACTGACCACACTGACCCGCAGTTGCCAGCCCGCCTGCAGCAGGGCCTCGGCCAGTCGGGGCCCTTCGCCGGTGCCGGCGATCAGCCACAGCCAGGGTGCCTGTGGTCGCGCCGGGCCCGCGCCCTGGTGAAAGGGGGGCGCGTGCATCAGGATGGAGCCTGCCGTCGGCGGGTTGGGGCTTGAATCACTGTCTGCTTGAAGTGGAGGTGCTGGAGGCGCCTCAGGTTCGCTACACCCAGGACAACCAGACGCCGGTAGCGGAGATGACCGTGCGCCTTGACGGTCTGCGGCCCGATGATCCGCCGGGTCAGCTGAAGGTGGTGGGCTGGGGCAATCTGGCCCAGGATCTGCAGAACCGGGTGCGGGTTGGCCAGCGGCTGGTGCTGGAAGGGAGGATGCGCATGAACACCATCACCCGTCAGGACGGGGTCAAGGAAAAGCGGGCGGAACTGACTCTTGCCCGCCTCCATCCCCTGGCGGCAGGCGAATCCCAGCCTCCCGCAGGGGGCCCAGTCGCCTACGCCGCCGCCCCTGCCACCGCCATCGGCGAACCAACCCCAAGCGGTGCGGCCCCGGCCGTCGCCGCCGGCCGGCCGCCGGTTCCCGGTCCCCAGCGGCGCCAGGTGCCCAGCCCCGGTGCCGGCGCTGTCGCCGCCCCCCCCCAGGCAGCTCCTGCTCCCGCTGTCTGGAACACCGCCCCGTTGGTCCCCCCCGACGAGTTCGCGGACGACGACGACATTCCGTTCTGATCGGCCCTTTCTGATCGGCCCGTTCTGATCCAGCCCTATCAATACCCGTCAGATCGGCTCAGCTGCCGATCAAGCGCTCACGGGCCTGCTCCAGCAGCAGGCCCAGCTCGCGCTCCAGGGCTGCCAGATCGAGGCGCCATTCGGCCCAGAGGCCGCTGTCGATCTGGCGCAGCAGCCAGAGTCGGTCCTGGCGCAGCTGCTCGATCAGAGCGGCGCTGTCCGGTTCCGCCGCGATCGCCGCAGGGTCGATCGCGGCTCCCGGATCGGCTGGATCGCTCGGGTTGGGGATGGCCTGGGAGGGATCGGAACGCATCGTGGTGGGGCGGAACGGCCCTGGGGATAGGACAGTGATCAAGATCGGGGCAGCTGAGGTGGCTGCCGCGCCCCCCCATGCTGCCGGGCAGGGTGCGCCGCCAGCTTTGGTTGAAACGAAGCCGAAGGCGGCCCGCGCTCCAGCAGGACTGATGGTTCAGTCTGGCTGCTGGCGCCGCCGGCAGCCCGGTTCGTTCCCCGCGCCCGTTGGTTCCCCGCAGCCGTGCCTAGGCCGGGGAACGAACCGGGTTCAGCTGGTTCAAGGGGCCCTGCGTCGGCGCTGAATCGACCCAAAGGCTCCCATCGCGGCCCCCGTTGCTGGAAGATGGTCTGATGCAAGCCCTGACTTCCCCCGGCAGCCTCGTCACGGTCGCCGGAGCCGTGCTCACCGTGATCGGTTCGATCGCCTATCTCGGTGACAACGCCAATCTCAGCCTGCCCACCATCTTCTACGGGATTCCGATCCTGCTGGGGGGTCTGGCACTCAAGTCCTCCGAGCTGCCACCGGCGGCCCGGATCTCGCCACCCCAGGCTTTTCGCAGCCTCAGGGACCTGCCTGAGAGCGAGCCCCTGCGCAAGCTGCTGGCCGATGTGACCCGCTGGCGCTACGGCCAGAAGGCCCATCTGGAATCGTCCCTGGAGGCACTCAAGCTCTGGGATGAGGACGCCCCCCCCCAGTTGGAGTCGGTCGAGGAACTCGACTGCGACGGCGCCTATGGCCTGCGGCTGGCCTTTGCCTGCTGCGGTGTCCCCTTTGTCCGCTGGCAGGAGCGCCAGGACCGTCTCGGTCGATTCTTCGGCCCCGGCCTCAGGGCCGAGCTGGTCCAGTCCTCGGCCGGTCATTTCAGCCTGGCCCTTCTCCCTGAAGCCGTACCCCCTGCCGCTTGAGCACCTTGAGCTCCGATCCCAACGTCAGCCCTGAGGACAGTCAGCGGGTCTCCGTCCTCAGCGAAGCCCTGCCCTACATCCAGCGCTTCTCCGGTCGCACGGTCGTCGTCAAGTACGGCGGAGCGGCCATGGTGCGTGCGGACCTGCGCGATGCGGTCTTCCGTGATCTGGCCCTGCTGGCCTGCGTCGGGGTGCAGCCAGTTGTGGTCCATGGCGGCGGCCCGGAGATCAATCAATGGCTCTCCCGCGTCGGCATCGAAGCCCGCTTCCGCGACGGTCTGCGCATGACCGACGAGGCCACGATGGAAGTGGTTGAAATGGTGCTCGTCGGCAAGGTCAACAAGCAGATCGTCAACGGTCTCAATCAGGTCGGCGGCCGGGCCGTCGGCCTCTGCGGCAGCGACGGCAACCTGCTGCAGGCCCGGACCCACGGCGATGGCAGCCTCGGTCTTGTGGGGGACGTGGCGGCGGTGACCTGCGACGTGATCAAGCCCCTGCTGGAGGGCGGCTATATCCCGGTGATCTCCAGCGTTGCCCCTGATCTCCAGGGCAGGGCCCACAACATCAACGCCGACACGGTGGCCGGGGAGCTGGCGGCGGCCCTGCAGGCCGAGAAGCTGATCCTGCTCACCGATACCTGCGGCATCCTGCGGGATCGGCAGGATCCGGAGTCCCTGATCCGCCAGCTCACCCTGGCCGAGGCCAGGGATCTGATCGGCTCAGGCGTCGTCAATGGCGGCATGATCCCCAAGACCGAATGCTGCATCCGAGCTCTGGCCCAGGGTGTCTCCGCCGCCCACATCGTCGACGGCCGAGTTCCCCACGCCCTGCTGCTGGAGGTGTTCAGCAAGGCCGGCATCGGCACGATGGTGGTGGGCAGTCAGGTCCAGCTCAGCGACTGATGGCAGTGAGCCGGTCCTGCCATGGCTGAGCGGGCGCTCGATCCGGCGATCAGCCTGGCGCTCATCTCGGCGCGCCAGGCGATCGATCGCGGTGAGTACGGCCAGAGCCTGCGGCTGCTGGAGCCGCTGGCGGAGGCCCACGGGCCGTCGTCACCGGTCGGTGCGGGCGTGCGCCTGTTGATGGCCACGGCGCTGATGGGTCAGGGTCAGACCGAGCGTGCCGCCGACTGCTGCCGCAGTCTGCAGGCCTGTGTGGACGCCACCTTGCGCGCCCGGGCCAGGGATCTGCTGACGGTGCTGGAGGCTCCGGCCCTGCGACGTCCGCGCAACTGGTCGCTGACCCTGCCGGATCTGGGCCAGCAGGGCGCGATGCTGGAGGGCAGTGGCGCCAGTGTGACGGCCCGCCGCCGCCGCCGCCCGCCGCCGGAGCCGCCACCGCCGGTGGGGCCGACATCGGCGCCAGTCGGTTTTGCGGCCATGGTGGCTGTGTTGCTGGCGCTGCTGCTGCTGCTGCCCCTGTTGGGTGGCTGCATGGAGGTGCGCAGTGAACTGCGTTTTGAGGGACCAGGACGGCTGCAGCTCAGCCATCGCCTGCGCAGTGACTCCGGCCAGCTGACGCCCTGGCAGCGGCGTTTCGCCGAAGCCCTCAGGGCCGGTCCGCCCCCCTTCCAGAGCCAGCGGCAGGGCGAGGTTCAGGTGATCTCCACGGCGGTGCTGCCCGCCGATCAGGCCCTCGCTGCCCTGCGACGCAGCCTGGATGTGGCCGCCGAACTGGCGGGGGTGAATCTGCCGGTGGCCGAACTGCAGTGGCGGGAGCGCAACTGGTTGGTGGGAGTGCGTCAGAGCGTGTCGCTGGTGGTGGATCTCACCGCCCTGCCCCCCCTGGCCGGCGTCGATCTCAGCCTGCGCCTGGTGCCCGTTTCAGCTGCGGCCGTGCTCTCAGCCAGCCCCCAGCCGGTGCGCCCCCTCAGCCGCCAGCCCGGGGGAGAGCCCCAGCTGCTCTGGCCGTTGCAGGCTGGGCAGCGCAATGCCCTGCAGTTGCGCTGCTGGCGCTGGAGCCGCCTCGGTCTGGGCGCCTGCGCGATTGCGCTGGCTCTGGCGCTGGTGTCGCTGCTGCAGCGGATCCGGTTGAAGCTCGGCTATGGCCTGCCCGAGCTGCCGGCCTGAGTGACGGCGGATTCAGAGCTGCAGAGGATCCGGATCGATCGCCAGGCTGACGGTCTGGGGCAGGATCCGTCGCAGCTCCGCCTCCGGGGGCAGCGGGATCGCCGCCCCCGCCGGTCCATGCAGCAGGACCTGCCAGCGGCTGCGCCCCGCCACCCGAGCCACGGGCGCTGGCGCCGGTCCGATCACGGTCCAGCCCTGGCCCTCCACCTGGGCCCGCACCTGTTCCACCAGGCTGGTGGCCGCCGTGGCGGTGGCACTGGCCGAGGGACCCGCCAGCCGCAGCAGGCAGGCGCGGCTGAAGGGCACCAGGCCGGCCTGGCGGCGCAGCTGTAGTTCTTCCTCCAGAAAGCGTTCGTAGCGGCCATCGACGAGATGGCGAATCACCGGATGCTCGGGGCTGTAGGTCTGCACCAACACCTCCCCCGGCAGTTCGCCCCGGCCGGCCCGGCCCGCCAGCTGCAGCAACAGTTGCAAGCAATGCTCCGAGGCGCGCAGGTCCGGGCGGTGCAGCAGTCCGTCAGCGGCGAGCACGGCTGCCAAGGTCACCCGTGGCAGGTCCATGCCCTTGGCCAGCATCTGGGTGCCCACCAGCACATCGGCGTCGCCGGCGGCAAAGCGCTCCAGCAGGCGGCGATGGCCGTCCCTGCCCCTGGTGGTGTCCTGGTCGAAACGCAGCAGCCGCAGCCCCTCCAGTTCCAGCGCCAGCTGCTCCATCACCCGCTGGGTGCCGGCCCCGAAGGGCTTGAAGGCGGTGGAGCCGCACTTGCCGCAGCGCTGGTCGATCTGCTGGCGGTGATCACACCAGTGGCAGCGCAGCCATTCGGTGGCGCCCGCGCCACCGCGGCTGCTGCGATGCACGGTGAGAGCCACGTCGCAGTGGGGGCACTGCACGGCTTCGCCACAACTGCGGCAACTCAGGAAGGAGCGATACCCGCGCCGCGGCACCAGCACCACCGCCTGCTCGCCCCGGGCCCGCAGCTGTTCCAGCCGTTCCATCAGCGGCCGACTGATCAGTCGTCGGTGCCCTTCGGCCAGCTCCAGGCGCATGTCCACCAACCGCACCGGCGGCAGCGGCCGCTGACCGATCCGCTCCGGCAGGCGCAGCAGCTGGATTCCCCCTGCGGCCTGGGGCTGACGGCAGCGCAGCCAGGTTTCCAGTGAGGGGGTGGCACTGCCCAGCAGCAGCTTGGCGCCGCCCAGGGTGGCGCGAAGCTGGGCCACATCGCGGGCGTGGTAGCAGGGCATCGGGCTTTCCTGCTTGTAGGAGCTGTCGTGTTCCTCGTCGAGCACGATCAGACCCAGGGATCCCAGGGGCAGAAAGATCGCCGAGCGGGTGCCGATCGCCACCAGCGGTTCAGCTGTCGCTGCTGCAGCCAGGCAGCGGCGCCAGGCCGCCACCCGTTCCGCCTCCCCCATGCCGCTGTGATACTCCAGCACCTGGGAGCCGAGTCGGGCCCGGCAGCGATCCAGCAGCTGGGGAATCAGGCCGATTTCAGGCGCCAGCAGCAACACACTGCGTCCATGGGCCAGCTGGCGGGCGGCGGCCTGCAGGTACACCTCAGTCTTGCCCGCCCCGGTCACGCCCCACAGCAACAGGGTGCTGCCGGCCGCGGCCGAGTCAATCGCCTCCACGGCCTCCGCTTGGGCTGGATTGGCCGTCTGCGGGGGCTCCAGCGCCGGGGGCTGGCCCCCGGGCACGCCACGGGCTGCTGCATGGCTGCCTGACTCCGGCCGGTTGGCAGGGCTGACGCGCAGCAGCTCGCGCCCCAGCAGCCCCTTCGCCTCCAGGGCCGTGATCAGGCCGCGGCCGAAGCCATCGACCCCCAGCAGATCCCGCAGCAACCGGCGCCCGCCATGGCGATCGAGCTGCTCCAGCAGGGCCCGCTGGCGACTGCTCAGAGCGGCGGGCGCAGGTGCCGCCAGCGGCGGTTCCAGCCGCTGGATCTGGCAGAGCGGCCGGCCGCCGCTCCTGCGGGGGCGCTGGCCCAGCCACCCCGGCGGCAGAGCGCTTTTGAGCGTACGAAAACTGCTGGTGTGGCAGGCCACTGCCACCGCCTTGACCAGCTCCCGCCAGTGCTGATCGACCGCAGCGCTCTGCAGCACCATCTCCACGGCCCGCATGCGCTTGCCTTCCAGGCCAACTGGCAGGGTGTCAAGGCAGGCCAACACCAGTCCGGCATGGCGACGCCCCTGCAGGGAAACCTGCACCAGATCACCCACGCCCACGGTCAGAGCGTCCGGATTGCCGTAGGTGAAAGCCTGGCCCTCCCGGCCGGCCTCCAACCAGATTTCCAGCCAGGGGGACGGGGCCGTGAGAACGGGACTGCGGGACACCGCAGACAGTCTTGCAAAGGTCTCAGGCAATTCCTAGAATAATGTTGTTGGGCATGCCGCTCTGGCTGCCGTCGGAACCCGGCAGAGTTCCGTCCAGTGGGAAGACCCTTTGAGTGCCAGGGAGTCCAGCTCCCGCCCCGGCTTCAGGTCTGCGACCACCCCTGACAGCACTGCTCCGGCTCCGGTCGCCCAACCCAAAATCTCACGCGTCTGAGCTTTCTGTTCAGATGACCTGATGCTCCAGCCACCAGACCGCTCCCCATTTCATGTCCTGGTCTGATCGCCCTGATCGGCCGCTGATCTGGTCTGTCCATTCCCGTCTTTCAGGCAGCTGACGGTGCTGCCGTTGATGTCCGAGCTTCGTTGCGACGAAGTCTCGTCCTGATCCAAATCCCCTGTTTTCATCGCGCATCCGCTATGAGTTCTGTCGCCGCCAATGTCAAGGCTGCCCATGCTTCCGGCTCCGCAGCCCCCGCGAACAAGAGCGGACTGGCAGCCAAGTTGCCCCCGACGATCAAGGCGGTGGTCCCGGAAATCCTGATGACGGTGACGGCGGACGGAGAGGTGTTGCCGGCCCCCAAAGCCAAGGCCAAGGCCAGCAAGAGCCCCACGACCGAAGCCGCCGCCAAGCCTGCCAAAGCAGTCAAGCCGGCCAAGGCCCGCAAAACCGCGGCCGCCAAGGCAGTCACCGTGACCAGCAAGGCCGGCGATCTGACGGTCGCCGCGGATGAGTTGCTGGCCGGTGCCGAGGCGGCTGGAGAGGCGGAGGATCTGGATCTGGGCATCGGCGATGGGGCCGAGAAGAAGGACGCCAAATCGGCCAAGGCCCTAGCCAGCATCAAGGTGGGCCCCAAAGGGGTTTACACCGAGGATTCGATCCGGGTGTACCTGCAGGAAATCGGCCGCATCCGCCTGCTCAGGCCGGATGAGGAGATTGAGCTGGCCCGCAAGATCGCCGATCTGTTGGAGCTGGAGGAAAAGGCAGCCGAGTTTGAGGCGGATAAAGGCCATTTCCCCGACAGCAAAGAATGGGCGGCTATTTTCGATATGCCGCTGATCAAGTTCCGGCGGCGCCTGATGTTGGGTCGCCGGGCTAAGGAAAAAATGGTGCAGTCCAATCTGCGACTGGTGGTGTCGATCGCCAAGAAATATATGAATCGGGGTCTTTCGTTCCAGGATCTGATTCAGGAGGGCAGCCTCGGGCTGATTCGTGCCGCCGAGAAGTTCGATCACGAGAAGGGCTACAAGTTCTCCACCTACGCAACCTGGTGGATTCGTCAGGCGATCACCCGCGCGATTGCGGACCAGAGCCGAACGATTCGTCTGCCGGTTCATCTCTATGAAACCATCTCCCGTATCAAGAAAACGACCAAAACCCTCTCCCAGGAATTTGGCCGCAAACCCACGGAGGAAGAGATTGCTGAAAGCATGGAGATGACGATCGAAAAACTTCGCTTCATTGCCAAATCAGCTCAGCTGCCAATCTCGCTGGAAACACCGATTGGCAAGGAAGAGGATTCCCGACTTGGCGATTTCATCGAAGCCGACATTGAGAATCCTGAGCAGGATGTGGCCAAGAACCTTTTGCGAGAAGATCTGGAAGGAGTGTTGGCCACCCTCAGCCCGCGGGAGCGCGATGTGCTGCGTCTACGCTATGGGTTGGATGATGGACGCATGAAGACGCTTGAAGAGATTGGTCAGATCTTTGATGTCACCCGTGAACGCATTCGCCAGATCGAGGCCAAGGCCTTGCGCAAATTGCGTCACCCCAACCGCAACGGTGTTCTCAAGGAGTACATCAAGTAAGGTCGGGCCTTCTGACCATTGAGGAGTGAATCTCGTATCCCCGCCGCAGGCTTCGGACCTGCGGTTGTCGGTCGTTTTACCCACCTACAACGAGCGTCAGAACATAGAGACTGTCGTTCAAGGTCTGCTGCCATTAGCCGATCGATTCAGTCTCGAAATCCTATTCGTCGATGATGATTCTGAAGACGGAACCGCCGAGGAGGTGCGTCGTCTGGCCCATCACTATCCAGTGATTCGATTAATTCGGCGCGTCGGTCGCGCTGGGCTTTCCAGTGCAATCAAGGAGGGGATTCTTGATGCCACCGGCGATCTGGTGGTGGTGATGGACTGCGATGGCCAACATGAGCCCGCGACAGTGGCGAGAGCCGTGCGCTGTCTGCTGGAGAGAAACGCCGATCTGGTGATTGGCAGTCGCTTTCATTCCGAGGCGCAAATTCTCGGTCTCAGTGATCGGCGCGAGCGCAACTCCAGCTGGGCCAACACGATCGCCCGCTTCAGTCTGCCGGGATACCGCCGGCTCACGGATTACATGAGCGGCTTCTTCGCGGTTCGCCCTGAGGCCGTTCTGCCGTTGGTGCGTCGCGTCGATGTCAATGGATTCAAATTCCTCTATGAGCTGCTGGCGGTCAGTGGCGGACAGCTGAAAGTGGAGGAGGTGCCGCTCACCTTTCAGGCCCGGATCGCCGGTGATTCCAAGCTGGATCTGGCGATCGTCTGGGATCTGGGGGTGTCGATCCTCCACACTCTGATGCTGCGCAGCGTGCCGCGCCGGGCCATCAGTTTCGCCCTGGTTGGCTGCAGTGGCGTGGTGGTGCAGCTGGCCGTCACCAGCCTGCTGATGGCCCTCGGGATCAGTTTTGAGCAGGCCCTGCCGCCGGCAGTGGTCGTGGCCGCCACCTCGAACTATCTGATCAACAACGCTCTGACGTTCCGCTTTCAGAGGCAGCAGGGCCTGGCCCTGCTGCGGGGCCTGCTCAAGTTTCTGGTGGTGGCCTCCCTGCCGGTGCTGGCCAATGTGGGCATTGCCTCGGCCTTCTACAGCCTGGTTTCCCGCGACACCTTCTTCGCCCAGCTGGCCGGGATTGTCGTGGTGTTTGTCTGGAACTACGCCGCCTCCTCCAAGTTCGTCTGGAACAGCCCCTGACCCCCGGCGCTCTGGGGAGCCCTAGCTGCCGTCCGTCGGCCGCTTGCGGTCCTGGCGATCTGTCGAGGACGCTGCAGGCTGCGGGAGCTCCACCTGGTCTGGGGCGTTGGTGGTGGTTCGGGCTTGATCTAGGTGGTCAGCCCCGGCTCTCAGGTGCTGGACCAGGCCGACATTGTTGGGCTGAGCCTCTGCCCTGGCGGCGGTTTTTGAGGTTTGGCACGCTTTTGCCAGCGCTGGGCTGACCGCGTTCAGTCGGCTCCTAAGTTGCCCATTCCTGCTGCGGGCAGCGTCCCCATGCCCACTGACCCCCTGGCGGAGTTCTGGCAGCGCCATCCACGCCGGCTTCCCTGGCTGGTTGGTCTGGCTTTGATCCTGCTCTGCTGGCTGGCGTTCTTCAACGGCCTCGGGGTCCTCGGTTTCACTGACAAGACCGAGGCCCTGTTTGTCGAGGTGGGCCATCAGATGGTGCTGCGCCAGGACTGGATCACCCCCTGGTGGAACGGCGAGCGCTTTTTTGATTACCCGGTCTGGGGGTACTGGATGGTGGCTCTGGCGTTCAAGTGGTTCGGGATCTCCGAGTGGGCCGCCCGTCTGCCCGTGGCCCTCGCGGCTTCGGCGGTTGTGGTGGCCTCCTTTGCCCTGGTGCTGAGCTGGGCTCCGTCCGAGGAGCCCAGCTCCCTGCGCTGGGGTCGAGGACTGTTGGCGGCCAGCGTGCTGGCCACCAGCCCGGGCTGGGTCGGCTGGGGACGCACCTCCACAACGGACATGTTTCTGTCCAGTGCCATCACCCTGGCGCTGTATGGCTTCCTGCTGGCCCAGCGCCACCCTGCCCAGCCGCTCGTGGCCCGCCTGGGCAGGGTGGCATTGGCGCTGTTCTGCGGTGTAGCGGTGCTGGCCAAGGGGCCGGTGGGGCTGCTGTTGCCAGGGCTGGTGATCGTCGTCTTCCTGACCCTGACGGGCCAGTGGCGCCCCTGGCTCAAGCCGGCGCCGTTGCTCGCCATGCTGGCGTTGTTCCTCGGTGTGGCCATGCCCTGGTACGGGGCTGCGGCCCAGGTCAATGGTGTGGCGTTCCTCGGGGGTTTTCTGGGTTTCAGCAACCTCCAGCGTTTCACCAGCGTCCTTTACAACCATCCCGGACCGTTCTGGTACTACCTGCCCTGTCTGCTGCTACTGCTGCTGCCCTGGTCCCTGTTCTTGCCGGCTGCCATCGCCGCGCTGCGCTTCTGGCGTCTGAGCACCTGGCGCGCCGCGGCGACGAATCCCGGTCTGGAGTTGCCTCTGTTTTTATTGTTGTGGCTGGCTGTGATGGTGGCTTTCTTCTCTGCCGCCGCCACCAAGCTGCCCGGCTACATCCTGCCGGTGGTCCCCGCTGCCAGCCTGCTGGTGGCCCTGGCCTGGCGTCCGTTCACCGGCGCGGAATCGCCCGCTCCTGGCTGGCTGCGCCGGACCGGTTGGCTGGATGCAGGCCTGCTGGCCCTGCTGGCAGCGGCGGCGGCGCTGGCGCCGCGCTGGGCCGCCACCGATCCGGCCCATCCCGAGCTGGCGACGGCGCTGAGTCGCTCCGGTCTGCCGCTGCTGCTGGCGGCTGTCCTCGCTGCCGCGGCCCTGGCCCTGGTGGTGCTGCTGACCAGGCCGGGGTCCGAGCCCTGGCTATGGCTGCCGAATCTGTTCGGCTTCCTGGCGATCCTGGCCCTGGTGGTGCCGCCCCTGGCGCCATTGCTGGATCGACAGCGCCAGTTGCCGCTGCGGGAGCTGGCCCGCCAGGCCCGCCGCCAGGCCCTGAGCGGGGAGCCCCTGTGGGTGGTGGGCGCCAAGCGCTACAGCATCTTGTTCTACGGAGGAGAAACCGCCGTGTTTCTCTCGGGGCGAGGCAGCCTGGACGATCGCCTCAGGGACGATCCCGCCAGCCTGGGGATCAGGGCGGGCACCGCCTCGGTGCGGATGATCGGCGACGTTTCGGATCTTGAGGATCTCAAGCTGGCCGATCAGGCTGTACAACGTCTCAATCAGCGCGGTCAGCAGCAGCTGTGGCGCGTTCGGCGCGAGGATCTCATGCCGTGATCCGTTTCACCTTCCACCGCCGCGACTGGGTCGTGCTCGGCGCCTGCGCCACGCTGCTGGGCGTTCTGGCGGTGCTGATCGACCCGCGCCGGCCCCCGACCTTCGATGAGACGATCCTGCACTGGCTGGGGGATCATCTGCGCGGGCCGATCGGCGATTCCCTGCTGATGGTCTACCGGCTCAGCGGTGTCCACTTCACGGCCTTCCTGGTGCTGGCAGCCCTGATTTTCGTGGTGCTGAAGCGCTGGTGGGGCGATCTGCGCCTGCTGGTGATGGCCACCGGCGGCATCCTGATGATCGTGGATCTGTTGCTCAAGCCCCTGTTCGACCGCGCCCGGCCTCCGGAAAAGTTGCTGGAGGTGGATGGCCGCAGCTTCCCCAGTGGTCATGCCGCCGGCGCCGTCGCCTTCTACGGCGCCATGGTGGTGATCCTGGCGGCCCATCATCCGCAGCTACGCCGTCCTCTGGCCATCGGCGCCGGGCTGTGGGTGCTGCTGGTGTGGCTGAGCACCCTCTATGCCAGGGCCCATTGGCCCACCGATCTGCTCGCCGGTGGTGGCGTCGGCCTGGCCTGGCTGACCGTCTGCATCGCATTCTGGCGTCAGCCTTCCTCCCTGCCCCCCTCCCCATGACCTCGGACTACCCCACCCTCGCCAGCCTGCGGGGACAGCGCACGGCGCCCGAATTTTCAGTCGTCGAGCGCTCGCTGCTGCGCCAGGAGCTGCAGGCGGCGATGGCGGGCTGCGCCTGGTTCACCATCGGCGTGATGGCCCCCAGCGCCGCCGCCGCCGTGGCTGGACTGCGGCAGTGCGAAGCGGCCCTCGCCTGGCCGCCGCTGGAACCCGAGGGCCCGGAGCCGGAGGCCTTGCAGCCCGGAGTGGCGGTCTTTCTCAAGGGCAATCAGCGCAATGGTCGGTTTCTGATTCGCCCGGAAGCGGGGCTGGGCCAAGGGGTGCTGATCACCGGTCATCAGCCTGCCGACAGCCAGAAGGAGGACACCTGGGGGCCCCTGCCCCTGGATCTGTTCGCGGCGCCCTGAGCGGCTGCTCGGCCAGGCTTTCACCTGCAGCCAGGCGGCCCTCGTCGTCCAACCTTGGGACTGCGGTCGCCACCTAGGCTGAGTCGCTGAAGCTCAGCGGTAGCCCCTGCGGGGGTGCACGCCGTCCCTCCTGCCGAAACTCAGCCGATGTCCAGCCCAGCCTCCGGTTCTGCGATCGCGTCGACCCTGCGCATCGCCTCCCGCCGCAGCCAGCTGGCCCTGGTTCAGACCCACTGGGTGCGGGATGCCCTGGCCCAGGCCCATCCCGGCCTGGAGATCAGCATCGAGGCGATGGCCACCCAGGGGGACAAGATTCTGGATGTGGCCCTGGCGAAGATCGGCGACAAGGGCCTGTTCACCAAGGAACTTGAGGCCCAGATGCTGGTGGATCGGGCCGACATCGCCGTCCACAGCCTCAAGGATCTGCCGACCAACCTGCCCGAGGGGCTGATGCTGGGCTGCATCACCGAGAGGGAGGATCCCGCCGATGCCCTGGTGGTGCATCAGAAACATCGTGACAAAACCCTGGCCACCCTGAGCGAGGGCAGTGTCGTCGGCACCAGCTCGCTGCGGCGGCTCGCCCAGTTGCGCCATCACTACCCCCATCTGATCTTCAAGGATGTGCGCGGCAACGTGATCACGCGCCTGGAGAAGCTCGACGCCGGCGAGTACGACTGTCTGATCCTGGCGGCCGCCGGTCTCGGCCGGCTGGGCTTGGGCGATCGCATCCATGAACTGATCGATCCCTCGATTTCGCTGCACGCCGTCGGTCAGGGTGCCCTGGGCATCGAATGCCGCCAGGGAGATGGGGTGGTGCTGGAGCAGATCAAGGTGCTCGAACATCGGCCGACCGCGCTGCGTTGCCTGGCGGAGCGGGCCTTTCTGCGCCAGCTGGAGGGAGGCTGCCAGGTGCCGATCGGTGTCAACACCCACTTCGAGGCAGAAGAGCTGGTGCTCACCGGCATGGTGGCCAGCCTGGATGGCCTGCGCCTGATCCGGGACGAGGCCCGGGGGCCCCAGGCGGATCCCGAGGCGATCGGTCTGGCCCTAGCCCAGTCCCTGCGGGCCCAGGGCGCAGGCGAGATCCTGGAGGAGATCTTTGCAAACGTCCGGCCCGAAGCCTGAATCGGCCAGCGCTGAAGTCCGCTCCCTGCCCTTCCAGTGGAATCTGCTGGCCTGGGCCGCCCTGGTGGGCGTTCTCACCGGCCTGGCGGTGGTCGGCTTTCACGAACTGCTGGGCTTCATCAACAACTTCCTCTACGGCCCGTTCGTGGAGTGGCTGCTCGAGGTCGGCCGGGCCTCCTCCTCAGCCAGCCCCGCCGAGGTGGCTGAGATCGCACTGCCGCCGGTGGTGGAGCAGGGCGGCACTCCCCTCAAGGCCCTGCTGCAGCTGGGGCTGGGTGGCATGGGATTGCTGTCGCCCCCACCGCCGGCCCTGCCGGAACCGGCGACCATCGCCCTGCCCGCCAGCTTCGACTGGCTGGAACTCTGGCCGGTGGTGGTGGTGCCGACGCTGGGTGGCCTGGCCGTGGGGCTGTTGCGCTGGATCGGGGGGACGATCGGGCCCGGTCTGGCCAGCCTGATGGCGATGGCCGACGGTGCCGTGGCGGCAGCACCGCAGCTGCCCCTGTTGCGGCTGGTGGCCGCTTCACTGAGCCTCGGCAGTGGCGCTTCACTCGGCCCTGAGGGGCCCAGCGTCGAGAGCGGGGCCAATCTCGGGTTGTGGGTGGGCTGGAAGGCGAGACTGTCACCCCAGTCTCAGAAAGCCCTGGTGGCAGCAGGGGTGGCAGCCGGTCTGGCGGCGGGTTTCAAAGCCCCGATCGCCGGTGTGTTCTTTGCCTTCGAGGGCAGTTTCAGCGCCATCCCCGGCCGGCCCAGCCTGCGAGCCGTGCTGGTGGCGGCGGTGGCTTCCTCCCTGGTGACCCAGTTGTGCCTGGGTGACGAACCGATCCTGCGCTTGCCGGCCTACGAGGTGAAATCGCTGCTGGAGTTGCCCCTGTATCTGGGTCTGGGGGTGCTGGCCAGCCTGATGTCGTGGTTGCTGGTCAGCCTGATGGCCGCCGGCCGAGGACCCAGGATGCAAGCCCTGGTCGATCGTCTGCCCCCGGGCCTGGCCCCGGCCCTCGGCGGTGCCGCCGTGGGTGGCATGGCCCTGGCCTTCCCCCAGGTGCTGGGGGTCGGCTACGACACGATTGAAGCCCTGCTCGGCAGCGATGGCGGCATTCCGCTGCTGACCCTGCTCGCCCTGATCGGCGTCAAGCTGCTGGCCACAGCAGTCAGCAATGCCAGTGGTTTTGTCGGCGGTGGCTTCGCTCCGGCCCTGTTCCTCGGAGCGGTGCTCGGCAGCTGCTACGGCCAGCTGCTGGGAGAGGGATGGCTGCAGCTGCCGGTGGCCGAACCGCCCGCCTATGCCATGGTCGGCATGGCGGCGGTGCTTGCCGGCAGCGCCCGGGCGCCGCTGACAGCCCTGTTGCTGCTGTTTGAGCTCACCCGAGACATCCGCATCGTGCTGCCGCTGATGGCGGCGGCAGGACTGAGTGCGGCCTTGGTCGAGCGCTGGCAGGGTTTCCGCGATCCAGGTCTGCTGGGCTCCGATCCGCTGGAGGAGGAACGGCGTGAGCGCCTAGCCCAATTACCCGTCGCTGACGCCTTAGAGCCTTTCAGCCCGCTGGTGCTGATGGCCGACTCGCCAGCGGTGGAGGCTCTGGCCCTGCTGATCGAGGCGCACGGCCACTGCCTGCTGGTGCAGGATCGGGGAGCGGCGGTCGGCCTGGTGACTCTGGCGGATCTGCAGCGAGCCCTCTCCGGTGCCATGGCGACGCCCACCGAATCCATCCGTCTGATCGATTGCCGGCGCACCGATCTGGTCTGGCTGCCGCTCACCTCCAGGCTCGATCAACTGGAAGACCAGCTGACTCCCGATGGCCTGCGCCAGATCCCGATCTTCGAGGTGCCGGGGAATGTGGCCGGATATCTGCCCCAGGGCCTTCCCGCCAGTGGACTGCCGATCACGGCGTTGCGCGGTCTGGCCAGTCGCGACGGCATGGCCCGGGCCCTGGCGGCCCGTTTCCGGCTTCAGCGATCGAAGCGGGAGCTGACCAGCGCCTCGGCGACGGGATCGGCCTGAGACAGCAGATTGAGAATGCGCTGCAGGTCGAGATCGGAGAGCTCGCCATCACTGCCCCATTTGAGGGCTGTGCTGTTGAGCTGGTCTGTGGTGGGCTGGTGGGGTTGGGACATGAGATTGACGACGGGCCCGGCTCGGCGTCGGCAGCAATCCAAGGAACTTAGGTGTTTGTACCCAGACACCACCAGGGCCTGGGGGTGATCTGCAGAATCTCTTCGGGAGTTGGGGCGATAGGCGCTGCACCCTTGCTGCAAAACGCCTTGAAATGACACCTGAATCTCAGTTCTTCACCAAGACCGGCGTTCCCACTTCCACCTGGTCGAACAGGGCTTGGACGTGGGGGTTGAGCATGCGCACGCAGCCGTGGGAGACCGCCGCCCTTGTGTTCACCGCCCAGGCCCAGGCCGGCGGGGTGCCATGGATGCCGAACTGATCGTTGGCGATGGTGTGGAAGCCCATCCAGCGATCCCCGAGCGGGCCATTTGGGCCGATGGTCGGATTGTTCTTGCCGCTCTTGGTGCTTTGGTACTGAGGATTGATGACCTTATTGCGGATCTGGAAGCTGCCGGTGGGAGTCGGCGTGGCGGGATCGCCGATGGCCACCGGCCAGCGGCCCAGCACCTTGTCCCCTTCGTAGAGGCTGATCGTGCGGCGGCCCAGCTCCAGCAGGATCCGGCGGGTGCTGGTGATCGTGGCGGTGGAGGGGGCCGGCAGGCTGAGCGACCGAGAGGGTGTCGCCGGTGGGGCGCCAGTCAGTCCAAGGGTTCCCTGGGCCGGCGTGGCCGGCAGGAGGGGCGGAGCTTCGATCGCCACGGCCGAGGCCCCTGCCAGACCCAGGAGACCACCGCAGCTCAGGCTCAGAACAGCGGCGCTGGCGGTACGGCGCAGGCGGCTGAACGACATGGGAAAGAGGGTGGCCAATGCAGGAACGGCAGGGGAACGATGCGACAATTTGAGGGGCCGGAGACTCAGTTAACCAGCTTGGCTTCGATTGTGTCGAGATAGCGCTGTTCGCACTCCTTGATGATGGTCACAGCTTCGGCATTGTCAAAGAAGCCATTCACCTTGCAGGTGCCGGGTTTCTTGAGATCTTTGTAGTGCTCCCAGTAATATTGAGTTTCGGTGAGCCAATGGGCTCCGAGTTGCTCGTAGCTGCGGATGTGATCCATGCGCTTGTCATCGGCGAGCACGGCAATCACTTTGTCGTCGACTTCACCACCATCGTCGAACTTCATGATGCCGATGATGCGGGCTTCCACCACCGATCCGGGTACCAGCGGTTCGCTGACTCCGACGATCTCGATGTCGAGGGGGTCGCCGTCCTCGTCCCAGGTGCGAGGGATGCAGCCATAGGCAAACGGGTAGGCAAGCGAGGAGTAGCCCACCCGGTCGAGCTTGAGATGGCCGGTCTCGGTGATCAGCTCGTATTTGTTGATGGTGTTGGAGTTGAGCTCCACGATGGCGTTCAGCCGTCCCTCGCTCTCATCGGCGAAGGCGGGCAGCACGTGCAGCAGGTTCAGCATCGTGCGGCTCGGTGCGTGGTCGATGTTCGCCATGGGCTCAGGAATCGCAGGCGCATCTTAGGGAGTGACCCAGAGAATCACACCCCCCGCCCCTGCCCAGCCGCCAGATCGCAAGTGGTGGATCCTGGGGTCGAGCCACCCCCCGGGGGAGCCAATCAGGCGGCGAGCCTGGCGAGCTTGTCCCGGAGATAGATCAGGAAGGCCTCCGAGCTCAGCGGCCGGCCCGTGACCTGCTCCACCAGCTGCTCGGCATTGACCCGTCGTCCCAGCGGCCAGACATTCCGCCCCAGCCAGGCCAGAATCTCCGGCTCGTTGCCGCCGGTGATCTGCTCCTCGATCGGCCCCAGTTCGGCCGCCATCGCCTCGCTCAGCTGGGCGCTGATCAGATGGCCCAGGGCATAGGAGGGGAAATAACCGAACAGCCCTTCGCTCCAGTGCACGTCCTGGAGGCATCCCTCGGCGTCGTTCCCCGGCCGCAGCCCCAGGAGGCGCTCCATGCCGCTGTTCCAGCGCTCTGGCAGCTCCTCGACCGGCAGGCCCTCCTCCAGCAGCGCCAGCTCCAATTCGAAGCGCAACACGATGTGCAGGCCGTAGCTCAGTTCGTCGGCCTCCACCCGGGTCAGCCCGGCCCGCATCGGATTGATGCCGCGCCAGAACCGCCGGCCATCCCCCCAGACATCGCGGCCCAGAGCCGAGCGGAAGCGCGGATACCAGCGCTCCGCGAAGGCCGCGCTCCTGGCGAGACGGCATTCGAAGAAGAGGCTCTGGCTCTCATGGACCCCCATGGACGTGGCCTCGCCGAGGGGCCAGGGGAAGTAGTGATCGCCGCTGCGCGGCAGCCCCTGCTCATAGAGCGAATGGCCCCACTCATGGGCCGTGGCCAGAAAGGCCGAGAAGGGCATGCCGGCCACGATGCGGGTCGTGATGCGGAAATCGGCCGGTCCGATCGTGGTCGAGAAGGGATGGGGAGAGCGGGAGCGCTGGCAGCGGCTGGCGTCGTAGCCCCACTCCTGCAGCAGGGTCTGGCAGAGCTGGTCCTGGGCCGCCTCCTCCAGGTCCCAGTCGGCCGGGGGCTGCGGCGGCAGGGTTGCGGCCTGATCGAGCAGCACCGGCAGCTGCTGGCGCAGGGGCTCGAACAGCTCATGCAGCCGCTGCTTGCTGATCTCCGGTTCAAAGGTCTGGGCCAGGGTCTCCCAGCAGCTGCGAGGTTCCGCCAGCTGCCGCGCCTGCTCCTGGCGCAGGCTGACCAGCTCGGCCAGGGCCGGCGAGAACAGGGCATAGTTCTGGGTCGCCTTGGCCTGCTGCCAGAGGGCATAGCCCCGGGCCTGGGCTTCGGCGAGCTGGCCAACGAGCACGGGATCAAGCCGCTGCTGCCGTTCCAGTTCCTGCCGCAGCAGCGCCAGATTGCGCCGGGCGCCCGGGTCGGCGTCGGCCGTCAGTTCCGCCTCGGCCGCCGCCACCAGCTCGCTGTATTCACTGCAGCTCTGGCGGCCGTGCATCTGGCGAGCCAGCAGGGCCAGCTGCTCCCCCCGCCAGGGCGCCCCCGCGGCTGGCATCACGGTGTTCTGGTCGTAATACAGCGTGCTGTGGATCGATCCCAGCAGCTGGGTGGTGTGCAGGTAGGCGCGCAGCCGCCCATGGGCGGAGGCCTGATCCAGAGAACCCATGGAGGTGTGCGTCACTGGCTGGAGCCTGGCGCATGCCGGCCGCCTCCGGTGTTGCCCCTGAGCCTCGGGCATCGCCGAAATGCACGGCCCGCAGTCGCAGGGCGCAAGCCGGCGCCAGCGGCCGATGGGGACACGGCTGCGGCTCAGAGGTTTGCCAGCCGAGCGGCTGGTGCGGTGGCGGCTGCGGGACCGCTGGACCCTGCTCGGTCGCTGCAGGCGGCTGGTGACTTCAGCGGCCTCCCTGTAGCCGTCCCTGCCAACTCTGGCCAGGCTGGAGATGGTTGTCGGTGCCTGAGATGCCCGTGTCGTTGCTGCGTGCCGGTGCTCTCTTGCTGGCGGCCTGCATGTGGGGGCCGTCATTTCTGGGTCCAGCGGCTCACGCCGCCAGCCTGGAGGACATCCGCAAGCTCGAGAATCTGATCAATGCCAGCGGCAGTGAGACGGTGGTCTCCAGCCATTGCCCCGCAAATCACGCCGGCTATTACGAAAACGATGGCAAGGGGATCGACCGCCTGGTGATTTGCAAGCGCAATGTCGACCTGGGAGATCTTGACGCCGTCTGGGAGGTGATGGCCCACGAATCGACCCACATCATGCAGTCCTGCACGGGTTCGACGGCGATTGCCGATGAACTGATGCCGCGCACCTACCGGGAGCTGCAGACCATGGCGCCCCATTACGCCAAGTTGGTGGGCACGCGCTATCCCAGTGCGGAACGGCGGCTCGAAGCGGAGGCCTTCTGGATGGAGCTGCAGACCCCGGATCTGGTGCTGGCCCTGTTCCGCCTCAACTGTGCGGCCTTCCTGGAGCGTCACGGTCGCGCCCCGTAGACAGGTCTCAGGCCGCTCCTGACCCTGTCGCCACCGACCCCGGTCACTCCGTCAGGCGCTCAGCCCGGGCAGGACCTCGGGGACGGAGCCGGCCGTGCTCTAGCCGCGCCTCCGTGCCACCCCGCAGCCTCAGTCCCAGTGCAGCGTCATCGGCACGGCTCCCTCCAGACTGCGCTTCACCGGGCAGCCCTCGCCGGCTCGCCTCAGCAGCTCGCGCTGTGGCGCCTCCAGCCCCGGTGGCAGGCTGATCCAGGCTTCAAGCAGGGCGATGCGGCGGACCCCTTCGCCGGTCATCGTCTTCTCCACCCGGGCGGTGCAGGGGGCCAGCTCGATGCCGTGACGCTCGGCGACGATTCCCAGAATCGTCAGGATGCAGGTGCCCAGGGCGGTGGCCACCAGATCCGTGGGCGAGAAGGCCTCGCCTTTGCCCTGGTTGTCGAGCGGGGCATCGGTGATCAGCTGGCTGCCGGAGCTCTCATGCCGCGAAAGACAGCGCAGGCCTCCCTCGTAGCTGCAGTGCATCACGGTCATGGCGGGAGCGGGCATCGATCTCCATGCTGCCCTTGCCTCGATCCGTCTGGCTCAGGTCGCAGAACTGATCGTCGTTAGCTTGAGGCTGAATCTTGAGAGTCGCTGGGACTGGGCTGGTGCCGATGCTCGATTCGCTGTCGACAGTTGCCTGGCTGGGCAGGGGTTGGGCTCAGCCCTCTCTGCAGCTGGTGCTGCCGACCCAGGCGCTGCCTTCGCCGGTGGAGGGGCTGGCACGGGCGATTCAGCTGGCGGTGACGCCGGTGTTTCTGCTGGCGGCGATCAGTGGCCTGCTGGGGGTGCTGACCAGTCGACTGGCGCGCATCGTCGATCGGGTGGTGGAGATCAAGCGGATCGCCCCGGATGAGGCGAGGCTGGAGCGGCGGCGCCTGAAGCTGCAGCTGCAGTTGCAACGCCGGCGCATGGATCATGCGTCCCAGGCCATCGCCCTGGCCACCGTCTCGTTCCTGCTGGTGGCGATGGTGGTGGTGGCGCTGTTCCTGGGTACCTTGATCCGCTTCAACCTCACTCCTGTGGTGGTGAGCCTGTTCGTCCTGGCGATGCTGGCGCTGATGGGGGCTGTGTCCCTGCTGTTGCAGGAGGTGAGGCTTGGCCGCCGCGTGCTCGAGTTTTATTGATCGCCAGCCCTGATTCCGCGCTGAAGGAGGCCCGAAGGATCAGATCCGGCAGCGCCCTTCCCGTTGCGCGCAGAGCTGCTCCAGATCGGGCCGGCCGGTGAGTTGCAGCCGCGCAGCGGCCCACAGGCGGTAGAGGGCGTCCGCCAGCGGACCCAGCAGGGGCCAGTGGGTCGGCGCGTACAGCCAGCTCAGGCCGATCAGGTCGTAGGCGCGGCGGAACACCGCCACATCCCGCAACACCGTGCCATCGGCGGCGATGGCGTGAATGCGGCCCATCGCCTCGCGGTAGCCGATGCCGCCCCAGGCGGCCGGGGTGTAATCGGGGGAGTCGATGTCGATGAAGGCCAGCTGGGGCTGAGCGGAGCTGCGCTGCCGGTCGCGTCGCTCCAGGAAGCGCACCTCCCGAACGCAGAGCGGGCAGCCCCCGTCGTAGAGGATCGTCAGCTGGGGCATGGCGGTGGCTGGGGATGGGAGCGGTGCTCATCCTGGCCGGTCCCGCCGTCCCATCACGATGGGCGAGAGCCGATAGCCAGCCCCGAGCAGCGGCTGCCGGGGGGTAGCGCCTCGATCACGGAGACTTTCAGCGAAGACAACGAGCCTCGGAGCTGTGGAGCGATGCTGCGCCAGTCCCTGTCCCAGCTGTCGGTGCGGACCTCGGGCGAAGGGTTCACGGACCTGACCGCTCGGCTCAACCGGGCGATCGCCGGCAGTGGACTGGAGACCGGGGTGGCGGTGATCTGCTGCCTGCACACCAGTTGCTCACTGACGATCAACGAGAACGCCGATCCCCGGGTTCTCGTGGATCTGGCCGCCTATCTGCGGGCCCTGGTGCCGCAGGAGGGGGCCAGGCCGATCAGCGGGCGCGGCGAACTGCGCGCCTATGTTCACGACGACGAAGGCCCGGATGACATGCCGGCCCACATCCGCACCGCCCTCACCTGCACCAGTCTCAGTCTGTCGTTTGAGGCCGGGAAGCTGCTGCTGGGCATCTGGCAGGCCGTCTATCTGTGGGAGCATCGCCGCGCCGGCAGCACCCGGCAGCTGTCGTTGCATCTGATCGGCGAAGCGGGAGCGCTGTCAGTTCAGCCTGGAACCCATCCGGCATGAGCTGCGCCGATGAGCCGCCGGGCTGTCCCTGATCATTTCGCTCAGGCCGGCCGCTCGCCTGGCTGTGTCGTCCCCTGGAGCCGCTGAAGGCAGTGGCAGCCAGGGGCTCGCGGCCGGTCGGGGTGGGTGCCCAGCCTTCGGCCCGCGGGCGCGTGCACTCAGGGAAGATGACCCCTGCATCAGGGCGCAGGGAGCGTTTGCGGCCAGCGCTCCATGTCCATGTCCATATCCGTGTCCATACCCGTCCTCCGCTGCCGTTCTGTCCATGGCGATCCCCTCCAGCCCTGAGCCCCCCGGCCTGCCGGAGATCTGGCAGGAGCTACGGGCCCTGCGCCTGGAGCTGGCGGAGTTGCGCGGCAGCCTCAACGGCCGGCCTGACGCGGCGATGTTTGCCCCTGATGCAGGATTGTCAGGGAGCGCCGCGATGGAATCGCCCGCCCGGCCAGCCTCGACGGCCACCCTGCTGGCGCGCCGCAACGGCGAGCGTCTGCAGCAGGAGCTGCGGCGGCGTCTGGCCGCGGCTGCCGGCCAGGATGACCACAGCCAGGACCGGGAGGTCGAAACCGACGTGGACCTGCTGATCGATCGCCTCCATGATCTGGCCGATGCTTCCTCCTTCGGCCCCTGATGCAGATCGCCGTCATCTCCCCCTGCCCCGAAGCCACCATCGCGGAGCTGCAGATCCACAGCTGGCCAGTCTGGAGCTGCGGCATCAGCAGCTTCCCCTGGAGCTACGACGAACGGGAAACCTGCATGCTGCTGGAGGGGGAGGTCACGGTCACACCGGAGGGGGGTGATCCCGTGCGCTTCGGCACCGGCGATCTGGTCACCTTCCCCGCCGGTCTGGCCTGCACCTGGCAGGTGCACGTGCCGGTGCGCAAGCACGATCGCTTCGGTTGAGCAGGGCGCTGCTGCCGGGTCCATCAGCCGGCACCCCCTGGAGCGTCGCCCAGCACCGCAACCGAGGTCGCCAGGCTCATCGTGACCAAGGTCATCGCCATGATCGTCGCTCGCCACCCGGAGACCTCGCCTGGCCAGGGGGTCGCCGCCTGGCCAAGGGGTCACCTGTCATCGGGGACAGGGCAGCCGGGTGTTGCGAGCGGCCTGCTTTCGGCCCATGGAGCTGAGCTTGTCGACCGAAGCGGTCGCTGGCGGGCATGCTCTGGGGCTGCTCAGGAGGGCTGGCGGTTGGTGGTGCTGGGCCCTGGCTAGCGTCTATCCGATCCAGCCCCCTTCACGACGCAGCTAGGAACCATGGCGGCCCAACCCCTGACTCCGGCGCAGATGGACCAGTTGGCAAGCGATCTGCCCAGCTGGAGCCTCGTCAACGGCAAGCTGCACCGGGAGCTGCGCTTCGCCGACTTCTCCGAGGCCTTCGGCTTCATGGTTCGCGTGGCCCTGGCGGCGGAGGCGCTGAACCACCATCCGGAGTGGAGCAATGTCTGGAATCGGGTGGTGATTGAGCTCACCACCCACGACAGCGGCGGCCTGTCGAATCTAGATCTAGAACTGGCGCGCCGAATTGATGATTTACTGAACTGAGCCGGTCCAATACGGGAGCGCTACGTTAAGCACAGTTCACCATGAGCCATGAGCTTTCGCTACCTCGATCGGATCGCCACTGAGGAGAATATTCACTCCTTTCTGGAGTTGGCCGATCTGGCTGCCGGCGCCGGAGCTTCCGCCAGCAATGTGTTTCTACTTTCGCATCGGTTGCGCCACTCCAACCCGATGAAGGTGTGCCGGACTCTGCTGGAGCGCGATCCTGCAAGCCGTGCCCTGATGGAACAGCGTCGTCTCTGCGGTCCCTACGATCTGGAGTCCCTCAAGGCCCTGCCGAAGGGAAGCCTCGGGCATACCTACGCCACGGTGCTGGACACGATGGGGTACGACATCAACTTCTTCCCCAAGCCCGACTTCTACGCCAGTCTGGAGAGCGACGCTGACTATATCAACTACCGCGTCTATGCCACCCACGACATCCATCACATTGTCAGCGGCTTCAGCCTCGACAATTTTGGCGAACTCGGCGTCATCAGCCTCAGCGTCGCCCAATTCGCCCACCCCGGGCTGGCGTTCACCGACCTGATGGCCCTTCTGCTCAACTGGTTTCGCAACGACACGCCGGTCGACGAACTGGAGACGGCGGCAGAGCAGGCCAGAACAGCGGCCTATGCCTTTGGTCGCATCAGCCATGGTCTGGAAATGGGTCTTGCCGCCAAGCCGCTCTTCCCGGTGCTCTGGGAGGAGCGCTTCGGCGAGGATCTCGAAGCCCTGCGCGTCGAGCTCGGCATCGAGGCGGTGCGCGAAGGACCCTGGAGTTGGCAGTCCAACCCCACCATCGCCGCGGCGCTGGCGGCCTGAAGGCCCGCTCGAGTCCATGCCTGGCCGGGGTCAGACATGGACTCGGCGCCCGCCAATGGCTGGGTGGCTCTCAGCTCACCAGCGCCGGCAGCGGACCTGTGAGGTTGGCGGCCTCGGCCTGGTGGAAACGCAGCCGGGAGCCATCGCCATTGCCGTCCACATCGACGGCGATGGTGGAGCCATCGGGGAAGCTGCCGGCCAGGATCGCCTTGGCGATCGGTGTTTCCAGTTGCCGCTGGATCGCTCGCTTGAGCGGACGGGCGCCATACACTGGGTCGTAGCCCACGGCGGCCAGCCAGTCGAGGGCGGCGGGCTCCAGCCGCAGCCCCAGCTTGCGATCTTCGAGGCGTTTGGCCAGGCGCTTCACCTGCAGCTCGACGATCTGGCGCAGCTCCTCCTGCTTGAGGCTGTGGAAGATGATCGATTCATCGAGGCGATTGAGAAACTCGGGGCGGAAATGGCCGCGCAGGGCCTCGTTGACTCGCCGTTCCATCTCACTGTGGCGAGCTGGATCGCCGGCCAGATCGAGAATCGCCGTGCTGCCGATGTTGCTGGTCAAGATCAGCACGGTGTTGGTGAAGTCCACCGTGCGGCCCTGGCCATCGGTGACGCGGCCGTCATCAAGGATCTGCAGCATCACGTTGAACACGTCGGGATGGGCTTTTTCGACCTCGTCGAACAGGATCACCGCATAGGGGCGGCGCCGCACCGCTTCGGTCAGCTGGCCACCCTCCTCGTAGCCCACATAGCCCGGAGGCGCACCGATCAGGCGGCTGACGGCGTGCTTCTCCATGTACTCGCTCATGTCGATGCGCACCATCGCCTCGTCAGCATCAAACAGCTGGGCCGCCAGGGCCTTGCTCAGTTCCGTCTTGCCCACGCCGGTGGGGCCGAGGAACAGGAAGCTGGCAATCGGCCGGTTCGGATCACTCAGGCCGGCGCGGGAGCGTTGAATGGCATCGGCCACGGCCGTCACCGCCTGCTCCTGGCCGATCACGCGGCTGTGCAGCTGGGATTCGAGCTGCAGCAGTTTCTCCATCTCGCCCTGCACCAGCTTGGCCACGGGGATGCCGGTCCACTTGGCGATCACCTCAGCGATGTCCTCCTCGGTGACCTCCTCCCGCAGCAGGCTCTTGTCACCATGGCCGCCGGTGAGATCCGCCTCCTTGGCCACCAGCTTCTTGTTGAGTTCTGCCAGGGTGCCGTACTCGAGTTCGGCCGCCTTGTTGAGGTCGTAGCTGCGCTTGGCCTGTTCGACCTGCAGCTGCACCTGCTCGATTTCCTCCTTGATCGCACTGAGTTCATCAATGGCGCCCTTCTCCTGCTGCCACTGGGCGTTGAGGGCGCTCTGCTGCTCGGAGAGATCGGCCAGTTCCTTCTCCAGCTTTTCAAGGCGGTCGCGGCTGGCCGTATCCGATTCGCGGCCCAGGGAGAGCTTCTCCATCTCCAGCTGCAGGATGCGGCGATCGAGTTCGTCGATCTGTTCGGGCTTGGAGGTGATCTCCATCTTCAGC
>JBAPUA010000207.1:0-17073 GCA_049282435.1 Cyanobium sp. | reverse complement strand
GCTTTTCGGCAGACGGCTGCGGTGTGGTTTCGATCAGCCTTCCAGCAGGCTGCGCAGCATCCAGGCCGTTTTCTCGTGGATCTGCAGCCGCTGGGTGAGCAGGTCGGCGGTCGGTTGGTCGTTGGCCGCCGACACCAGCTCGAACAGATGGCGGGCGGTGCGGGCCACGGCCTCATGGCCCAGCATCAGCTCCTGCACCATTGCCATGGCGGGGGGCACGCCCTGGGTCTCGGGGATCGAGGCGAGCGCCGCGAAGTTGGCGCCGCCGAACGGGGCCGGATGGCCGAGGGCGCGGATGCGCTCGGCGATCACGTCGAGGGCGGTCCAGAGCTCGGTGTACTGCCCCATGAACATCAGGTGCAGGGTGTTGAACATCGGCCCGGTGACGTTCCAGTGAAAACCGTGGGTCTTGCCGTAGAGCACATAGCTGTCGGCCAGAACCCGGCCGAGGCCCTCGGCGATCTCGCGGCGTTGGTCGGCCGGGATGCCGATGTCGATGGCTGGGGTGGTGGTGGTCATGGCGAAGAGGGTCGCAGCCCCTGGAGATGCCTTATAGATAGTCACGGACCCGGCTGCGGTGCTGGGGCTGTCGCAATTTCAGCAGGGCCCGCGATTCGATCTGCCGCACCCGCTCCCGGGAGAGCTGCAGACGATCGCCGATCTCGGCCAGGGTGCGGGGGGTGTCGTCCTCCAGGCCGAAGCGCTGGCGGATCACCGTGGCCTCGCGGCTGCTGAGCTCCGCCAGCATCGCTTCGAGTGTCTCGTGCAACTGCTGCCGCGCCAGCAGGTCTTCCGGGGTGGGGTGCTGGTCCTCCAGCTGGTCCCCCAGGTCGCTCTCCTGGTCGCGGCCCACCCTCAGGTCCAGGGAGATCGCCCGGGGTTGCCGCTCCAGGGTGAGCCGCACCATCTCCTCGCTCAGGCCCGCCGCCGCGGCCAGTTCCGGCAGCGTCGGGCTGCGGCCCAGGCTGGTCTGCAGCTCCCGCTGCTGGCGGCGGATGCGGCTCAGCTTTTCGTTGATGTGCACCGGCAGCCGGATCGTGCGGCTCTGGCTGGCGATCGCCCGGGTGATGCCCTGGCGGATCCACCAGTAGGCGTAGGTGCTGAAGCGGAAGCCGCGGGTGGGATCGAAGCGCTCCACCGCCCGCTCCAGCCCGAGGGTGCCCTCCTGCACCAGATCCAGCAGCTCCAGGCCGCGTTGCTGGTACTTCTTGGCCACGGCCACCACCAGCCGCAGGTTGGCCTGGATCATCCGCTCCTTGGCGCGGCGGCCCCGATGCAGGGCCTGTCGCAGTTCCAGCAGGCTGAGATCGCAGCGGCTGGCCCAGGCCTCGCTGGCGGCACTGTCGTCCTGCTGCTGCACCAGCAGGGTCTGCCGCCGCTGCACCAGCCTGGCCAGGACCAGTTCCTGCTCGGCGCTCAGCAGATCGACCCGGCCGATGTCCTGGAGGTACTGGCGCACCAGGTCGGTGCTGCTGGAGGCAGAAGCGGGCAAGAGGGCAGGGCCGGGAGCAATTCAACCCTGTGCAGCTGCCGCCAGGGGTGCGCCCAATCGCCGGGATTGCTTCAGGATTGCTCCGTATTTGCAGCGCTCCTGCTGCGGGATTACGGCGCCGCGGCTCAGCTGTCCTCGCTCCAGGTGCTGGCCACGTGCAGCTCCTGCAGCTGCTTGTCGGACACGTCCGCTGGCGCCTGGGTCAGCAGGCAGCGGGCCTGCTGGGTCTTCGGGAAGGCGATCGTGTCGCGGATCGACTCCTCGCCCGCCAGCAGCATCACCATGCGATCGAGGCCGAAGGCGATGCCGCCATGGGGTGGCGCCCCCATGTCCAGGGCCTCCATCAGGAAGCCGAACTGGCGATTCGCCTCCTCCAGGGGCAGGCCGATGGTCTCCAGCACCTGGCGCTGCAGGGCCGAATCGTGGATGCGCAGCGAGCCGCCCCCCAGCTCCAGGCCGTTGAGCACCAGGTCGTAGGCCTGGGCGCGGGCCGTGGGCAGCGTGTCGGCCCACTGGGCCGGATCGTCGCCCAGATCGCCCGGGTTGGGGGCGCAGAAGGGGTGGTGCAGCGCCTCGAGGCGGTTCTCTTCAGCGTTGAACTCGAACATCGGGAAGTCGACCACCCACAGGAAGTTCCAGCTGTCGTTGTCGCGCTCGGGCTTCACCAGAGCCAGCTCGCGGGCCAGGAACTGGCGCACCCGATCGAGGGCCTTGTTGACCGTGGCGGTGTCGCCGGCCCCGAACAGCAGCAGGGTGCCGGGCACGGCGCCGGTGCGCTGCAGCAGCTCCGCCTTGGTCTCCTCGCTGAGGTTGTCCTTGATGGCGCCGATCGTGTCGATCTCGCCGCCTTCGCGCACCCGGATGAAGGCCAGACCGCCGGCCCCGGCTTTCTGGGCTTCGCTGAACACATCGCCACCGGGCTTGATGCGCACATTGGAGAGGGCCTCGTTGCCGCCGGGCACCGGCAGCACCTTGACCGAGCCGCCGGCGGCTACGGCGCCGGAGAACACCTTGAAGCCCATGCCGGCCACCAGGTCGGACACATTGACCAGTTCCAGGCCGTAGCGGGTGTCGGGCCGGTCGGTGCCATAGCGCTCCATCGCCGCATGCCAGCTGAGGCGCGGGAAGGGCCGCGGCAGTTCGATCCCCTTGACCGTCTTCCAGATGGCGGCGATCAGGCCCTCGTTGAGCGCCAGGATCTGCTCCTGATCCAGGAAGCTGATCTCCATGTCCAGCTGGGTGAACTCCGGCTGGCGATCGGCGCGCAGATCCTCGTCACGGAAGCAGCGAGCCACCTGGTAATAGCGCTCCAGGCCCCCCACCATCAGCAGCTGTTTGAACAGCTGGGGCGACTGGGGCAGGGCGAACCACTCGCCGCCGCAGACCCGGCTGGGCACCAGGTAGTCGCGGGCGCCTTCGGGGGTGGAGCGGGTGAGGATCGGCGTCTCCACCTCGATGAAGCCGGCGTCCTCCAGGTAGTGGCGGGCGGCGCGGATGGTGCTGTGGCGCAGGCGCAGATTGCGGTTCATGCGCTCGCGGCGCAGATCCAGATAGCGATGGCGCAGCCGCAGCTCCTCGCGGGTGTTCTCCTCGTCGTGCAGGGACACCGGGAAGGGCAGGTTGCCGCGCACCGGATTGAGCACGGTGATGCCGGCGGCCAGCACCTCAATCGCGCCGGTGGCCAGGCGATCGTTCAGGGATTCGGCCGGTCGGGCCCGCACCGTGCCCTCCACCTGGATCACGGTCTCATGGCGCAGATGCTCGGCCACGGCGAAGGCCTCGGCCCCCAGATCGGGGTCCACCGTGATCTGGACCGTGCCGCTGCGGTCGCGCAGATCGACGAAGATCACGCCGCCATGGTCGCGGCGGCGGTCGACCCAGCCGCACAGCTGCACCTCCGAACCGGTGGCGTCGTGGCGCAGGTCGCCGCACCCGTGGCTGCGCATGCTGGATCCCAAAGCGAATCGGCGATTTTCCCACGGCGCCCGGGCCGCTCGCTCGCGGCCCGCTCGGGCCGTCAGGCGCGGCGATAGAAGGGGCGTCTGACCACCAGCGCCGGTTCGGCCTTGCCGCGGATCTCCACCGCCAGCTCCGTACCCACCCTGGCGGCGTCGCTGGGCACGTAGGCCAGGGCGATCGCCTCTCCCAGGGTCGGTGACCAGGTGCCGCTTGTGATTTCACCAATCACCTGGCCATCCCGCAGCACGGGATAGCCGTGGCGGGCGATGGCCCGGCCCTGCAGCTTCAGGCCCACCAGCCTGCGGCTCCCCCCGCTGGCGCTCTGCTGTTCAAGGGCGGCGCGGCCGATGAAGTCGGCGGGCATCTCCAGGTGCACCAGCCAGCCCAGGGAGGCCTCCAGGGGGGTGGTGCCGGCGTCCATGTCATGGCCATAGAGATGCATGGCGGCCTCCAGGCGCAGGGTGTCGCGGGCCCCCAGCCCGCAGGGGCTGACGCCCTCGGCCAGCAGCTGCTCCCACAGGGCCAGGCCGGCGGCGCGATCCAGCAGCAGCTCGAAGCCGTCTTCACCGGTGTAGCCGGTGCGGGCCACGAACACCGACGCCCCGGCGGCGGCGCCGCCAGCGTTGCCCGCCAGCCGCAGTTGCCGATGGCCGAAGCGGGGCAGACCGGAGAGATCGGCGCCACTGAGCGCCTCCAGGCGGGCCGCGGCCTCCGGGCCCTGCAGGGCCAGCAGCACCCCATCTCCCTTGACGTCGTCGATGCGGATGCCCGCCGGTGCCAGCTGGCTGCGGATCCAGGCGCTGTCGGCCTCGGCGCAGGCGGCATTGATCACCAGCAGCAGTTCGTCCCGCTCTTCGCCCTCGAGGTTGACGCGACCGCGGTCGTAGACGATCAGGTCGTCGCGGATGCCGCCCGCCTCGTTGAGCAGCACGGTGTAACAGGCCTCAGCGGGGCCGATGCGGAACAGATCGCTGGGCACCAGACCCTGCATCGCCTGCTTGACCCCATCGCCCCGCAGTCTCAGCACGCCCATATGGGAGATGTCGAAGACGCCGCAGTGCTGGCGCACGGCCTGATGCTCCTGCACCAGGCCGCTGAACTGCACGGCCATCTCCCAGCCGGCGAAGGGCACCATGCGGCCGCCGGCACCCCGGGCGGCCTCGGCCAGGGGGGTGCGCTGCAGGGGCGCGGCGGGGTCGGTTGCCGGATCAGCCATCGAGCGCAGGGTCGGCGGAGCTGCCGGGATCCTATGGAGCTGTTGCCAGTCCAGGGTTTCCGCCGATGGAGGGGCTGGAAGTTCGGTTTCCCTGCGGGATGTGGGAGAAACCCGGTGATTTGGGTTTTCCCACGTCTCAGAACGGTTCCGCCTGACTACCTTGAGCCCCCCCTCCCTTGTCAGGACTCCGCTGAATGGGCAATCGCCCCAGCTGCCGCAGTTGTCGTCACTGCACGCCGCCCAATGGCGCCGATCTGGGCTGGTGCCAGCTGCGACAGCTGCCGATCCATCCCGAACTGGCGACGGATCTCTGCTGCCATCACTGGACGGCCCGCCCGCCACGCCTGCCGGTGTTGTCCGGCTCGGGCCCCGATCACGGCATGCCCGGCGCTGGCAATCAGCAGCTGAGCCTGGCCACGATGTTGCCGCAATCCTGAAGCTATTGCGAAGAGTTGCTGCTGCTGAGCCGCCAACTGCAGTCTGGGAGACCACTGAAGAGTGCTCCCAGGTTGTATGACTTGTTTTTCTTGCACTGTTTCACCTGGAGGTGACGGATCTTGGTCGCGACCCCTGCAACGACGGCTCCGATCGACCTGATGGCCGATCAGGTGGACAGCGAAACCTTCACGCTGCCCACCGGTGCTCTGGTGTTCAGCCGCGGCAGCACCGCCAACGCGATCTACGCGGTGCGTCGCGGCATCGTGGAACTCCAGGGTGAGAAGGGAGAGAAAACCTGTTATCGCCCCGGCGAGCTGTTCAGTTACCGCGACATCGTCTGGCGCCAGGGGGTGCACCGCAGTGATGCGGTGGCCCTGACACCCGTGGAGGTGGTGCGGCTCGACCGTCTGCGGTTCCTCAACCTGCTGCACAACCACCCCACCCTGGCAATCCTGCTGATTGCCCAGCAGCACGACCGCCTGCGCGAACAGCGCTCCAGCGGCACCTGCTGTTACTGAAGAATGGCCCGGACTGCCGGGCCATCGGGCCCTGTCAGTCAGCGGGTCCCGGTGGGCCCTGATGCTCTGATGTCCTCCGTGCTGTGCCGGTACCGGCTCTGCCGCATCAACCGCCGCATCAGCCCGAGGCACCCAGCAGCAGCAGCAGGCTGCGCGTCACCTTGGCCGCCAGCACGCTGCTGACTCCGCTGGGATCGAGCTGGGGAGAGAGCTCGACGATGTCGGCGCCGACCAGGCGGTGATGGCTGAGTTCGGCCACCAGCTCGGCGAAGTCGGCCCAGAGGAAGCCCCCGGGCTCCGGCGTGCCCGTGCCGGGCAGCACAGCCGGATCAAACCAGTCGAGATCGACGGTGAGATAGAGCGGCCGGCCGCGCAGGGCCTGCAGGGTCTCCACCATTCGGGGCCGAGGCACCAGCCGTTGCTCCTGCCGCAGCTCCTCGAACTCCACCCGGGTGCCGCTGCGAATGGCGATCTGCAGCAGCTCGCCGCTGGGCAGCACCTCCAGGCAGCGGCGCATGGCGCAGGCATGGCTGTGGTGGCTGCCCAGCCAGTCGTGGCGCAGGTCGGCGTGGGCATCGAGCTGCACCAGCACCAGATCGCCGTGGCGTTCGGCCACCGCCGCCACGGCACCGCTGCTGATCGAGTGCTCGCCGCCCAGCATCAGCGGGGCCAGGCCCAGATCCAGCACCGTGGTGGTGGCCGCGCGCACCGCCGCCACCACCGGCTCCGGCGATCCGAAGGGAATGGCGACAGCGCCGAGATCGGCGAAGGCCAGGTCCTCCAGATCGAGATTCAGCTGGGGGCAATAGCTCTCCAGGCCGCTGCTCACCTCGCGGATTGCCGCCGGACCGAAGCGGGTGCCGGGCCGGAATGAGGTGGTGCCGTCGTAGGGCACGCCGAACAGGCCGACCCGGCAGCCGGCCGGGTCGCGGCGGCTGGCCATAAAGATGGCGCCGTCGCTGTCGAAGCAGGAGAGGTCGGGGCTGGCCAAGGGATTCGGGTTCGGGGGTTGGTGGTCGGAGCTCGCCGTGGCGGCGCTTCAGGCCAGGGCGCGCTCGATCGCCGCCGGCATCGCCTCAAAGCAGCCGCGCTGCCAGCGGGGGCTCCAGATCTGGCAGCCCTCGGCCACGGCCGCGGCGCGGGCGGGATCCGGCTGCAGGTAGCGGGGACCATCGCAGGCGGCGAAGGTCCAGCTCCACCAGCCGCTCGGATACATCGGCACCCAGCCATACATCGGATCGGCGTGGCCGAACACCTGACGCAGCAGGCCCACGATCTCGAGATGCACCTGGCGGAAGGCCTCCGGCGATTCACTCTGGGTGACAAAGATGCCACCCGGCCGCAGCAGGCGGCGGCAGTGCTCGAAGAAGGCCCGGTTGAACAGGCCTGCGGCCGGGCCGGCGGGATCGGAGCCGTCGACGATCACCACGTCGTAGCTGGCGTCAGCCGCCGCCGCCACCCAGGCGATGCCGTCGCCCACCGTGAGCTGCAGGCGCGGATCGCTCCAGGCACCGCCGCCGATGCCCGGCAGGTACTGCTGGCTCCACTCCACCACCAGGCCGTCGATCTCCACCAGATCGAGCTGGCGCACCCCGGGATGGCGCAGGCATTCGCGGGCGGTGCCGCCATCGCCGCCGCCGATCACCAGCACCCGCTCGACACTGGCGGCGCCGCAGAGAGCCGGATGCACGATCGCCTCGTGGTAATGGCGCTCCTGGCGCTCGGCGGTCATCCAGCAGCCGTCGAGCAGCAGCCCCTTGCCGTAGGCCAGGCTGTCGATGATCGTGACCCGTTGGTAGGGGCTGCTCTGTTCGGCGATCACCGTGCCTTCCAGGCCGTAGCGCACGCCGTGCAGCGGTTCGTCGATCCAGCCGGGGGCTCCGCTGTTGTGCTCGCTCATGGCTTGATCGGATGGAGCTTCCAGCTAAACCTCTGGCAACGCCCCCTGTCACGAACCCATGGCACACAGCCCGACGCCGCATCGGCCTGGTCTGGGGCGGCGGCAGGTGCTGCGAGGCCTCGGCTGGCTGGCGGCCGCCGGGGCCCTGTCGCCGCAGCGGCTCGAGGCGGCCTCGCTGCCGCTGGAGCAGCGGCTGGGGGTGTGCCGGCCGCCGGGGGATCCGCTGCAGGAACTGCTGCGTCGCAACCGGCAGTTCGCCGCCGTCTGGGCCGAGGCCGAAGCCAGCGGCGATCCGCTGCAGCGGGCCCGCCTGCTGCAGCAGGCCTGGCCCCTGCACTGCGCCGTGCGGCCCGATGCCCTGGCTCTGGGCCAGAGGCCCTGGGCGGCGGTGCTGGCCTGCGCCGATTCGCGGGTGTCACCGGAGTGGATCTTCGCCTCGGCTCCGGGCGAGCTGTTCGAGGTGCGCACCGCCGGCAACACCGCCTCGGATGCGGGCGTCGCCTCGCTGGAGTACGCGGTGGCCGAGCTGGCCGTGCCCCTGATCGTGGTGATCGGTCACAGCGACTGCGGCGCGGTGGCGGCGGCGATGGCCCCCAGGGCGCTGACGCCGCTGCTGGAGGAGCTGGTGCTGCCGATCCGGGCGGCCCTGCCCCTGGCGGGCAGCCTGGTGGAGGCGGGGGCGGCCCACACCCGGGAGGCGGCCCTGGCCCTGCCCCGGCGCAGTCCGCTGCTGGCGGCGGCCCAGGCGGCGGCCAGGCTGCGCATTCAGCCGGCCTATCTGGAGATCGGCAGCGGCCAGGTGAGCCTGCTTTAAGCCATCCTGCGGGGATGGGCGCCGCCGATCTGCCGATCAACGACACGCTGGTGATTCCGGCGGCCGAGCTGGGCTGGCGCTTTTCGCGCGCCTCCGGCCCGGGCGGCCAGGGGGTGAACACCACCGATTCCCGGGTCGAGCTGGTGTACGACCTGGCGACCAGCCAGGCCCTGCCGGAACCGCTGCGGCGACGGGCCCTGGCGCGCCTGCAGGGGCGGTTGGTGGCCGGGGCGCTGGTGGTGGTGGCCGCCGAGCATCGCTCCCAGTGGCTCAACCGTCAGGCGGCCCAGAAGCGCCTGGCCGAGCTGCTGCGCCAGGCGATCACGCCGCCACCGCCAAGCCGGCGCCCCACCCGGCCGACTCGCGGTTCCCAGGAGCGGCGTCTGGCCGCCAAGAACCGCCGCGGCGCGATCAAGGCCCAGCGGCGCGGCAAGGGGAGCGGCCTGGAGGAATGAGGCCGCCTGTCGAGGGTCTGGCCCGGCTGGATCAGAGGTTGAAGGGGTAGGACTGGAGGGTCTGGGGATCGATCCTGCCGGTGTCGAGGGTTTCAGCCGCAAGTCGCCCATGCCCATTCCCCCTCCATGGACGATGGCCAAGCCCTTGATGGTGTCGCCGGCGGGGCTGGTGGTGGCGCTGCGGTCTCAGGGCTGGGCCTGTTCGGCCCGGATGGCGGCCTTGGCCTGCTGCCAGAGCGCTTCCAGCTCCTGGATGCTGCGGCCGCCCAGGTCCCCACCCAGGGCCGCCTCCAGCCGGGAGAAGCGAGCGAGGAAGCGGCGGTTGGTGCCAGCCAGGCCGGTTTCCGGGTCGATGTCGCACCAGCGGGCCACGTTCACCAGGGTGAACAGCACATCGCCTAGCTCATCCTGGGCGTGGACCTTGTCGCCACTGGCCACGGCTTCCTTGAGCTCATCGAGCTCTTCGTGAACCTTCTCCCACACACCGGCCATGTCGTCCCACTCGAAACCGGCGGCGGCGGCCTTCTTCGAGATCGTCATCGCGCCGGCCAAGGCTGGCTGGCCGCGCACCTTGCCGGCCAGGCGGTCGCTGAGGGGGCTGGCTGATGGTGTGCCGTCCTGCCCCGCAGCTTTTTCCGCCGCCTTGATCGCGTCCCAGCTGGCCTTCACGGCAGCGCTGTCGGCCGCCTCGGCACCGGCGAAGACGTGCGGGTGGCGGCGCACGAGCTTCTCGCTGATCCCGGCAGCGATCTGGGTCAGATCAAAGCGACCGTCCTCCTGGGCGATCCGGGCGTGGAGCACCACCTGCAGCAACAGGTCGCCCAGCTCCTCCTTCAGGTGGGCGTCGTCGCCGTGTTGGATCGCATCGGCCACCTCGTGGGCCTCCTCGAGCACGTAGGGCACCAGGGACTGGTGCGTCTGCTCCAGGTCCCAGGGGCAGCCGCCTTGGGGGTTGCGCAGCTGGGCCACCACATCGATCAGCTCGGACAGCGCTTCGAGGGCCTGAGCTGAGGCGGTGGGGACTGGCGTGGCCATGGCTAGGTCGGGGGCGAGGGTCAGGACTGGATCGGGCCCGTGCCGCCACCCTGGTCTTGCCCAGCGGGTCGCCGGCTGTACCAGAGTCGGTTGCAGAGGGCCTGCAGCAGCAGGCTGGGGGGCTCCAGCCCTGCGGCGGTCAGCCGGCTCTCCAGCAGCCCTTGATCCAGGGAAAACACCGTGTTGCCACGGGAGGTCATCACGTCGTCGATGGTGGCCTCGTCCATCCCCGCGGCCTGGAAGCGGGCGCGGGCGATCGCCATCCACGGCTCCATGGCCTGCTGGTCAGGTTCGCTGTAGCTGCTCAGCACCAGCAGACCGCCGGGGGCCAGCTGCGCGGCCATGCGATCGAGCAGCTCTTGCTGCTGGGGTGGTGGCAGCACGTGCAGCACGTTGTGGCTGATCACCGCATCGAAGGGCCCCTGTGCCAGAGGGGTGGTGTCCTCCAGCTGGGCAGGGCCCCAGCGGACACGGCCCGTGGCGCCGAGGTCGGCAATCAGCGTCTCGCACATGCCGCGCATCTGTGCACTGGGCTCCACCAGGGTGAACTCCGCGTTGGGCAGGGCCGCCAGCAGCGCCGGCAGTTCCATGCCGCTGCCCGGACCCACCACCAGGGCCGAGTTCGCCCGCGCAGCATGGGCGGCCAGCGCTGCGGCCCCGATCTCGAGGATCGCGTCGTAGGCCGGGATCAGGTGGCGGATGGTGCTGTTGTACCGACGGCCGTAGTCGCCTTCGAAATCGAGCCGGATCATTCCCTGGCGTGCCCGCAGCATTCAGCGAACTCTGGCGCGTCGTTGCCGCCCCGCTCGCCACGGCAGGCGGGGCATGGGATCACCGTCCTGAATCAGGTGCAGCCAGGCGCTGGCCTCCACCCCCGTCAGGGCCGCAATCAGCAGGGGCTGGTGCCGCTGCCAGAGCTGCTCGGCTAGTCCGGTGAGGGTGCCCGGTGTTGGAGCACCCAGAGGCTGGGCCAGCCAGCTCAGGCCCAGCAGCAGGGCACCCAGGTACAGCAGGCGGACGGCGCTGCCCAGTAGCGGCGAATGCGAGAGCAGCGAGCGATGGCGGAGCAACCGCCGGTAGGGCCACCACAGCAGCCGCAGGGGGCCCCAGCGGCGGGTGGGGTTGGAGCGGGTGTCGAGGTCCGGCGAGAGCCAGAGACCGCCGATCAAAAAGGAGCCGCCGGCAATGGCGGCACCGGCCGGTCCGAGGGCCGGCCACCAGAGCAGGCCGAAGGGAAGAGCCAGCAGACCCGTGACCCGGTCGTGGCTGCGGCCGCTGGCCATCGCATCGATTTCACTGGCCCGAGGTTACGGGCCCAGGCAGCGCGCGGCGGGGCACAATGGATTGGCGCGCGATTAGCTCAGCGGTAGAGCGCCTGCCTTACAAGCAGGACGTCACTGGTTCGAATCCGGTATCGCGCATGGATGGAGCCGACGGCGGCCAAGGCCGCCTGCTGGGGGTGGACCCCGGAGGCTGGGTTGGTGAGCGGAGGCTTCAGGAGCTGCCCTTGCCACCTGGGTTGGCTGGCGGGCCGGGGTCGAGCCCTGGCTGCTCGCCAGGGGGTCGGGCTGGCGGCGCGGCCTGGGTGTCGGAGCCGTAGAGGGACAGGTCTGCCCGGCGTTGGTCCGGGGGACAACCCAAGCCTCGGGGGGGACTCAGAGCCGCATGACTTTGCAGGGCGACATTCACGCTTCTTTGCCAGGATTTTCACTGGCAGGGCTGGGTGGGCGAGGTTGGCGGCGCGGTGGGGATTGTTGTTTCGGCTCGGCCTGCTGCCCGGCTCGGGGTCCGTCACCTGAAGTCCGTCATCTGTAGACAGATGTTGCCTCTCTGGCTGTTGCCAGGCCTGGCCCGTTGCGATTCCCGCGAGTCAGCTGCGTCAATGCATCGACGTGGACGATCGGCCATCCGTCCATCATGCTGTAGTGTTGGAGAGGTTCAAAGATTTCTCTCCAGCAAGCTCACAACTTCCTTCAGGGCTTTCGGCGGATCAGGTTCATAGTTTCTTTTTCAGGTCCATGACGATTTACGTAGGCAACCTCTCCTTCGATGCCGAGGCAGAGGATGTCCGTCAACTGTTCGGCGAGTACGGCGAGGTCACCAAGTGCAGCCTCCCCCTCGACCGTGACACCGGCCGCAAGCGTGGCTTTGCCTTTGTGGAAATGGCCAACGCTGCCGATGAGCAAAAGGCCATCGACGATCTTCAGAACGTCGAATGGATGAGCCGCACCATCCGCGTCAACAAAGCTGAGCCCCGCACTGGTGGCGGCGGCGGTGGTGGCGGCTACGGCGGTGGCGGCGGCGGCGGTTATGGCGGCGGTGGTGGTGGCCGCAGCCGCTACTGATCCGTTCCAGTGCTGATGTGAAGCGATCAACCTGAGCGTTGATTCGCCTCCTGGCTCACCGTTCCCTTCATCGGGGACGGTTTTTTTTGGGCTTGGCGTCCTGCTCTGATCGCCGGTGGGTCTTCACCCCGGTCCGCATCCGGAGCATGCTGCGCCGCGATCGCGCGCCGCGTCACGGACATACCGCAGGCCATTGCCGCGACGCACGGAGCTTGACGGGTCATCAACAGGCCGCAAGCTCAATCAGGCGCCAGCCGTCGTTGGGGTTTGGTCCAGGCGGAAGGGATCTGGGGGCATGCGGCCGAGACCTGGCCCATGGCCTGTCCTTGCTGTGCCCTGAGCTGCCGGTGGGTGCCCCATGCTGCGACTTGCTCAGGAGGGAACTCGGCGCCGGATCCGGTTGCCGACCATCCAGGCCTACCTTCTGCGGAGCCATCGGCCCCAATCCCGGTGCCGAAGCTGCCACGGGATTGGGACCAGGCAGGGATTGGTTTGCGCTTCAGGCGAGGGCGGCTTTGTGCTGTTCCCACTCGCGGCGAAACAGCAGGAACAGGTATTCCGGGGATTTGTAACTCTTCGGCAGGCTGTTGTGCAGAATCTCGAGCCGGTCCCAGCAGACCGTGCGTTGAATCTGCTTGAGGGTGCAGCCTTCACGCAGCAGCAAGCGCATCGCTTTGCAGTACATCGGATATTTTGCTTCCAGTTGGCCGATGGTGAGACCAGGAGTTGCAGATTCGGTCATGCCATTGCTCTCGGGGGTAAAGGTGGGATCTGATTTCTTGCTCTTGAATGCATCTGGATGCATGCTGCTGGACGCGGAGGGGTGCCTGCCAGCTTTTGCCGTGGGGGCTGCTCTGCCCTGATCGGCTGCGGGCATGAGTCTTATCTTAGATGCCGGCTGAACCGAGGCGGCGGTGGCTGCACTAGAACGGTGCCATTGTCTTGAGCCATCGCATGGATATGGAGATAGGGCTTGCCGTCGTGGCACTGTCCACGTTGTTGCTGATCATGATCATGATGGTTTCAAAGATTGACTGAATTCGACATTCAGTCAGGCGTCTCCATTGATAAGGTGCTCTTAGATCCGTTTTTCGTCTCGTCAGGGAGCGGCATTCGTCGTCGTCAGGCGGCCGAGCCGCTGATCCCAGAGAATGTAATTGAAGCAGGTGGGGATATCGCCTATGCTCAGAAGAGTGATGCCACGCAGTCGCTGCTCGTTGTGCTGTTGACAAGCTCTGAGCCTGTAGTTAGGAATTGCCGCGCAGAGATGATGAATGGCGTGGCAGCCGATGTCGGCTGAAAACCAGTTGAAGATGGCCGGAAGTTTCAGATCACTGGTGCCTTCTAGGGTGCCCGCCATCGCATCCCAATCGCTGGTGCTGTGCGCGTAGGAGCCCGGAAAGTTGTGCTGAATGAAGAAAATGCAGATGAAGATGGCCGCGCCGCAGGTCATCACCGGCGTGTAGATCAGCCAGAAGTCGCCCGCTCCAGCCACGGTGGCCATCAGCCACCACAGGCTGATCACGGCCAGATTGTTGAGCAGCAGATCGACGAACTCCTCGGGGCTGTGCCAGAAGCGGCTCTTGTGCCTGGCCAGCAACTCGCCCCAGCTGGTCTGCGGGTTGGCCTGCAGCTGCCGGATGGCCTCCGGAATGAAGCCCCAGAGGCCCAGCAGCAGCTCCACCCGGGGCTTGATCACGAGATAGAAGAAGCCGCCGGGGAACAGCATCAGCGGATGGCGCAACCAGCGGTAAATCCTCTGGGCCCCCGGACCCATCTGTTCGTAGGTCTCCAAGCTCACCAAAGCTGAAGGGCCCTTGTAGCGCTCCCAGTTGCCGTTGTGGCGATGGTGGAACTCATGCCCCCGCGACCAGGGCAGCTGGGGGATGGCAGCCACCACACCCAGCAAAAATCCCAGCCAGCGATTGGCCCGGCGGCTGCGGAACAGCGAATAATGGCCGCAGTCGTGCATCAGTGAGAAGCAGCGCGCCAGGAACAGCACCATCAGCGCGATCACAGGCGGCAGCAGCCAGGGGGCCCGATGCAGGCACCACAGGGCCAGCCACCACAGGGCGGCGTAGGGCACCAGGGTGTTGATCAGCTGCCAGGCTCCGATCCAGTCGGAGCTGGTCATGAACGGCTTCAGAACGAAATCGCTGCGCCGTTTCTGAGACCCAACTGCGTCGACGCCCGGATCGGCGCTGGCCGGGTTGGGGCTCAGAAGGGTTGGTTGGGCCGGTCCAAGGGTCAAGGAAACCGTCCCTGCACTGGAGTTCAGCCTAATCCCGCTGCCCCTGCCGCCGTTGGCCCGGCCTGCCTGGGCCTCAGCTCTCCGGATAGAGCAGTTCGGCCAGCTCCTCTGGATCCACGTCGTAGACGCGGGCCAGGGTGGTCTCGATCGCGCTGGTCACCACATCGGGCAGGAAGCGCATGGCATTGAGGGCGTCGTCGGCGATCTCTTCGGTGAGCAGGGGCTCACCGCCCAGCTTCTCGTCGTTGATGACGGCCATCACCCAGCTCTGGTAGGAGGTGACGAGGTCGTTGAACTCGAGCTCCGGGTCGTTCAGGTCCAGGGCCATCGGGGTGTTCCAGGAGGATGTCCCTGCAGTTTGCCCGTTGCCGTCCCCGGCGGCCGGTGCGTTCTTTCTCCATGACAGATCCCGCCGCTCTCCAGGCCACCCTGGTGGATTTCGCCATCACCGAGTTGGTGCGACAGCACCGGGACAGTTTCCCGCCGCTGTGGACTTCCGAGAGCTGGGCCAAGCTGCTGATCTGGCTGGCTCTCAACTGCGGTTGCTCCAGCGATGCCGCGGATCTGGAAGCCTTTGCCGAGGCCCTCGGTCCGGCCCTGACGCGGCGGATGCGCCGGGTGTACTTCGAGCGGGAGCTCGGCGATCTCAATCTGCAGCTGATGGCGGATCCGGCTGAACAGCAGGTGTTGGCCCTGCCGATCGACCCTCTGGCCGGCAGTGAGCTGCCCGATCGCCTGCAGGTGGCCCGGGCGCTGCAGCGGGTGGGGCTGAGCGAGCGGGTGGTGGCGGATCCGGACCGCTGGCAGGCCCTGGAGGCACTCTGGGCCCTGCCCTGGGCTTCGTAGGCTGGATCAGGGGATGGGGCTCTGGACGAATGCGGTTGATCGCTGCCTACCGCAACGCTGGCTATGAGGCCCTGGCCGATGGGGTGATGGCCTTCTTCGAGCGTCGCGCCGACCTGTGGCGAGCCGGCGTGGCCTTCGGGCCGGGTGGTGCGGGTGATCCCGCCAAGGTTTCGACCGACATCAGCCTGGTGGCGATCGATCGCAGCGATCCGGAGGCCTTCGCCCTGGCCGAGGTGATCGTGCGCGGGGTGTCAGCCGGGTTGAATCGCTATCTGGAGGAGCGGCCCCTGTTCCGCGACTGCTGTCCGGAGCAGGCCCTGTTTGTGAACCCGATCTTCAACCTGCAGCGCTACGCCCCGGGCGAGGGTTTCCACCGCTGGCACTGCGACTGGACCACCAGCGAGGAGGCCACCGAGCCGATCCGCCGGGTGCTGGCCTGGATCCTCTATGCCAACAGCCTGCCCGAGGGGGGCACCGAGTTCCACTGGCAGGACCATCACGAGCAGGCCGAGCGGGGCAAGCTGGTGATCTTTCCGGCCGGTCTGTCCCATCTCCATCGCGGTCGGGTGAGCCAGCAGCACGCCAAGACGATCGCCACCGGCTGGATCAACGCCGGATCGCTCGATGGCTACGTGGCCCGGCTGGCGGCGGCCGATTAGGCCCTGCCGCTGGTGGCAGGGGCTTCAGCTGCCGATCTGATCCCAGGTCTTCAACACCCAGGCGAGCTCGCCGTGGTCCCAGCCGCAGTTGTCGAAGAGCAGCACCGCCCGCTCGTCGCCAGCCTCCAGCAGCCGCTGGGCGAAATCCTTCACCAGCTCGGCCGGGCTCAGATCGAAGCCGGCGCCGGCGGCCACGGTGGCGACACCCGCGGCTGTGGTGACCGGCTTCATCGCCTGCTGCAGCTCCGCTTCGCTGCGCAGGCGTAGCAGGAAGGTGTTGATGCGGTCGTGGCTCTCTTGGGGAGAGGTCATGGGCGGACTCTGGGAGATGGTCGATGGGCGAGCGACGGATCAAGGCGGCTGTTCAAACAGCAGCCGTCGAGCAACTGCAGTGGCGCGAACCACCCGCTGGCGATGGACGTCTTTGCAGCGACATGGAGGGGTATTCAACGATACGCGGATAGGGACTGCGACATGGGGCTCCCCGGTCGAGGGCCCGTGCGTGAGTTGAGATGGGTGAGTGTCGCTAAATGCCAGGGCTCCGGGGGGACGGGATCGGCCTTGAGGGAGCATGCCTGCCGTCACTGTCGATCCTTCTGGTGCCGCTGCAGACGTTGCCGTTGATGTTCAGGCGGGCCACTCATCATTGCCGTCTGCGGCTGCTGGTCCGCGTGATGGTGGTCGTGTTTGGCATCGCCCTGCTCAATCGTCTGGCTCACCATGTCGGCCTGGAGGTCATCTCGGTCAACCCGCTGTTTCGACACTGGTGGCTTCCACTGTATTTTGTTGGGTTGTCTACTGACTTCAGCGAAAGCGAGAAGCTTCTGGACGAAATGGCATCAGCACTTGAATCGCTGGCTCTTGAGGTTCGCGGCATTTCCTTCTGCGATTCTGGGGCCAAGGTTCACGCCCGCCTGGAGGCGATCGTTGATGTGTTCCAGGTAATTCTGCCTTGGTTTCGATGGAGAACTGCGACCGATGACTTGGCGCTGTTGCTTCAACATTGCCGGGCCAGTGCTGTTGGGGCGCAGGGCTGCCCCAACGTCGAGATCTCAGTCCGCAATGGCGGTTGAGCGACGCGGTGCCGCCTGATCAAGCGCTGTCGACGACTGGATCCCTGCGGAAGAGCAGCCTTCGGGAACCCT
>JBAPUA010000206.1:0-27997 GCA_049282435.1 Cyanobium sp. | reverse complement strand
TGCTGCAGGGCCAGGGTTCGGTGCGCCTGGCCCTGCTGATGGCCGCCACCGGCCTGGATGGGGACGGGGCGCGGGCGGCGATGGCCAAACATGGCCCGGGGCTGCGCTCGGTGCTGGCGGCCCTGGGCGCTCAGTTGTCGGCGCCGACCGCAGCCGCGTCCGCAATCGCACCCCAGTAGGGAGCCGTGAACAGCTCGGTGCGGCGCCGGGTGGCGGCCGGCACGGCTTCAACCGGGGTCATCAGGGCGTGACGCAGGGCCTGATGGGCTGCACTGGGAGGCCGCAGGGCCCCGACCCGTTCGGCCGCCAGGCGCACGATCTGCTGGGCGAGACTGGCGTTGGCGCGGAGGTTGTCGATCACCATCTCGACGGTGACGGAAGCATGGTCCTGGTGCCAGCAGTCGTAGTCGGTGACCATGGCCAGGGTGGCGTAGGCCATCTCGGCCTCACGGGCCAGCCGCGCTTCGGTGTGATTGGTCATGCCGATCACATCGCAGCCCCAGGAGCGATAGAGCTCGGATTCGGCGCGGGTGGAGAAGGCCGGACCCTCCATGCAGAGATAGGTGCCGCCGCGGTGCAGGCTGCGGCCCTGTGGCATCAGGCTGTCGCCCACATCCGCCAGGATGCGGCTGAGCACGGCGCAGTAGGGATCGGCCACGGTGACGTGGGCCACGGCCCCTTCGCCAAAGAAGCTGAGCGGTCGCTGATGGGTGCGATCGATGAACTGATCGGGCACCAGCATGTCGAGGGGCCGCAGTTCCGGCTTCAGGGAGCCGACGGCGGACACCGACAGGATCCAGCGGACGCCGAGGGAGCGCAGGGCCCAGAGGTTGGCCCGGTAGGGCACCTCGGTGGGGGTGTAGGTGTGCTGGCGGCCGTGCCGGGCCAGAAACACCACCTCCAGATCGCCGATGCGGCCGAGGCGCAGGCTGTCGGATGGATGGCCGTAGGGGGTCTCGACCGTCAGCTCGCGCAGGTCGTCGAGCCCCTCCATGGCATACAGGCCACTGCCACCGAGCACGCCCAGGCGGGCCTGCGGCAGATCCAGATGGGTGCCGGCGGATCCGCGGGAAGCGCTCATGGTGGACGTGGTGGTGGAAGAGATGGCTTCGTTTTACTGCAGCCCGATCAGTTCCAGCGGCACCGCTGCGGAGTCAGCAGCCTGGACGGGCGGCAGGTTCGGCCCTCCGCCAGCGGCCTGCATCCGGCCTGGCAGGATTGAGCCAGCCCTTCCCTAGAGCGACTGTGACCAAAGCCCTGATGGACACCGATGCCGGCAGCATCACGATTGAACTGTTCGACGCCGACGCCCCCGGCACCGTCGCCAACTTCGTGAAGCTGGCCAACGATGGCTTCTACGACGGCCTGGCCTTCCACCGGGTGATCGAGGGTTTCATGGCCCAGGGCGGCTGCCCAAATTCGAGGGAAGGAGCCCGCGGCCAAGCCGGCACTGGCGGTCCGGGCTACACGATCCCCTGTGAGATCAACAGGAACAGGCATCAGGCCGGCAGCCTGTCGATGGCGCATGCGGGCAAAAACACCGGCGGCAGCCAGTTCTTCCTGTGCCATGGAGCCCAGCCACATCTCGATGGCGTGCACACCGTGTTCGGACAAACCGGCGACCTGGATGTGGTGCTAAAGCTGCGCAATGGCACCCGCATCAACAAGGTTTCAATCGAGGCCTGAGGACAGCGCAGCCAGGCCCTGGATACGGGGGTCTGGTTGGCGCAGTTCAGATCGTCGCCTAGGCTATGGGCCAAACTGTAGGGTTCCTCATATGGAGGAGCCCTTTTTTTCTGTTTCGGATGCGTCGAGAAATTCAGTCAACAAGGTTGTGATCAGATCGGTCAGAGTCTGATCATTCTGGAGAGCATATCGCTTGGCGCGCAAATGCAGCTGGGTCGCAAGAAGCACGGATAGCTTCTTGACTGGTTCAGTGGATTTCATGGATACCAGAGACACTCAAAATGCCAGGCCAACGATGCGTTAAAGATACGAAGAAATCGAACTAGCGCACAGTCGTTAGCTTATAGGCTTTCAAGATCACTGTAAAGCCACGCGGGCGGCCATTGGGGCCTGTATCGACCCATACAGTTCACTGGTCTGCGTGGATTGATTGCGAACAGGGCGGGCAGTATTGCGAATCTCATGGCATCAGGACTTGTCAAGCTCGATACGATATGTAAAAATCGCACAAAGTAGTTTTGTCCATGCGTGAAGCCGTTGACCAACTCTGCGCTGATGCACCAGAGCTTGACGATCTGAGCCCTGCTGATCGCGGTGCGTCTACGGGTGAATCTCTGGCGCGTCTGAGCGTGACACTGCCCCGCAGCCTCTACCGCCAAGTGCGCCTGCATGCCCTGGATCAGGACACCACTCTGTCAGCTCTGTTAGCCCGTTTGATTCGCAAGGAGCTGGGCTGAGTCTTCAGGTTGATGGCGCATCTGGATTCGATGACCTTCAAGCGCGCAATCAGGAGCTCTCACCTGGATTGGCGATCGATCCCCAGGGAAGCCAAGGCTGTGATCCTTGATCATTGCGACCTCTGACAGGCTCTGGCCGATAGGCTGATTTTAACCCTTCTGTCTGGCGAGTTTTCAGGTCGGTGTGGGCTGAACGCAGACAATTCTGGCTGCAGTTGCATGGTCGAAACAATCATGGTCTGGCGTGCATTCGTTTCACCCCCGAGGTCAGGCTTGTGGGGGGACGAGCAGGGCACGCGAGGCGCAGGCCAATCGCGTGCTGTGGAAGCAGATCCCACCTTCAGATGAGGGCGCAGTGGGGGCAGTCAGCAGCTGCAGTGATCCCAGACTGGTTGTCAATACAGATTGACGGAATGCGTGAGTTGTTCAGCCTGACGTTGAATGGCTCCAGCCGAGGTCAGGTTCTACGTGCTGGCGGGCAACCAGGCCAGGACTGCGAGGCGCTGACCCGGCTGCCGGTCACCCTGCCGCGCACCCTGTTTTGTCGCTTGCGCTTGCACGCTGCCGATCAGAACATCAGCCCGTCAGCCCTGGTGGTTCGCATGATTCGTGAGGAGCTTGGCTGAGCGCCGGACTGGGCCTGGAGCCTTGTTGTCCCGGATCAACTGGCCAGCGGGGTAGCTCTCCTGGCAGCCGCCTCGGCCATCGAGACGGTGATCGAGATTGAGAATGCTGAAGGCGGGACCGGATCGCGCTGCTGCTGTTCCAGCTCGCGCAGGGCGGCAATCGCCGATGCGGTGCTAGAAAACTGTAAATATTGAGAGTTTTGGTCGTGATCATCGGCCCGCCGCAGCTGTTGCAATTGGGCCTGGAGTTTGTCCTCGGCGGGCGTTAAACCATAGATCTCGCGGTAATTCTGACGATTGAGTGTGTTGGCGCTGAGTCCGACACGGGCCATCAAGGCCTGATAGGAGAGTTGACTTAGATCAGGGCAGTGCAGCATCTGGCGCAGCTTGCTGAGGCGGGCCAGCTTGAGCCAGCGCATCGGTGAGATTCCGAGGCGGCTGCGAAAGCAGACCTGGACAGCCCTTGGCGTCAGTCCGAGCTGCGCCGACAGCTGGGGCAGGCTGAGCGGCGCTGCGAGATCGGCGGCCATGTGCTCGATCGCCGCAGTGACATGCCTGGCGCTGGAGGAGCTGGAGACTCTGGGCAGGGTGAGCAGTTTCCGCAGTTCCTGCCCCAGGGTGGCGAGAAACTCCTCGACGGCGGCGGTGCGCTTGCTGGCCTCGGTGATGGAGACCAGCCGCTGGTCAATGGAGTGGAAGAGCTGGACGAGCCCGGCGGGCGAGACGAGGCCCTGCAGATTGCGCAGCTGATCGACCCTCAGGCCGTACAGCGCCAGCTGTCTCAGCAAGCCGGCGCTCTCGATTCGCAGATAGGTGACCTCGGAATCGTGGTGATGATTGGTGGCGAGCTGGTTCGGAAAGTGCCAGTGCAGGGTTGGTGCGGCAGGTTGGGCTGCGTCGGCCGACAGCGGTGCCGAGGTACTGAAACCACCGGGCCTGTGGCTGAGCATGAGGCCGTAGAACGCATCGCTGCAGTCGATCTGATGGGAGACAAGACCACGGGTGCTGACCTGACGCACCAGCAGCGAGGGCGACTCGGCCGTCCTGATCTGGAAACGAAAATCCTCGGAAATCCTGGTGAGGGAGAAAGCCTTGCCGCATCCCTCGAGGAATCGCTGGTAGTGATCGGCACGGCCCTCATCAATCCGGAGCTGGCTCAGCACGATGCAGCACCTCCACTGGCGCGAAAATGATCATCTGCGCTTTTCTACTCCAGCACCGCGCAAAACGTGAGCGAAAACGCAGCCGAATTTCCAGCCTTAATTGCGACCTGCCATGCTAAGGAGCTCGCGCTAAGCAGCACGGCTCGCCGCCGGGCCTTGCGGGTCGTGGCTGGCTCAGGACGTCATCGGTCCACGGGCTGGAAGCTGGTGACCGTGGGAGTGGAGCCAGCCCTGGGCGGGCTGCCTCAGGGCCGCACCCCTAGGGCCTGTTGAAGCTGATCTCCACGTCATCGAGGGGGAGGATCGACAACCGCCCCGCCCTGGCCTGCATGCGTCCAGGGTCGTCGCCGCCGGCATCATCCAACCTGCCGCCGACCGGCCGCCTCATGCCGGAGGCATGGGCCTCTTCTGTGAGATACAGCCACAGAATGCCAAGGTCAGAGCCCGTGAGTACACCCTCCAATGAAATGCGGCGACCATCCTTCTTGAGGGTGGCAGCATCGGCGCCTAGCGCCAAGGCGATGGTCGATCAACCATTTGTTCCTGCAATCTGAGGCTCGACGACTTCAATCAAGCCACTCGGATGCACCTGGGCGTCGATGCGCTTCGCCGTGGCTCTCGGCCCGGGCTGTCAGCGCTCTGGCGGGGGGCGAAGATCGGGAGCCAGCTGTCGGCACCTGGGTGATCAACCGATCTTCGCGCCATGGCCTCAAGGTTTCGCACCTGCATCGCTGTCATTGCGTCGACGTTGACACCGATACGGCTCCCGCCCTGATGTTCACGGTCGTCCAAGGTCATCGCCTGCCCTGCAGCTGGGCCCACGCCTAGGCCCTGGTGCCCAGCTGCCAGCAGGACCTCAGTCACCATTTCCGCTTCGATCACGGCGAGCTCGACTCCTGCCGCCGGTCCTATGACGACCAGTCCCTGCGTTGGATGGATCGTGAGTTCATGGTCCAGCTGGCCCTCGACCCGATTCTGCGCCTGGTCCGGCCGCTGCTGCCACCCAGCCCCGGCGGGCTGAGCTCACCCGAGCGCATCGACAACGGCTAGCTGCTGCGCCATCACCTCAACGGCGACCTGCCCCAGCTCGATCAGCTGCTGGCCAAGTGTGGTGAGCATGGTCTGCCTCCATCGCCAGCTCCAGTTCCTCAAGGTCTTCCCGCGTCTGCGTCTCAACCCCGGCGAGGAACCGATCCAGGCGACAGCGGCAGGCCTGTTCAAGCTCTGACCATGCCGCGCTGAGGGCAGCCGCTCTCAGCGCCAGACGATGAAGGCGCCCGGCTGGGCCGCCAGCCTGGGACAGGAGCGCTCGGCAGGATCCTGCAGATCTGTCAGCGGCCGGAGCTCCGCCTCCAGGTTGATGCTGGGATGGGCTACCCGTCGCCCGTCGGGAGCCAGCAGCAGGGAGACGGCCCCGGTGTCTGGCTGGTGGGCCAGTTGCTGCACACTGGCCGCCAGCTGCTCGGCCGTCAGCTGCTTCTCCTCCGGTGAGCCGAGCAGCAGCGCCAGGTCCGGCTGATCGAGCAGGGCCAGCAAGCGCGGATCCTGCTCGGGCTCCAGCAGCAGCCGGTGCTGATCAGCCCAGTGGTGCAGGGCTTCAAAGGCAGCGGCGCGCCGATCTGGATCCGAGCTGCCATGCCAGGCCAGCACCGCCGTCAGGCCATGGGATTCGACCTCCATCAGGTGGCCGAGCTTGACGCGCTTGACATTCAGGTAGGCGGCGTTGTGCTGGCCGGGATCCATCACCAGCGGCACCCGGTCCTCGACCTGCAGCCCGTAGCCGCCCAGGCCGGCAATCTTGCGGGGATTGTTGGTAATCAGGCGCAGCCGCTGCACCCCCAGATCGCTGAGGATCTGGGCGCCGACGCCGTAGTTGCGCAGGTCGGCGGCGAAGCCGAGCCGTTCGTTGGCTTCGACGGTGTCCAGCCCACCGTCCTGCAGGGCGTAGGCCTTGAGTTTGTTGATCAGGCCGATGCCCCGCCCTTCCTGGCGCAGGTAGACGACCACGCCTTCGCCGGCCTGCTCGATCATGCGCAGGGCCGCCTCCAGCTGGGGCCGGCAGTCACAGCGCAGGGAACCGAAGGCGTCGCCGGTGAGGCATTCCGAGTGCACCCGCACCAGCACCGGCGCCGTGGCCCGCTCGGGCTGCCCCTTGACGATCGCGACATGCTCGCTGCCATCGAGTTCGTTGCGATAGCCGATCGCCCGGAAGGAGCCGAAGGCACTCGGCATCGTCGCCTCCGCCTGGCGACGCACGAAGCGTTCGGTGTCGAGGCGGTAGCGGATCAGATCGGCGATCGAAATCAGGCGCAGGTCATGGCGGCGGGCGTAGTCCACCAGCTGGGGCAGGCGGGCCATGGAGCCATCGGCGTTCTGGATCTCGCAGATCACGCCGGCGGGATAGAGGCCCGAGAGGCGGGCCAGGTCGATAGCGGCCTCGGTGTGGCCGGCCCGCTTGAGCACGCCCCCCTCCCGCGCCCGCAGCGGAAAGATGTGACCGGGGCGGCGCAGATCACTCGGCCTGGTCTCCGGATGGATCGCCACCTGAATCGTGCGAGCCCGGTCATCCGCCGAGATGCCAGTGCCCACACCGCTTTCCGGGCCGGCATCGACGCTGACGGTGAAGGCGGTCTGATTGCTGTCGGTGTTGCGATCCACCATCAGCGGCAGATCCAGGGCATCGAGCCGTTCGCCCTCCATCGCCAGGCAGATCAGGCCCCGCGCCTCGGTGGCCATGAAGTTGATCTGCTGGGGCGTCGCGAACTGGGCGGCGCAGATCAGATCGCCTTCGTTCTCCCGGTTTTCATCGTCAACCACCACAATCACTTCGCCGTTGCGGATCGCCGCCAGCCCATCGGCGATGGCGTCGAACTGGAAAGGATGCAAGGGTTCGGCAGCGCCGCCGTCCGGGACGGGGCCGTCCGGGACGGGGCCGTCGAGGACGGGGCCGTCGAGGACGGCGGCGTCGGGGACAGGGCCGTCCGGGATGGAGCCGATCGTGGCGGCGGGACTGGTCTCGATACGGACGTTCAAGGGGGTGGGGAACGCTGCAGGGCGTCAGGAACTGGCGACGCTGAAACTGTTATAGGGCCCGGTACGATCAGCCGTTCCCGCCGATTCGGCGCTTCTTTTCCGACACCATGTCAGGCAAACGCGTCGCTGTGATCGGTGCCAGTGGTTACGGAGGCCTGCAGACCCTGCGCCTGCTGCTTGCTCACCCGCACTTTGAGATCGCCTTTCTCGGGGGTGAACGCAGCAGCGGCAAGCGCTGGAGCGAACTGGTCCCCTTCCTGCCGCTGCCCCGCGATCTGGTGGTCAGCAGCCCGGACCCGGCGGCGATCGCGGCGGCTGCCGATCTGGCGGTGCTGAGCCTGCCGAACGGCCTGGCCTCCCAGCTGGTGCCGGCCTTGCTGGAGCGCGGCGTCAAGGTGGTGGATCTCTCCGCTGACTACCGCTACCGCTCCCTGAGCCAGTGGCAGGAGGTCTACGGGGCCGAGGCCCGGCAATTTCCCCGCAGCGACAGCGATCTCTGCGAGGAGGCCATCTATGGCCTGGTGGAGTGGGACGCCGAGCGGATCGCCGCGGCCCGGCTGGTGGCGGCTCCCGGCTGTTTCCCGACCGCCAGCCTGCTGGCCCTGCTGCCCTTCCTGCGGCAGGGGCTGATCGAGATCGGCGGCATCGTCATCGACGCCAAGACCGGCACCTCCGGCGGCGGTCGCGCCGCCAAGGAGCACCTGCTGCTGGCCGAGGCCTCGGAGGCTGTGGCCCCCTATGGGGTGGTGGGCCATCGCCACACCAGTGAGATCGAACAACTGGCGGCACAGGCGGCTGGCCATGGGGTACAGGTTCAGTTCACCCCCCATCTGATGCCGATGGTGCGCGGCCTGCTAGCCACGGTCTACGCGCGGCTGCGGGATCCGGGGCTGACGGCCGAAGACTGCACGGTGCTGCTCGGAGCCGCCTACCGCCACAGTGCCTGCGTCGAGGTGTTGCCGGTCGGCACCTATCCCTCCACCAAGTGGGTGCGCCAGACCAACCGCGCCCTGCTGTCGGTGCAGGTCGACAAGCGCACCGGCCAGCTGATCGTGATGAGCGCCATCGACAACCTGGTCAAGGGTCAGGCGGGTCAGGGGGTGCAGTGCCTCAACCTGATGGCCGGCCTGGAGTCCGCCACCGGCCTGCCGCTGGCACCCTTCTATCCCTGAACGCCCGCCCGCGGCGCCGCGGCGGCGCCGTTCAGGTCGCCAGCCGGGCCGCCGCCAGAGCCACGGCCAGCGGCAGGATGCGGTGCTCCTGGCGCTGGATCCGGGCCGTGAGGCTGAGGTGGTCGTCGCCTGGGAGCACGGGCACGGCGGCCTGCACCAGCACGGGCCCCGCATCCACTTCCGGCCGCACCAGGTGGGCGGTGCAGCCCGTCAACGGCACGCCGGCCGCCAGGGCCTGGCCCACGGCATCGATGCCGCGGAAGCTGGGCAGCAGCGAGGGATGGATGTTGATCAGTCGGTCCGGGTAGGCGGCCACCAGCACCGGCGTGACGATGCGCATCCAGCCGGCCATCACCACCAGATCGACCCGGGCCTGCTGGAAGGCGGCGATCAGGGCGCCGTCCAGGCTCTCGCGGCTGGGGTGCAGGCGATGGTTGATCAACTGGCAGGGCACCCCCAGACGGGCGGCCCGCTGCTCGGCGCCGCAGCCGGGGTTGTTGACCACCAGCAGCACCACCTGGGCCGCCAGCCGCTGGCTGCGGCAGGCCTCGACCAGGCCTTCGAAGTTGCTGCCCGCCCCGGAGGCCATCACCGCCAGGCGCTGGGGCCCATGTCGGGGCCAGGGCTGTGGCAACGGCCACTGGAAGGCTGGATCGAGATCGCTAGGGTCTGCGCCTGTGGGCATTGAAGCCTTGTCCCATCTCTCCATCCTGCCCACTGTCCTTCGCGATGTCGCCTGCCTCAGCGAAACACTGCAGAGCTTCGGGCTTCAGCCCGAGCAAGACGCGGTGATCGAGGGGTTCGGCGGCGAATCGCTGCCGGTGCTGCTGGCGGTGCGCCTGGCGGAAGGTGCCAGCTTCGGCTGGAGCCGCAGCGCTGACGGTTCCCTGGCCCTGGTGGGGGATCTGCAGCGCCTCAGTCGCTGCCGGGACCTGCAGCGGCTGCTGGGTCGCCTCACCCGGGCCTACGCCGCCCGTGCCGCCCTGGGCGATGCGTCCCGTCACAACGCTCTGATCGAATTCGGTGCCTGAGGTCCAGCTCAATCTCTCCGCCCCCAGCAGCCAGCTGGTGGAGGTGCGGATCACCCTGGCGCCGCGCCATGGCCCCTTCCTGCTGAGTCTGCCGAGCTGGACGCCGGGCTCCTATCTGATTCGCGATTACGTGCGCCATCTCGAGCGGTTGCGGGTCTGCCGCGGCGGCCGCGAGCTGCTGCTCGAGCGGCTGACGCCGGCCCAGTGGCGGGTGCTGGACGGCGGCGCCATCCCGCCATCCCCTGCCAGCGCCGCCCCAGGGGGCAGCGCTGACGCAGCCGCGGCAGTTGCAGCGGCAGTGGCGGATTCCGCTGACGATGCCGGCGTTGGGGCCGCTGCGGCCTTCAGGGCTGACGGTTCAGCCCCTCCGGTTCCCCCCCAGGAGCCGGCCAGAGCCGATGAGTCGATCACGATCACCTACGCGATCCTGGCCGCCGAGCTGACCGTGCGCACCTGCCATCTCAACAACGCCCACGGTTTTCTGGCCCTGGCGGCGGTGGTCCTGCAGGTGGAGGGCGAACGCTGGTCGCCGCATCGACTGGAGCTGCTCCTGCCGCCGGGATGGCAGCCGTTCGTGCCCCTGCCGAGCCTCCCTGAAGGCGGCTGGATCGCCGCCGATTACGACCAGCTGATCGACACTCCGGTGGAGGCCGGTCCCCATGTCTGCCATCCGTTCAGCGTGGCCGGTGTGCCCCATCGCTGGGTCACCTGGGGTGAGGATCTGCCCGGTCAGGATCGGCGCTGGCTGGACGATGTGACTGCGGTTTGTCTGCAGTGCTGCCGGTTGATGGGCGCAGCGGCGCCGGCGGCTGAGCGCTATCTGTTCATCCTGCATCTGATCGATCAGGGCTATGGCGGCCTGGAGCATCACGACAGCAGCGTGCTGCTCTATGGCCGCCAGGCCCTGGCCACTGCAGAGGGTCGCCGCAAGCTGTTGCAACTGGTGGCCCATGAATACCTGCACCAGTGGAATGTGCGGCGGTTGCGGCCGGCCCAGCTGACGCCGATTGACTATGACCGGCCCTGTGTGATCCCGACGCTGTGGTTTGCCGAGGGTGTCACCAGTTATGTGGATCAAATGCTGCCGCTGGCCGCCGGCCTGGGCCGGGAGCAGGAGTTGCTGGAGGATCTCGGTTCCGATCTCAGCCGCTACCTGCTGACACCGGGACGCAGAATTCAGAGCCTGCGCCAGAGCAGCGAGGAGGCCTGGGTGAAGCTCTATCGCCAAGATGCCCACTCTGCGGACAATCAGGTCAGCTACTACCTCAAGGGTGCGGTGCTGGCACTGGTTCTGGATCTGCACTTGCGGCGCCACGGATCCTGGTTGGGAGCCGTGATTCAGCAGCTCTGGAGCTGTTTCGGTCGCCAGGGTCGGGGCTATGGCGAAGCGGACCTGATTGCGGCGTTTGCCAGCCATGCGCCCGATCTGTCCACCCTTCTGCCGTTATGGCTGCAGAGCACCGAGGATCCCCCCCTGGAGGACTATCTGGCGGATCTCGGCTTGCGCATGGTGGCTGAATCTTCCCAGTCCTGGTTCACCGGTCTGCAGGTCGAGATCGGGGAGGCTGGATCGCTGCGACTGCGACGGGTCGAGCGCCACAGTCCGGCTCAGCTCGGCGGTCTGGAGGTGGGGGATGAGCTGATCGCCCTCGATGGTCAGCGCCTCAGCAGCGTCGAGGCGCTGACCACCCTGACTCAGGTGGCTGGCTCGGAGCCGCCGCTGTTGCAGCTGCTGATCGCCCGTCATCGGAGGGTGGAGCAGCGCCAGTTGCGGGTCACCGCGCCCCGCCCGCAGCGCTGGACCCTGGAGATCGATCCGGCCGCCGCCGCCGACTGTGAGGCCAGGCGCAGCCGCTGGGCCCGGCTGCAGCCATGAACTCACGCCATCGCGCCCTGCTGACCTCCGTGGCGGGGGCCTCCGTGCTCAGCCTGGGCGCTCTGGCCTGGTTGGCCCGCGATCTGCTGGCCACCGCCAGCACCGATGGCCACAACCCCTCGCTGCTCGATCTGCTCGAGGATGGGCCCCAGGTATCTGCCCGCGGCGGTCCGCCCCGGCGGGCGCCCCAGCCCCCCACCCCCCTCAACTGGAGCTCGCCGATTGCCGGGGCGTCATCGCCGCTGGCCTGTGCCCCTGTGGATGCCGAGCTGCGTCAGCGGCTCTGGCATGGGCGAACCAGTCTCTCCGGCCGGATCCGGCACATTCCCACTGATCCGAGCAACTTCGGCGAGCGCTACCGCCGCGATGCCTACGGCAATCGCGTCGATCCGACACCGCGGGTGATCGTCCTGCACGAAACCGTCTATGGCCTGGACTCGGCGGTCAACACCTTCATCACTCCCCATGCCAACGATGACGACCAAGTCAGTTATCACACCCTGATCGGCCAGCGCGGTCAGATCATCCAGGTGGTAGATCCGGTGAAGCGGGCCTTCGGCGCCGGCAACTCCGCCTTCAACGGCGTCTGGGTGATCACCAATCCCAGGGTGGGCGGCTCGATCAACAACTTCGCCCTGCATCTCAGCCTCGAAACTCCGCTCGACGGGGAGAACCAGGGTTCCGGACACAGCGGCTATACCAGGGCTCAGTACGACGCCATGGCCCTGGTGCTGGCGGACTGGATGCGCCGCTTCCAGATTCCCGCCACCAGCATCACCACCCATCGCCATGTCGATCTCAGTGGCGAGCGCGCCGATCCACGCAGCTTCGATTGGAACGAGCTGGAGCAGCGTCTGGTTGCCCTCGGAGTGAGCTGCTGAGGCTGGGAGTGTGGCGGGGAGCTGCGCCTGGCCCCGCTGCGCAGCGCTCAGATCAGCGGACTGGTGGGTGAGGTGCGGGTGCCGTAAATCAGGCCATGCAGCGCTGGGTCCTGCATGTAGCGCAGGATGCGGCCGGGGTAGTCGAGCTTGCCGTTGTGCAGATAGGCCAGGGTGGCCAGGCCCTTGGCATCGCGCGGGGAGGCGCTGGCCATCAGCAGGCGTCGCTGCGGCAGACCGAGGGCCTTGCTCAGCCGGGCGAACTTACCGACCAGCACCTGCACATTGCGGTCGGGGTCCAGCAGATGCAGGCGGGCTTGGTTGATCTGTTCGGGGGTGGCGTTGGCGCTGAGCAACCCCTGCTTCTGCAGTTCTCCCAGGCTCAGCTGGGCGGGACCATGGGTGTGGAACAGGCCGGATTCGGCCACCAGGGGAGCGTCCTCACCGGGTTTGGCGTGCTGCAGTTCATCGAACAACACGGCGGCCACCAGCATCGGATTGATGGAATGGCGCCGGCTTTCGGCCAGGATGACGGGCCGCAGCTCCTCGATCCTGGAGAGGGTGTGCACCCGCAGCGGCTGCAGCTGATCGAGCCCTTCGGTGAACAGCTGGGCCAGCTTCGGCTGGGGTCCGTGCACGCCGAAGCGCCGGTTCAGATCGCGCAGCTCGGCTTCGGAGAAGTCGAGCGGATCGGGGCGCTGGCCCTCGTTGATCAGGCCGTGGGGATCGGCGCCATTGCTGGAGAGACTGCCGATCAGGACGGGATCACTGAACAGCACTGGACGCTGGGCCAGGGCCAGACGCTGAAGCTGGATCGGCATCCAGGTCAAAGCCAGCCCCAGTCCCAGCAGCCCCAGTCCCAGGCGGGCGATCTTCAACTTGGGACGGGAACCAATCATGGGCCCAGGCTAAGGCATATTCATTTCTTTTATTTAAGGATCTGCCGCAGATCGGCACGCCGGCGGCGATCGGTCTGTGCGCTGGCCCACACACGCTGGCGTCCATGCCGCGAACCATGCCAACCGCTTGCCGGAACGGAGCCGGACTGGATACGGTTCCGAGGCCAAGTGCGGCGTCCAAGGGGCCATGACATCGCTTCCGCCGTTCGACGGCCATGATCCAGCCAGTCTCTGGACACGCTTTTCCGAGCTTCTCTGGTACGACGACGACCTGGGCTTCTGGCTCGATGTCAGTCGCATGGCCCTGTCCCAGGCCGATTTCGACAGCCTGCAGCCGGGGTTTGATCAGGCCTTCCAGGCGATGGCCGAGCTCGAAGCCGGCGCGATTGCCAATGCCGATGAGAAGCGTCAGGTCGGCCATTACTGGTTGCGGGCGCCCGAGCTGGCCCCCGAAAGCAGCACCGCCGATCACATTCGCCTGGAGGTGGACCGCCTCGACTCCTTCGGTCAGGCCGTTCTCTCCGGAGAGATCCGCTGCCCCGCCGGCACCGCGTTCACCGACGTGCTCTGGATCGGCATCGGCGGCTCCGGTCTGGGCCCCCTGCTGATGGTGCGGGCCCTGCAGCAACGGGGCAGGGGTCTGCCATTCCACTTCATTGACAACGTCGATCCCCAGGGCATCAGCGTCGTCCTCGGTGGTCTCGGCGAGCGGCTGCACAGCACCCTGGTGGTCGTCGTCAGCAAATCCGGCGGCACGCCCGAACCGCATCTGGGCATGGCCCAGTCCCGCGCCCGGCTGGAGGCCGCCGGTGGGGTCTGGGCCGACCAGGCTGTGGCCGTGACGATGCTGGACAGCCATCTGGATCAGCAGGCCCAGGCGGAGCAGTGGCTGCGCCGCTTCGACATGTTCGACTGGGTCGGCGGCCGCACCAGCATCACCAGTGCCGTGGGACTGCTGCCGGCAGCCCTGATCGGCGCCGATCTGCACGCGTTCCTGGACGGCGCCGGCGCCATGGACCGGCTGACCCGCCGTCCCGAGGTGCGTCACAATCCCGCCGCCCTGCTGGCGGCCGCCTGGTATGCCGCCGGCGGCGGCCAGGGCCGACGCGACATGGTGGTGCTGCCCTACCGGGACCGGCTGGAGGTGTTCAGCCGCTACCTGCAGCAGCTGGTGATGGAGTCCCTGGGCAAGAAGCACGACCGCAGCGGCCAGGTGGTGCATCAAGGTCTGGCGGTCTACGGCAACAAGGGATCCACGGACCAGCACGCCTACGTGCAGCAGTTGCGCGATGGGCTCGACAACTTTTTCGTCACCTTCATCGAGGCCCTCGACGATCCCTCCGACATCGGCCCCCTGCAGGGTGAGCGGCCCGGCGATTTTCTCTGCGGCTTCCTGCAGGGCACCCGCTCGGCTCTCACCGAGGGTGATCGCCAGAACCTGACGATCACCCTGCGCCGCTTTGACGCCCGCAGCCTCGGGGCCCTGGTGGCCCTGTTCGAGCGGGCCGTGGGGCTCTACGGCGAACTGATCAACGTCAACGCCTACCACCAGCCCGGCGTCGAGGCCGGCAAGAAGGCCGCCGCCGAAGTGCTCGCCCTGCAGGCCCGCCTGGAGGACCTGCTGGGCGATGGTCAGCCGCGCCCATTGGCGGCCATCGCCGCAGATCTGGAACTGGCCAGCCCCGAGCCGGTCTTCTGGGCCCTGCGCCATCTCGGCGGCAATCCCCGCGGCTACCAGATCAGCGGCGACTGGGCTGATCCCGCCAGCCTGCAGGTGGTCAGGGCACCAGGTTGACCAGCTTGCCGGGCACCACGATCACCCGGCGCGGCGGCCGACCCTCCAGCCACTTGGCGGCCACGTCACTGGCCAGGGCCAGCTGCTCGAGACGGGCCGCATCGACGTCAGCCGGCACCTCCAGCTGGCCCCGCACCTTGCCCTTGACCTGAATCACCACGGTGACGGTATCGCGTCTGAGGGCGGCGGCATCGGCCTGGGGCCAGCGCTGGCGATGCACGCTGTGGTCACCCTCGGGATTGGCGCCGAGCCGCTGCCACAGCTCCTCCGCCAGGTGGGGCGCGAACGGCGCCAGCAGCACCAGCAGCACCGTCAGGGCCTCCAGGGCGACGGCTTCGCTGGCCGCCTCCAGCTGGCTGCCCATGGCGTTGCTGAGCTTCATCAGCTCGGAGACGGCGGTGTTGAACTGGTAGTCACCCTCCAGGTCCTCACTGATGGCGGCGATGGCCGTGTGCACGGCCCGCCGCAGTTCCTGATCGACAGCGCCATCGGGGGCGACGCCGCTGCCGGGCCCGACCGCGCTCTGGGGGGCCAGCCGCAGGCCCCGCTCCAACGCAGCCTCGACCAGCCGCCAGATCCGCTGCAGGAAGCGGTACTGCCCCTCGACGTCGGCGTCGTCCCACTCCAGGTCCTTTTCCGGCGGCGCCTTGAACAGGATGAACATGCGGGCCGTGTCGGCGCCGTAGCGATCGATCACGGCGGCGGGATCGACGCCGTTGTACTTCGACTTCGACATCTTCTCGTAGAAGGTGTCCAGCAGCTCACCGCTGATCGGATCGCGGGGATCCGTCGGATCGGCCACATCGGCCGGGGCGATGTACTTGCCGCTGTGGGGATTCTTGTAGGTGATCCCCTGCACCATCCCCTGGGTCAGCAGGCGGGTGAAGGGTTCATCGAAGCCCAGCAGGCCCCGATCCCGCAGCACCTTGGTGAAGAAGCGGGAGTAGAGCAAATGCAGGATGGCGTGCTCGATGCCACCCACGTACTGGTCCACGGGCAGCCAGCGATCCACGGCTTCGCGGCTGAAGGGCAGCGCCGTGTTGTGGGGATCGCTGTAGCGCAGGTAGTACCAGGAGGAGCACATGAATGTGTCCATGGTGTCGGTCTCGCGGCGGGCGGGCTTGCCGCAGCAGGGGCAGGCCACGGCCACCCAGCTCTCCAGCTGGGCCAGGGGCGAGCCGCCCCGGCCGGCCAGTTCAATCCCCTGGGGCAGTTCCACCGGCAGCTGCTCCTCGGGCACCGGCACCACACCGCAGGCGTCGCAGTGGATCACCGGGATCGGGCAACCCCAGTAGCGCTGGCGCGAGATCAACCAGTCCCGCAGGCGGTATTGCACTCGGCCCTGGCCCCAGCCGCCGGCTTCGGCGGCGGCGATGATCCGCTGCCGGGCGTCTGCGCAGGTGAGTCCGTTGAAGGGGCCGGAGTGAATCAGCACGCCGGCGCCCGTCCAGGCGCCACCTTCATAGGCGTGTTCATCCGAGCCCTCGGGGATGATCACCTGCCGCACCGGCAGTTCGTACTGGCGGGCGAAGACGAAATCGCGCTGATCGTGGGCCGGGACCCCCATCACCGCGCCGGTGCCGTACTCAGCCAGCACATAGTCGGCGATCCACAGGGGCACCAGCTCGCCGTTGGCTGGATTGCGGACGCTGGCGCCGATCGGCACGCCGCGCTTGGGGCTGTCCTCGGCGGTCCGTTCCTGGTCGCTCTGGCGCCCGACCAGATCGATGAAGGCCTGCACCGACAGCTGCTGTCCGGCGCCGGTGAGGCTGGCCACCAGGGGATGCTCGGGCGCGAGCACCACGTAGCTGACGCCGTGGATCGTGTCGGGCCGGGTGGTGAACACCGCGATGCGCTGACCGGTGCCGGCCCCGTCGCCGTCGACCACCTCGAACTGGAGCTCGGCGCCGCTGGAGCGGCCGATCCAGTTGGCCTGCATGGTGCGCACCCGCTCCGGCCAGCCCTCAAGCTTCGGCAGGTCATCGAGCAGCTGGTCGGCGTAGGCGGTGATCTTCAGGAACCACTGGCGCAGCTTGCGCTTCTCGACCAGGGCTCCCGAGCGCCAGGAGCGGCCCTCGCCGTCGACCTGCTCGTTGGCCAGCACGGTCTGATCGATCGGATCCCAGTTGACCGTCGCCTCGCTGCGGTAGGCCAGACCCGCATCCAGGAACTGCAGGAACAGCCACTGGGTCCAGCGGTAGTAGTCCGCATGGCAGGTGGCCAGCTCCCGATCCCAGTCGATCGACAGACCCAGCCGCTGCAGCTGCTGGCGCATCTGGGCGATGTTCTGGTCGGTCCAGGCCCCGGGATCCACGCCCCGCTCGATCGCCGCGTTCTCTGCCGGCAGACCGAAGGCGTCCCAGCCCATCGGATGCAGCACGGCCCGGCCCCGCAATCGCTGCACCCGGGCGATCACGTCGGTGATCACATAGTTGCGCACATGGCCCATGTGCAGGCTCCCCGACGGATAGGGGAACATCGACAGGGCGTAATAGGGCTCAGCCGCCGCGCTCTGCGCCGAATCGCCGGCAGCCGGCGATCCCGGTTCGGGGGTGCGGGCCGTGGCCTGGCTCTGCCAGCGCTGCTGCCAGCTCTCCTCGATCACCTGCGGCCGGTAGCGGGAGGATTCGGTCACGGGTTCGCTCGGGGCCTGCGCTCAGTCGTGATCGTGCCACAACCCCCGGGCCCAGGGACTGCCGCGGCTCAGAGGAAGGCCCGCAGCACGGCGATGCCTTCACGGTTGATCAGCACCAGCGGCAGGCTGGCGTCCTGTCGCAGGGCCAGAAACTCACTGTCCTGCCACTTGATCGTGCCCTCCAGTTCCTGACCGCCCACCATCGTCACGTGAACGGGCGTGCGGTTGCGGATCAGGTCCTGCACATGCCGCACGCTCGGCAGGCTGGTGTCAAGCCGGGGCGTCCGCTTGTCGAAGAAGCTCTGCATAGGATCGAGCCGTGCCGGCGCCTGCAGGATTGTGCTTCAGTTCAGCAAGTATCAGGGATTAGGCAACGACTTCCTGCTGATGGATGGTCGCGGCCTGGTGACGGACGGTCGCGGCCTGGTCGATCCAGACGACGGTTTCGGCCTCACCCCGGCGGCGATCCAGCGTCTGTGCGATCGCCGTTTCGGCGTCGGTGGCGATGGCGTGATCCTGGCCCTGCCGCCCCGGGAGGGGGGTGAGCTGCGGATGCGCATCTTCAACGCTGATGGCACGGAGCCGGAGATGTGCGGCAACGGCATCCGCTGTCTGGCCCGGTTTCTGGCGGACAGCGATGGCGATCGTCCGGGTCGCACCTGGCAGATCGAAACCCTGGCCGGTCGGATCGTGCCGGCCCTGCAGGCCGACGGTCGCATCCGCGTCGATATGGGCCGGCCGTTTCTGCAGCCCGCGGCGATCCCCACCCTGCTGGAACCAGGGCCCGCCGGCCTGCCCCAGGGGGATCTGGCCATTGCCGGCCAGATCCTGGCCGTGGCCGCCGTCGGCATGGGCAATCCCCACGTCGTGATTCCGGTGGCGGACCTGGAGCACATCGATCTGGAGCTGCTGGGGGCCGCCCTGGAGGTGCATCCCGTGTTCCCGGCGCGCACGAACGTGCACTTCGTGCAGGTGCTGCATCCCGGCCATCTGGTGATGCGGGTCTGGGAGCGGGGCGCCGGCCCGACCCTGGCCTGCGGCACCGGCGCCTGCGCCACGCTGGTGGCCTGCCATCTGCTGGGCCTCAGTGATCGCGCTGCCCGGCTCGATCTGCCCGGCGGCCCCCTGGAGATCGACTGGGATCCGGCCAGCGAACACCTGTTCATGACCGGGCCGGCCGAGGCGGTGTTCGACGGCGTCGTCGTGCCGGGGCTGATCAGCGGCGAGGCGGAGCCGTCGCCGAGCTGGGCTGGGGAGCCCGGCTTCGATTCCGAATCCGGGCTCCGCCCGGAGGTCGATTCAGCAGCCGCCATCGCTGCGACGGCGCCGCTGGCGATCCAGCCCCCGCCTGCGCCTGCCGCTCAGCCTGCCCTGGACTGCGCCACGGCCTGCGTCCAGGGCTGCATCCGCCCGGAGGCCTGTGCCAGCCAGGAGGCCCGGGACCGGGTGGAGGCCCTGCTGGGGGGGCGCTCCCTCGATGAGCTGGTGGCGATCGCCTCCAACTCCGCTGAATCCCGCTTCCGCTCCCGCCTGAGCGCCGAGGCCGACCCGCAGGGGGGCGGCGAGACGATCCCCGAGACCCCGGGGGGCCGTGCTGTCGATTCCTGGCCGATGGCGGGCGGCGATGGCTGAGACAGCGGCCACCCGCAACGTCGATCGCGCCGAAGTTGACCGGTCCTGCCAGCGGCCGCAGCTGAATCCGCCTGCTGCTGATCTGGGCCGCTACCTGGATGCCTCGGCCACGAGTCCCCCGGCGCCGGAGGTGGTGGCGGCCATGGCGGCCGAGGCCCCGCTGGGCTGGGCCAATCCCTCCAGCCTCCACGGCCCTGGACTGGCGGCCGCCGAGCTGCTGGAGCGCAGTCGCCTCCGGCTGGCCGCCGCCCTGGGGGCCGAGCCCTCCCAGCTGATCGTCTGCTCCGGCGGCAGTGAGGCGATCCATCTGGCCCTGCTGGGCAGCGCCGCCCTGCTGGAACCGGGCCGGCTGCTGATCTCCGCCGTCGAACATCCCGCCACCCGGGCGGCGGCGGCCCAGCTGCAACGGCAGGGCTGGCAGCTGGAGATCCTGCCGGTGGACCGACTCGGCCTGGTTGACCCCCGCACCCTGGCCGAGCGGCTGGCGCCCCCGACCCGGCTGGTCTCGCTGATCTGGGGCCAGAGCGAGGTGGGCACCCTCCAGCCCCTGGCCCGCCTGGGGGCGCTCTGCCGAGCCGCCGGCGTGCGCCTGCACGTGGACGCCGTCCAGGTGGTCGGCCATCAGCCGATCAACCTGGCGCAGCTGCCGGTGGATCTGCTCAGCATCACCGCCCACAAGCTGCAGGGGCCCCGGGGCGTGGGGGCCCTGGCGCTGGCCCCGGGCGTGGAGCTGGCGCCGCTGATCGGCGGCGGTTCCCAGGAGGGGGGGCGCCGCGCTGGCACCGAACCGGTGCTGCTGGCCCATGGATTCGCCGCAGCCCTGGATCTGGCCACGGCCCGGCTGGCCGCTGCCGGAGGCCAGGATCCAGTCGCCCAGCTGCGCGACGAGCTCTGGCAACGGCTCCGCCATCGACCCGGCCTGCGGCTGAGCGGTCCGGTGCCCGGTGGCGAAGTCGAACGTCTGCCCCACCATCTCAGCCTGCTGGTCGCCGCTGACGACGGCCGGCCGCTATCGGGCCGCTCCCTGGTGCGGGCCCTGGCCCGCCGCGGTTGGGCTGTCAGCAGTGGCTCCGCCTGCAGCAGCTCCAGTTCAGCCGCCGCCGGCGCGGCCAGCCCGATCCTGTTGGCCATGGGCTACGGCGAACGGGAGGCGGCCAGTGGCCTGCGCCTGAGCCTGGGGCCATGGCTGAGGCCCGGGGATCTGGAGCGTTTCCCCGACGATCTGGACAGCGCCCGCCGCGAGCTGCAGGCGGGCCTGGATGGGGGAGCTGCTGACCCCGGCGGATCCTGAGGCGTTGAGCTGGTCCGCAGGACGCGGCACCAGCTGTTCAGCCCAATCCCAGCAGCTGGCCTGGGCGAGGACCTGACCGGCATCGCCGGCCGCCAATTCCGGCCGCTCGGTAGGGTCCGAGCGCCCTGGCCCTGTCCCGCCGACCAGGGGATCCCTGCCATGCTTCCCGCCGATCTGCTCACTGCCGAGGCCGAGGCCCTCGCCGCACTCCAACAGGCCCTGGCCTCCAGCCCGGCCGGCCGCTGGACCGTGGAGTTCCGCTTCGAGGGCCTGCGGCTGCTGCCGTTGGTGCTGCGGCTGAATCGGGCCTTGCCGGCGGCGGGGCAGGAGCTGCGCCTGCTGTTCGCCGACATGGGGGCAACGGCCCTGGCCCGCCGCGATGCCGGCGCTGACGGCGCCAACATCAGCAGCTTCGGCGATCAGGAGCACCTGCAGGTCGATGCGCCCAGCGACGGCCTGCTGCTGCTGGTCGGGGCCAGCCAGGCCGACTATGATCAGGTGGAGCGGATCTGCGGTGCCCATCGCGGCCCGGTGGTGCTGCTCAACCCCAACCTGGAGGACGCCAGCGTCGGCATCGGCAGCGTCGCCCGCCAGCGGCGCCGCGGTTTCCTGTCCCAGTGGCAGGCCGCCTATGCCCTGATCCCCCAGAGCGACAGCGCCCTGCGGCGTGCCTTCCCCGGCGAGTGGGAGCTCTACCGGCTCGATCCCGACGGCTTCCGCTTCGTGGCCGGCTTCGAGCGCAAGCCCGATGGCGAGCAGCAGCAATTGGCGATCAGCGGCGGCCAGAGCCTGGGGATCGGCGGCAACCTCAAGGCGCTGGGAGATCTGATCGAAGGCCTGCAGAACTGATGGCCCCGGCCGGGACCGCCGGCAGCTGGCTCTGGCTCTGGACTGGTGCCGCCGGTGCACCCTGCTTACACTTCGCAGGCTTTATGGGTTCCTATGGCCAGCGAAACTTCCCCCTCCCGCTCCTGGAATCTGGTGGACATCGGCGCCGCGGCGGCGGTGCTGCTGGCCGTGGGCGGTGTCGTCTGGAGCCCCAAACTGAGCGGAGCGATCGCCAGCGCCACCGGCTCGATGCAGCCGGTCACGGTCACCGTCGATGTGCGCGGGGTGCCCTCCGCCAATCCGGCCTCCCTGCTCAAAAGCGCCGCGGCGGAAGGCAAGGTGGCGATCGTGATCCGCAACCAGCCCCACGGCAGCGTGCCGATCGAACGGGTGATTCCCCTGGATCGCCGCCTGACGATCCTCACCCCCGACGGTCGGATCGTCACCGCCCCGGATCCCAATCAAAAGGTCTTCGGCACCTTCGACGGTCGCTTCGTGCTCAGGGGCGAGGGCCGCAAGACCAGTGGCGGCGTCGTGTTCGGCAACCAGACGATCAAGATCGGCGCCCCGGTCGAGCTGGAAGGTGCCAGCTATCGCTTCAACGGCACCGTGACCGACCTGAAAGTGGGTCAATCCTGAGATGACGACCAAGACCTCCCTGCCGCTGCTGCTGCTGGGTGCCGCCCTGGCGGTTCCGAGCCTGCCGGCGCCGATCCGTGCCCAGGCCGTGGGCATGACCGCCGAGCCCTGGACGCCGACGCTGCCCCCCAGCCGCACGCTCCAGCGCACGCCAATGGCGACCTTGCCGGCTCTGCCGCCACCGGTGGGGCTGCCGCAGCTGCAGAACCAGATCAGCTGCCCGAGCCTGCAACAGCGGCTGGCACGGCTGATCGGCTCGGAGGCCCCGGTCTGGAGCGTCAGCGTCGCCGACCCCAGCGGTCGACTGCTGGCCGATGTCAACGGCACCCGGCCCCGGGTGCCGGCCTCCAATCAGAAACTGCTCAGTACGGCCTTCGCCCTCGATCGTCTCGGTCCCGATTTCCGGCTCAACACCCAGCTCTGGCGGCTCAGTGATGGCACCCTGCGGCTGACCGGCCAGGGGGATCCCGATCTGGCGGTGCCCCATCTGCAGCGCTTCGCCAAGCTGGCTCTGGCCTCCGCCGGCGGGGCGCCCGGCACAGCGGTGAAACTGCAGCTGGCGGAGGAGCCGGCCCAGGGCTGGTGGCCCCAGGGCTGGAGCTACGGCGATCGCAGCTATGCCTACGGTGCTCCGATCACGCGACTGGCGATCACCAGCAATGCGATCGAGGATGCGGTCAGCAATCCGCCCTCTCGGCTCACCACCCTGCTGCAGCGCGCCCTGACCCAGCAGGGGGCCAGGGCCCAGCTGAGCCTGGTGGCGGCCGATGCGCCCATGCCCAGGGATGCGGTGCTGGTGCATGAGGAGCCCTCCACCTCCATGCACGGGCTGCTGAGCCTGGCCAACACCGAGAGCCACAACTTCACCGCCGAGGTGCTGTTGCGCAGCGCAGCCGGCACCTGGAATGTGGAGGATGCGTCCCGGATCGCCACCGTCTGGCTCAGCGGCCAGGGCCTGCCGATGCAAGGGGTGAGCATCCACGACGGCAGCGGCCTCAGCCGCAATGACCGGCTCACCTCCCGGCTGCTGGTGGCCCTGTTGATGCGCATGGACCAGCATCCCTACGGCCGCGATTACATCGCTTCGATGTCGATCGCCGGTCAGCGGGGCACGATGCGCCATCTGTACAACGGCACCTCCCTCGATGGCCGCCTGTTCGGCAAGACTGGCACCCTCACCGGGGTACGGGCGATCAGCGGCGTGCTGCAGACCAGCGACGGCCCCCGCTATGTCAGTGCCATCTCCAACGGAGCCAGCAGCCCCAATCAGACGATCGGCCAGATCATGCGCCAGGTGCAGGTCGTCTCCCTGTGTGCCGAAGCGCCCCTGAACCCGACCAACTGATCAGCTGGAGGTTGCGTACCTGACATCCGTTCAACGGCTGCAGAACCGCCCGGCTTGCTGCCACTGGGGTGGGCCCCTGCCGCCGTAGGCAGAGTTGCCTGGCATGGCGGCAGGGACGAACAAGGCCGGTATTGGTCCTGCCTGAGCCATGGGCCGGGTTTCCCCGGTCACAACCTGGCGAGCTCAGGGCGGGGTCTGCATCCGAACGCCTTCGGATTCGGCGCTGCCGGTCCGAGACTGGCGGTTCAGCTGGCGATGCCGCGGGTGGCAGCACGGCGCATGCGGCTGGCGGCCCGGCGGGCCCGGCTGACCGGTTCATTCTCATCCGGGGCCACCAGTTCAGCCGGGGCCGGGGCGGGCCGCTCCTGGCTCTGCAGCCGGCCCAGTTCCTGGCGACCCCCGAACACCACCTGGCTGAGTTCTTTCAGGCGCGTCTCCAGTTCGCCCAGCACCTGCTCGGCATAGCGATTGGCCCCCTCCTGGATCGAGTTGGACTCCTGCCGGCTGCGCGCCATCAGGGCTTCGCACTGCTGCTGGGTCTGCTTGCCAAACTGCAGGGCATCGGCGTGGAGCCGTTCCGCCTCGGCCTGGCTGTCGCGCTGGACGCGCAGACCCTCCTGTCGCACCGTTTCCAGTTCCTGCATCGACTGTTGCCGCGCCCGCTCATGGTGCTCCAGCAGCTGGCGATTGCGATCGTTCGCCTCCTGTTCCAGTTGCTGGCGCCGGGTCTGGGCCTCCTGCTCCAGTTGCTGGCGGCGACTGGCGTAGTGCTGCTCCATCTGGGCCATGCGGCCCTGATGCTCCTGCTCCGCCTGGGCCACCTGCTGGCGCGCCTGCAGCAGCATCTGCTCGCACTGCTGGCGGGCCTGATCCCGCAGCTCGCCCACCTGGCGTTCGGCCTCCTGGCGGATGGCGGCCTGGTTGATCAGCTGCTCGCGCTCGCGGCGGGCCTTGGCGACGATCTCCTCGGCCTGCTGGCGGGCCTTGTCGATGAAGCCCTCCCGCTGACGGATCAGCTCCTCGGCTTGGAGGATCTGGGCCGGCAGCGACTCACGCAGGGCATCCATCGACTCGATGGCGTCCTGCTCATTGACGAGGCGGCCGCCACTGAACGGGATGCGGCTGCCATCGAGAACAATCTCCTCGAGCTGATTCAGCTGATCGAGGACGGTGATGCGGGCCTCAGACATGTCGAGCGTGGGCGGTTGAATGATTAAAGAGCCTGGCAAGGTCGCCCGCCACTCCCCGCGGCACCATGTGTTCGACCGCACCTCCGAATCGGGCGACCTCCTTGACCACCGAGCTGCTCAGAAAGCTGTGCTGGACGGCGGTGGCCAGGAACAGGGTTTCAATCGCCGGCGCCAGGGTCTTGTTGGTGTGGGCGATCTGGAGCTCGAACTCGAAGTCGCTCAGGGCCCGCAGGCCGCGCAGGATCACAGCGGCGCCGCAGATTCGGGCGAAATCGACCGTCAAGCCGTCAAAACTGGCCACCCGCACCGTCGGCAGATGGGCGGTGGCCTCACGGATCTGATCGAGCCGTTGCTCCAGCGTGAAGCTGGGATTTTTGCCGGGGTTCTGCAGCACCGCCACCGTGACGCCGTCGAACAGACGGGCACTGCGCTCGATCAGGTCCAGATGGCCGAGGGTGAGGGGATCGAAACTGCCCGGGTAGAGGGCGTGCATCACGGCACCGCAGCGACCGCAAGCCTATGGAGCGACCGTCCCGGATCAGAACGGGCTGCTTCCTAGAGTCGACATCAGTTCCGTGCGGCCAGGACCATGAGCGAAGCCAGCCTCGACCAGGCAGCCAAGAAGACCCTGCTGCGCAAGATCCCCCACGGTGTGTTCATCTGCGGTGTGGCCGAGGGAGACGAGATCAACGGCTTCACCGCCAGCTGGGTCACCCAGGGCTCCTTCGAGCCCCCCCTGGTGGTGATGGCGGTGCGGGCCGACTCCACCAGCAACGGCATGATCCAGCGCACCGGCCGCTTCGCGCTCAACGTGCTGGCCGCCGATCAGAAGGATCTGGCGGCGGTGTTCTTCAAGCCCCAGAAGGGCGTGGGCGGCCGCTTTGACGCCGCTCCATTCCAGCTCGGGGCCCTGGGCCTGCCGATTCTGGATCAAGCCCTCGGCGCCGTCGAATGCGAGCTGGTGGGACAGGTGGCGGTCGGCGATCACACGGTGTTCGTCGGTGCCGTCAAACATGCGGTGCTGCATCGCGACGGAGCGGCTCTGGAGCTCTCCGCCACCGGCTGGCAGTACGGGGGTTGACGCTGGCGGACCAGCAGCCCCATCCGCAGGACCCGAGGGCAGGCCTGGGCGATCCCCTGCTGCTGCAGCCGCAGCGGCTGAAGGCCCGCCTGCGGGAGATCCCGACCGACCCGGGCTGCTATCTGATGCGCGATGGCGAGGATCGCATCCTCTACATCGGCAAGGCGAAGGTGTTGCGCAACCGGGTGCGCAGCTATTTCCAGAGCGGCGGCGGCCACGGCCACAGCCCGCGCATCTCGCTGATGGTGCGCCAGGTCTGCGACATCGAGGTGATCGTCACCGACAGCGAGGCCGAGGCGCTGGCGCTGGAGGCGAACCTGATCAAGCAGAACCAGCCGCACTTCAATGTGCTGCTTAAGGACGACAAGAAATATCCCTATCTCTGCATCACCTGGAGCGAGGCCTATCCTCGCATCTTCATCACCCGGCGCCGCCGCTTTCGCAGTCCCCTCGACCGCTTCTACGGCCCCTATGTCGATGTGGGCCTGCTGCGCCGCACCCTCAGCCTGGTCAAGCGGGTCTTCCCGTTGCGGCAGCGACCGCTGCCGCTGCACCGCGATCGCACCTGCCTGAACTACGACATCGGCCGCTGTCCCGGGGTCTGCCAGGAGCGCATCAGCTCGGAGGACTACCACCAGACCCTGCGCAAGGTGGCGATGGTCTTCCAGGGGCGCAGCGATGAGCTGATGGAGCTGTTGGCGGAGCAGATGGAGCGCTACGCCGAGCGCCTCGATTTCGAGGCGGCCGCCCGGGTGCGCGATCAGCTGCAGGGGCTGGACACGCTCACCGCCGACCAGAAGATGAGCGTCGGCGACAGTTCGATCTGCCGGGACGTGATCGCCCTGGCGGCCGACGGACGGGTGGCGGCGGTGCAGCTGTTCCAGATGCGGGCCGGCCGGCTGGTGGGCCGCCTGGGCTTCACGGCCGATGCCATGCCGAGCACGGCGGTGACGCCTGCCGCGGACGCGGCGGTGGCCGGCCTGCCGGCAGCGGAGCTGGGGACTGGAGTTGGCATGGCCCCTGAGACGGGGAACCGCCCCGAGCTGGAGTCGGCGCGGCCGAACGAGTCCGGGCTCCTGCTCGCCAGCGGCTCCTCGGCCCCGACCAGCCAGGCATCCCAAGCTGAGCCCCAGCCTGAAACCAGCCTCGCCGCCCGCCTCGAGCACGGCCGCATCCTGCAGCGGGTGGTGGAGGAGCACTACAGCCAGGTGGAGCCGGTGGAAATCCCGCCGGAGCTGCTGCTGCAGCATCCGTTGCCCCAGCAAGCGCTGATCGAGGAGTGGCTCTCGGAACGGCGCGGGCGGCGGGTGCGGCTGGCGGTGCCGCAACGCCAGCAGAAGGCGGAGCTGATCGAACTGGTGGTCCGCAATGCCACCTACGAGCTGGAGCGGGCCCAGCGGGGCGCCGAGCAGCAGTTGCTGGCCACGGAGGATCTGGCCCAGCTGCTCGAACTGGCGACGCCGCCCCGGCGGATCGAGGGGTTCGACATCAGCCACATCCAGGGCAGTGACGCGGTGGCCTCCCAGGTGGTGTTCATCGACGGCCTGCCGGCCAAGCAGCACTACCGCAAATACAAGATCCGCAGCAGCAGCATCGTCGCCGGCCACTCCGATGACTTCATGGCCATGGCCGAGATCATGCGCCGCCGCTTCCGCCGCTGGTCCCAGGCCAAGGCCGAAGGGGCCGATCTGGCCGAACTGCGGCGAGCGGCCAGCACGGCCCTGCACACCGGCGGACTCAACGACTGGCCGGACGTGGTGATGATCGATGGCGGCAAGGGCCAGCTCTCGGCGGTGATGGAGGCGCTGCGGGAGCTGGATCTGCAGGACGATCTGGTGGTCTGTTCGCTGGCCAAGCAGCGCGAGGAGGTGTTTGTGCCGGGCGGCAAACAGCCACTTGAGAGTGAGCCCGACCAGCTCGGTGTGGCCCTGCTGCGGCGCCTGCGCGATGAGGCACACCGCTTCGCCGTCAGCTTCCACCGCCAGCAGCGGGGCGAACGGATGAGGCGCTCGCGGCTGAGTGACATCCCCGGCCTGGGTCCGAAGCGGGTGCGGGATCTGTTGGCCCATTTCCGCTCGATCGACGCCATCCAGCTGGCGAGCCCGGAGGCGATCGCCCAGGCACCGGGCATGGGGCCGGCCCTGGCCCGGCAGGTGTGGGAGTACTTCCATCCACCCCTGGATGAGAGCGAGGAGCCTGGCGAAGGCAGCCAGGAGCTGGCCGCCGCCGCCCTGACCGCGGCGGTTCCTGGCGCTTCAGCCGGTCCTTGAGCCGCTGCCGGTCGCCGCATCCCGTCGCTGGTTCCTGGAGCTGCTGACGCCGGGAGCAGGATGGGGGATTGGTGGGCCCGAGGCTTCCCCCGCCCTCGTCATCCCGGAGTCTCCTCAGGGGTCGGATGGGGCTTTGGCAGCGCTGTCACAGGCAATCCGTGAGGCCTGCAGGCGGCCCCGCGATCAGCGG
>JBAPUA010000205.1:0-35882 GCA_049282435.1 Cyanobium sp. | reverse complement strand
GAATAAGGCCGATGGGACGGAGACTGACACGGGACCTACCGAAGGCAAAACGACTGTAAGCACAAAAAACCTAAAACCCGATCGGTGTTGCGCCAATTAGTAGGAGTTGTGGCTCAAGGCACATGCTCCCGCTCGGGGTCGTGAACACAATGGGCCCATGGTTGAGCCTGTTCTCTCGGCCCACGCCTGCCTTCGCTTTGAAGAGGCCGAAGCTCTGGTGCTGCAGTGGTTTGATGAGGTGGGTCTGACCCTCGGCCATGCGGAACACGGTCGTCTGATCGCCTGGTTTGACGATGTCTCCTTGTATTTGCCTTCGGTCGCGGAAATCGCCGTTGAGGTCCAGATCTACGCCCTTGCGGAGGGTTGGAGTCAGCTGCGCTGGCAGTTCCACCATGGCGGCAGTGAGCAGATTTGCGAGCTGATTAACGACATCTTCGACACCCTGCTGCAGGTCCTGCGAAGCGATGGCCGCTGGCACATCGATCTCTGCCACGCTCGACCGGAGCAGCAGGCGTGAACCTCGACCAATTACAGGTTTTCCTGGCGGTGGCACGCCACCTTCACTTCTCCCGCGCCGCCGAGGAGCTCTACATCACCCAGCCAGCCGTGAGTGCCTCGGTGGCGAAGCTGGAAAATCATTTCGGCGTGAAGTTGTTCCATCGCATCGGCCGGCGGGTGGAGCTCACCGATGCGGGCCGTTTCCTGCTTGAGGAAGGACCGCGGCTGCTGGATGGGGTGGATCGGCTGGAGCGAGGCTTGCAGGAGTTCACAGACCTGCGGCGCGGTGTGCTCAGCCTTGGGGCGAGTTTTACGGTGGGCAACTATTGGTTGCCATCCCGACTCAGCCGCTTTGGCGACCTCCACCCGGAGATCGAATTGCGCTGCACGCTTGGCAATGCCGATCAGGTGCTGGAGGGCACGGCCCGCGGGCAGTTCGACCTCTGCTTCCTGAGCGGCTGGGCCGATCAGGAGAATTCACCCGGACTTGAAGCCCATCTGAGTGCGGCCCAGGTTGGCCAGGAGCGGCTGCAGGTGGTGGTGGGTCACCAGCATCCTTGGTTTGGAGTGGTTTCGATCCCCGGCTCCCACTTGTGTCAGTCGGTCTGGATCGTGCGAGAGCAGGGCTCCGGGGCTCAGCGACTGTTGGAAAAGTTACTGAAGCAGGTCGGAGTCGACCCTGCATCGCTGGAGGTCCGCCTGGTGCTCAACAGCAGCGAGATGGTGAAGGCGGTGGTCCTTTCCGGATCCGGGGCCGCCGCCCTTCCTGAAACCATGATTACTGCCGAACTGGCCCAAGGCTTGCTCTGGGCAGTGACGATTGAGGGGAGCCCCCACAGCAGCCAGCCGATCTGGATGGTGAAGCACGACCAGCGCTACCCCTCCTCGTTATTACGGGCCTTTGAAGCCGTGATCGAGGCGGAACGGACGCCGCCCTCCCCTCAGCCTGCGTCGCCGCACTTCGCCACAACAGGCGCCTGGCGGCGTCCGCCAGGCGAGCCGAATCGTCGCTTGCACGCATAACCGATCGGTTTTTCGTATCATCCTGACAAGGCTCCCTTGGTTGCGATGCTGCCGTCCTGTTCTTTGGTCTCTGGCGCTGTGGCCTGCAGCCCCACTCCCGCCTGGGTTCCGCTTCAGCCCACGCCTGGAGTTCACCGATGAAGGAGGAGTTTGCACCACGCCCCTTCCGCCTGCGCCTCCAGGCCACCGCTGTCCTGCCGGCAGATCGCAGCTGGTCGATCCTGGAGGGTTACGTCCGCACCACCAGTTGGTGTCACGATGGCGAAGCCTTCACCCTGGCGGCATGGGGACCGGGCGAGTGGGTGAGCAGCAGCTTTTCCACCCTGGAATCGGTTGAACTGCAGTGCCTCTCGAATGTCATCGTCGAGCAGATCGAGCCCACCGACGCGCAAGTTCTGAGCTTTCTGCGATTTCAGATTCGCAACACCGAGCAAATTTTTGAAATTAACAGGATGCGCAGTGCCGAACTGCGACTGCTAGCCCTGCTGCGCTGGATCAGTGTGCGATTCGGCCAGGTCAACAGCCATGGCCATCGCCTGTCCCTGAAGGAGATGAACCTCACCCATCAAGACCTTGCTGATCTGTGCGGTCTCACCAGGGTGACAGTAACCAAGAATCTCAACCGCTACAAAGCCCTGGGGATTCTTCAACCTATCGGTGAATCAGATTTACTGATACCAGCCAATGCCTCACTAGCCCATGGCCAGCCCACCAGAAATTAACGAGACAGCCACAACCTTCTAACCCCATCCCATCCCGAAGTTGGCCAGAGTTCCACCATCCTTGAGGATGCGGAAACCCAGCCAGATCAGAATAAAGGGGAAGAATCTGGGAGCATAACGATTCAAAAGCAGAGCCAGGCCGGGGACACGGGTGAGATGGAAAGAGAGAAACAGCCAGACGGCAATAAACAGATACAAGACGGGCACGATCACGAGCGTCTTGCCTGGCCCAAGACCGAGGAAGAGAGGAATGTAGATACTTAAATTATTGCTTCCATTAGCAATCGTCACCGCCGACACCCTATAGGTCTGCCGGTCGGAGAGAAGGGCAAAGATTGAGGGCTTGCGTGATTCAAATCCTCTCAGGTCTCTGTAGCGATTGGCGCTGATCACCTGGTCACTCACCTGGCCGCCAAGGCACTGGCCGATCAGTTCGCGGGCTCCAATCAGGATGGGCAGGAAGCCCAGCATTCCGATCGTTTCCTTCGGGATGGCCAGGCCAATCCCGAAGCCAAGCAAGCTCACCACCAGCAGAACCGTAAAGCCAAGCAACTCACCAACCACCACATGGCGTGGCAAAAACGTGCGGTTAACTTCACCAAAAAAACCGGTCAAGTAGATATTGTCATCAAACGTGGTGGCGAGTCCGGCGCCAACGGCGAGTTGCAAGGTCGCCAGAAGCCACTCCATGGATCAGGGCAGTCAAAGACAAGGTGAACAGCAGCAAAAGAAAAGGTCAGGGGAGTGCTTGCCTGCAGGCACTCAACAGCTTTTGACCTGCTGCAGCATGCTACGGATTTGTGCTTCCAGTCGAAGTGGCTGCGACTACACAGAGTGCTTGTTATTGGACTGATTCTTACCTAAGCTGCCAAAGGCCTCGCTGATCCAAGCCTTCGCGCGTTAAATCAATCCATGGTTCCCACCGGTACTGATGAGGGGTGATGTCCTGGCCGTGGCCTTTTCATTGGCGGATTCATTACTGGATTCATCGGCGGATCCGTCCGCGGCTCCCGGGCCGACAGAACGTCCTTGGGATGTTTCGCACTCCGGCCTGGCCACTGATCGCTGGTTGCGCCGCTCTGGCCACGGGCCTGGTGCCGATGGCCAGAGCGGTCCCTTCCCAGCCCGTCGACCCCGCGACGGAGCACCGACTTGCCTATCCGCCTGGCACCACCAGGGTTTTGCTCCAATATGGGTATGGACTCAGCGGGGGATTGATTTTCCTGTACCTGCTTAATGCCATGACCGGACGCCGCGCTAATCAGGCTGCTGACGCTTCCCTCGCCAATGAGTCACGCTCCCTCAAACAGCTCAAGATCGGTTATCCCGAGGGCATGACCTTCCTGGAGGAGCTGCGTCGGCTGCAACTTCTGGAAGCGCGATTGAGCCCTTTGGGCGTTGATATCATCTGGAGCTCCTTCCCTTCAGCGTCCACCCTGCTATCGGCCCTGAGCAAAGGGGAGGTGGATTTCTGCGGTGGTGGTGGAACCGCCAGCATCTTTTCCCAGGCTGCTGGCCATTTATTTGTTCGTGTTGCTCGAGAAAAGTATCCGGATCTCCAGGGTGAGGCAATCCTGGTTCATGAACAATCATCGATCCAAAATCTGCGTGATCTCAAGGGTGCACGGGTGGCCTTTGACGAAGGATCGAGTGCCCATTATGTGCTGATTCGCGCCCTGCAGATTGTTGGTCTATCTTACGGCGACATTCAACCCGTTCCCCTACCCCAAAGCCAGGCATTGCATCGTTTCCAACAGGGTGAAATTGATGCTTGGGTTGTGTGGATGCCCTACGCACCCACCGAGATTCGCCGCCAGTACCCTGGCCGATCCATCGCCGATCTCAATAGCATTCTTGGCGACAAAGCTGCTGACGAGATTCCGACTCTCTATTATGCAACCCCAGAACTTGTCCGAGATTATCCCCGTGTACTCAAAGCCATTCTTGAGGAGGTGAACGAGGCCGGAGTCCATCACAATCAAGCCCAGCTGCAACGGGCTGAGGCCCTCGCGAGCACGGAGGAGATTGAGCCAGAGCTGATGCAATCACTCCGGCAACGAAGCCTTGAGCGGGCCATCCTTCCCCTCGACGAACCCAGCCTGGACAGTTTGCAGCGCCAGGCCACCATCCTTCATGATCTGCACCTGGTACCCGAACTGATCAACCTGCATGACGGCGCCTTCAGCCTGAGGGCCCGACAAAACTGGACCTACTGACCTGCCGTCCTGTCAGTGATTGGTCCCTGACGTGGCTTCACGTCTCGGGAACCTGCCGATGTGATTCGGGCCACGTTGGTGGCAGCCAGGGATCCCTAGACAAGCAGGGTCCGATCAGGGCAGCGCCCAAGTGCTGATTGGCCTACCAATATCGCTATCAAGTCAATGACGTTCCTGCCATTGCGGTCAATATCGCCCGTGTGGCATCGAGCTGAGTCAGTTGGGAGTGCCACCGTGCCGCCGATGGCCAACAATCTCCCCCCCCACGCTCCTGCTCGCCCTGGGGAGGTCCATCTGAGTCCATGGCTCCATCCTGGGGGCACCCATCATCTTCAGTGATCGTTTCCAGCAATTAATGCAGTTGATTATTGTGAACCATTGCCCATAGGTTTCTGCTTAGTCCGTCTCCTACGTCCCAACAGTCATGGTTCGCCTGCCCCCCAATCGCACCTCCAGTGCCACTGCTCCGCCGGCCTCAAAGCCAGCCTTCCCTTGGTTCCGCCGTTTGAGCGCAGCCTGGCTGTCGCTGGGGCTGGTTGCCCTTGTGCTGTTTTTCCCTGTGCAACCGGCCCGTGCCGATGCCGGCCGCTACCTGAGTGGATCCGACTACACCGAACTCAGCACGGAATTGGCCAGCCTGCAGGACGCCGACGGGGTAGCGAAGCCCACCCTCACGGTGGCCCAGCACCAACGGCTAGTCGATCTACAGCAGCTGGAGCAGGAGATCGCCCAGTCAGAAGACCGCGCCTTGCTGCGCAATCAAACCAGCCACAATCTCGGATTCTTTGCCCGCTACAAAAAGGATCCTGCCGATCAGCCACCCCAGTTCTTCGTGCTGAGCCCAGGTCACAGCAACGATGACGACTTCGCCTTGGTCGCCCTGTTGGTGCCATCCGACGTTGCACTGGTCTGGGGAGAGCAAGGCACGGCAGCCGCCAATCCCCGTAACCCCCAGGTGGTGCGCGTGCTCGAAGGGCAGCAGCTGAGCGTGAGCGATGCCACCGCTGCCGGTGGCTACAGGCTCAGCCAACCCCCCTTCCAGCTGCTCGACCAGTGGAAGCCCGCGCAGACCGTGCCAAGCCTTAGCCAGGTCGCCCTCGACCAGGAGCAAGAAACAGCACCCCTGGATTGAGAACCCCAGCACCGATGGCCAGCTCCGTCCGCCGGGGCTGGCTTCAGCGTTTTTTCCTGGAGACCTGAGTCATGTCATCCCGCGACGCCCCGGTGGTCGAGTTCATCACCTGGCGGCATTCCCTGCGACTGGCTGGGACGTCGTTCACAGCCAAGTTGCGACGCCGGCTGCCGCTGGAGCTTGTTGTTCTCTCGATGGTGATCGCGGCGGTGCTCGCCGGACGGCTCAGCCCAGCCCAGGCCCTCGCCGGCTTCGGCAATCCGGCGGTGATCACCGTCGGGGCGATGTTCGTGATCAGTACAGCCCTCGAGCGCAGTGGAGCCTTGGTGCCGATCGAGCGCTGGTTGGCCCGCTTCGATCACCGGGGGCCTTCCCTCCAGATCCTGTTGCTGGCCGTTGTGGTGGGGCCGCTCTCGGCGGTGATCAGCAACACCGCCGTGGTGGCGATGTTCATCCCGGTGGTTGAGCGCTGGTGCCGTCGGCTGGGTATCTCACCCTCCCAGCTGTTGATGCCTCTCTCCTTTCTCACCGTTCTGGCCGGCGTCGGCACCCTGCTGGGCACCTCCACCAGCCTGGTGGCCAGCAGTCTTTCCACTGAACTGGGCTATGGCAGCTTCAGCCTGCTGCAGTTCACGCCGATGGCCCTGGTCTGCTACAGCGCCGGCATGCTGGTGCTGGCGCTGCTGGCGCCCCGACTGCTGCCCTCCACGCCTCCGCTACCCCGACTCGAGGAGCTCGAAAGCGACTACGGCATCCGCCAGTACCTCAGTGAACTGGTGGTGACCGCCGCGTCCCCACTGATCGGCCGCAGTCTGGATGCCTCCCTGCTCCAGCACACCTTTGATGTACGCGTGTTGGCCCTGATCCGGGATGGAGAACGCCGCTCCCTCCCTCTGGGTGAGGAGCGCCTGGCCGATGGTGATGTGTTGGTGGTGAAGGCCTCGCCCGAACGCTTGCTGGCGCTGCGGGAGGAGGAGGGTCTGGCCCTGGTGCCCGAGGTCACCATTCGCCTGCGCCAGGCGTGGGAGTGTTCCGATGACACCGTTGAAGCGGCAACGCATTCGGTTGCAAGAGGCCCTGCTAGCGAGGTGGGTCCGCAACTCTCCATTGTCGAGGCTCTGGTGCCTGCCGGGTCTCGCCTGATCGGCCAGAACCTGCGTGAAATCCGTTTTGCCCAGAGGTTCAATGCTGCCGTGCTGGCCATTCGCAGGGGCGAGGAGGTGCTTCGCGATCGACTCGGCCAAGTGAGCCTGAAACTCGGGGATGCGCTGCTGATTCAGACGCCTCCTGCTGCAGTGTGTGGTCTGCAGCTCAGCCGAGACCTGCTGCTGGCAGACACACCGGCCAACTTCATTGTCGCCGGACACAAGGAGCAGGAACGGCGTGATCGCCTGCCCTGGGCCATCTGCCTCACCGCGCTGTTGCTGCTCCTGGCGCTTTGGCGCAGCGATGGATTGGCGATCTGGGCGTTGTTGGTGGTGGTCGCCCTGGTGGCGAGCGGGGTCCTCACCGCCCAGGAGGTCTATGCGGCTGTGCGCTGGGATGTCGTGGTGCTGCTGGGGTCGCTGTTGCCCCTGGCCCGGCTTGCCAGCGAGCTGGGCTTCGACCGTTGGCTGGTGAGCCAGGTCAGCGGTCCGATGGCCGCGTGGCACCCCTATCTGCTGTTGCTCGGTCTCTATCTGCTCACCGCCCTGGTCACGGAAGTGGTGTCCAACCAGGCGGCCGTGACCCTGATGCTCCCCCTGGGCCTGGCCCTTGGCCAGGGGGCGGGCGTCAACCCCTGGGCAGCCATGGGAGTGACGACCTTTGCCGCTTCCCATAGCTTTCTCACACCGATCGGCTATCAGACCAACACAATGGTTTATGCGATCGGCAACTATTCCTTCCTTGATTTCTTGCGACTCGGTCTACCCCTCACCCTGGTAATGAGCTTGCTCACCCCCGCTCTGGCCCTACTCCTATGCCGCTGATTCGGCAGCTGTGATCTGCGGCTCAATCACTTGCTTCAATTAAAGGAGCGCACCGAACGTGGCAGGATGTGCAGATGAGTTCCCAGCGGCAGGTTCTCCAGTCGATTGGCCACCTGGTCGCGGGGCAACTGGGCATTGATCACCTGGCCCCCTTCTGTGACCAATTCGGCCAGAACTTCGCGGCCGAGGTGAATCAGACGTCGCAGCACCACCGGCATGCTGTTCTCTTTCGGATGAACGAGCAGATCGATGTCGTGGGGCCTTACAAAGATCTCGGCGCCAGCCTCAACCCTGCCATGGCTGTTGGCATCGCCGTTTCCATGGCCGTTGAAATGGACGAGGGGAAGCACATTCACCTCCCCCACAAACCGCATCACAAACGGACTGGCCGGCTCGTCGTAGATCTCTGCCGGGGAGCCGATCTGCTCGATGCGCCCCTGGTTCATCACCACGATCGTGTTGGCCACCTCCATCGCCTCCTCCTGATCGTGGGTGACGATCACGGTGGTGACGCCGGTCTGCTCCTGGAGCTGCCGCAACCAGGCCCGCAGTTCCTTGCGCACCTTGGCATCAAGGGCACTGAAGGGTTCATCGAGCAGCAGAACCTGGGGCTGCACCGCCAGGGCCCGGGCCAGGGAAACCCGCTGCCTCTGGCCACCGGAGAGCTGGGAGGGATAGCGATTGCCGTAGCCCCCCAGCTGCACCAGGTTGAGCAGTTCTTCCACCCGATGGTGGATCTTCGGCTTTGACCACTGGCGCAGCTCCAGACCGAAGGCCAGGTTCTGCCGCACAGTGCGGTGCTTGAACAGGGCGAAGTGCTGGAACACGAAGCCCACATGGCGCTCCTGCACCGAGAGTGTGGTTGCCTCCTTGCCGTTGATGTAGACGTGGCCGGCATCCACGCTCTCCAGCCCGGCGATCATGCGCAGCAGGGTGCTCTTGCCGCAACCGGAAGGCCCCAGCAAGGCCACCAGCGAACCTGTTTTGACATCAAGGCTGAGATCGTCGACAGCTTTGAAGTCGCCGAACTGCTTAGAAACATGGCTGACTCGGATTCCCATGGGTTGTGATCAGCGATTCGGTTGGGGGGTGAAGCGCAGATAGGGACGAACCTCAGTGACTCCTTGAGGAAAGCGAAGCTTGGCATCTTCGGTGGAGATGGAGGGAACCACCACCACGTCGTCGCCATCCTTCCAGTTAACCGGAGTGGCCACCTGGTGGTATTCCGTGAGCTGCAGGGAGTCAATCACCCTGAGGATTTCAGCGAAGTTGCGGCCGGTGCTGGCCGGGTAGGTGATCTGCAGGCGCAGCTTCTTGTTGGGATCGATGATCAGCACCGAGCGCACCGTCAGGGTGCTGCTGGCGTTGGGATGGATGAAGCCATACAGCTCACTCACACTCCGATCGGCATCGGCCAAGATCGGGTAGTCAACGGTGGTGTGCTGGGTTTCGTTGATGTCACCGATCCAGCCGCGGTGGCTTTCGGCCGTATCGACGCTGAGGGCGATCGTCTTGACGTTGCGCTTGTCCCATTCGGGGCGGAGTCGGGCCACTTCCCCCAGCTCCGTGGTGCACACAGGGGTGAAGTCGGCCGGGTGGGAGAACAGCACCACCCAGCTGTCAGCGGCGAAGTCGTAGAAGTGAATCGGGCCGAGCTGGGAGTCCTGGTTGAAATCGGGAACGACATCACCGAGCTGCAGGGTCATGGGAACAGGAGGGCGCAACGGATGGCCCCACCCTCAGGCCGGCGCGCCCGTGCGGATGTGAGCGCCGCCAGCCTCGAATGTTCCTGCCAATACATCCCAACCCTTGCGACAGCGATGAACCCAGCGCGGTCATCACACACTCCGCCAGCTCATCCAGAGAGAGCTCAGGACCATCCTCTGCCTCACGGGCCTGGTCGATGGCCTCCCAAAGGACCAGCTCACTGGAGGTGGTGAGGCGGGCTACGGCGCACCCGGGTTCTTGGAACCCACGTGGCAAGAGCCAGAGCCCCCCCTCTCTCGCTTCATGAACCCCCTCCTGAGGCTGCTCGGAGCGGCCGCCTCCCATGGCCTGCTCACCGGCCAGATCGTGTTCTCGACCGCGTTTGTCGGTGCCTGTGAGCTGCCCAACTGGATTCAAGCTCCCCGTCAGGTGAACGCCTGCCTGGAGCGCTGGATGACGGTCAGCGCCCTGTTCTTCCCCTCCGGCATGCAGACCGCCGTGGCGAACAACCAGCCGGCACTCGCGCCCGGCCGGCGGGGGGTGTTCCGATGACCCGACCCATTCCTGCCGGCGACTACGTCTAGCACTTCGATCCTGATCTGGCGCACCACCTGGCCTGGCTGCTAGCGGTGCTGGAGCACCTGGTGGCCCATGAGCCCCAGGCACTGGAAGAAGGCGGCACCCTGAGGCGCCTGTGGACGGCGCCTCAGGCAGTGGAAACCGGGTCTCCCGCACCATCGACTCTGGCTCCAGCCCAGGCAACAACCATCGTCAGCCGCGGCAAACCGCTTTCGGTTCCCTGGTTCGCCCAGCTGGATTCCGCCACCGATCAGGGCCGGCGGATGTGTTTCTCCTCCAGCTGCGCCATGCTCCTGGCCTTCCTCAAGCCAGGCATCCTCAACGGGGCGAACGGGGACGACCAATACCTGGCCAAGGTCCGCCAGTTCGGCGACACAACGGACTCCACAGCCCAGATCCAGGCCCTGGCCAGCTACGGCATCACGGCCCGCTTCAGCAACCAGGCCAGCTTCTCCACTCTTGAGAAACACATCGCCGCCGGCATCCCGGTTCCATGCGGCTATCTCCACCGCGGTCCGGTCAGCAGCCCCACCGGCGGCGGCCACTGGCTGATCGTCGTCGGCATCAATGCCACGCACTTGATCGTGCAGGACCCCCTGGGGGAAGCAGATCTGGTGACTGGCATCACCCTGGGCGGCACTGCCCGCTTCTGCCGCTACAGCCGAGCAAATTTTGGTCGTCGCTGGATGGTGGAAGGCGTGGGCAGCGGCTGGGCTGTGCTGGCCAAGGCCTGAAGAGAAAGCACTGCCACCGGTCGTTGGAGGTGACTTTGAGAGCCTTGGCCCTGTGGGGCCTTGCGCCGGGCCTCTCCAGTCTGAGGCCCTCCTGACGTCGGACCTCGGCTGGGATCGGTCCCGTCGCGGCGCCCCCCGGCGTCCTGCTCCATGGTCCACATCACCACGTCTGCCTATTGCTCGCCGGAGCAGGATCCGTTCCTGCTGCTGGAATCCAGCCTGCGCTGCATCGAGCACATCCTCCGTTGTCATGTCAATCAGCCGCTGCGGCGCAGCTGGATTGAACATCCCTATGGGGAAGAGGAAATCGCCCTGCTGGAAGAGGAAATGCTGCCGGTGTTACAGCGTTGCCTGCAGCGCATCGATGAAATCGATGCCGAGCTGGAGGAAGAGCTGGAGGCGCGGATAGCGATTGAGCAGTTGCGGCAGCAGGTGGCCTTCAGTCAGGGCGGTGCTGCCCCGCAGCTGCTGGGGATATTGAGCCCCTGAGGCCAAGGGCCCTCGTGGCCCGGGCTGGCCGGGAGCCCTGATCCCGGCTTTTCCTCCAACCCCAAGGGCGGCTGGATAGTCGAGGGAGGCGGCCGGGCGGAACGCTGCTGAGGTCGTGGTCTGGCCTGGTGCTGCCCTCCCATCAGGGCCGGTGCCGGTCAGAGCGCACCGAGCAAAGCGGGGCCTTGATTGCCGTCGGGTCGGTGCGGCTGAACGGGCCGTCGAACGCCGCATGGGCCTGCACCAGCGCGGGCCGGTCGGCAAGGGCTGACGTGAATCCCTCGCAGGCTCGGGCCCCTTGCTGGCCGTCTCCTTGCCGGTGCGGTTTGGCCCGGTCGTTCGCCTTCCCGGCCATGGCCTTCCCTTCCCCATCCCGGCCCTGCTGCCCCATCCGCATCGTCTCGGTGCATCTGCTTGATGCAACCGGCCAGCTGCTGCGGGTGCTGTTCCTCGATCGCGAGGGTCACATCAGCGCCCAGCCGCACTACGTGCCCCGCGCCGAGGCGCTGATCCTGGCCTCGAATCAGCAGATCGTGCTCGGGCCCCAGGCCCAGTTGCGGGTGCTCTGAGGCCCTGGCCGGAGGCGGCCCTCGTCTCCGGCCTGTCCAGCCACAGCCCACACAGCGACCTCGGCCTTCCTGGCAAAAGCTGGTGTTCCCCGTTCTCTATCAATGAGCCCCATGTCGCCATCCGCCAGGCAGGGCAACGCATCCCCGGCACCTGCCACCTCAGCCAACTAGCAGGGATCGATGGGCACCTGCCCGAGTTACAAGGAGCTGCTGGCGCGGCAGGAGGCCAGTCGGCTGGCTTTCGGCCGGATGCTGTTGAACTGGCGGCGCCGTAATGGCTGGACTCAGTACACCGCCTGCACCTGGGCCAAGGCGATCGGCGAGCCATCCATGGTGATCTCCTACGGCAACCTCTCAGTGATCGAGCAGGGCAAGGCCGGTGAGCTGCGCCAAAAGTCCTTTTGGCAGCTGGGCGAACTCAACCGTCGCATCGCCGCCAAGGAATAGGGACGGTTCGGGGATGCGGCTCTGAGAGAAAAGCTGGAGGCGGCCATCCCCCTTGGAGATGAAGGCTGTCCTGTTTGGGGACCGCTGGAGTTCTGGGCTTGCTACTGCGGTGTCAGGCCGGTGCCTCAGCCCTTCCGTGCCGCACCGGCGCCAGTCATCAGCGAGCGTCAGGCCGTGATGCTCAGCGGCCGCTGGCGCAGGCAACTCTGCAGCCAGATCGAGGCGCACGACCTTGATCCAGCAACCGCACTGGATGCCCTGATGGCCCTGGCAGCGGAGAAGCACCGCAGGGCTTTCTATGCCGTCCTTACCGGCTTTCGCTCCTACAACCCGGCGGAGCTCAGTGCCCTGTGGCTGGAGGGCGATCGCTACCGGCCTGAGCTCTGGCTGGAGCCGTGGCTGGCCCCATCCCCCAGCAGCCAATCCGGGGCCTGAGAAGCCTGCTGACGCCTGGGCAGCCCGAGGCTCTCGCTCCTGGTCCTCGGAGGGCACGGCCGGGACCGCAGGCCGCCCCAGGATCCGCGCCGCGGCAAGGGTCAGGCCTGGCTCGCCGCTGTTGCGTTGGGCGCTGACGCGCCAAGGGATGGTGGCGAGCCCTTGACCAGCGGCGCGGTCAGGGGCGGGGTCCTGCGTCCCCTCAGCCGTGGCCCCTGCCGAGTCCCATCGCGCTGCCCTCAGCTTCCCCAGCAGCAATCCCAAAACCGGCCCGATCGCCGTCTCCAGCACCAGCCGGCTCACGTGCCCCTCCAGCTGTCCCCTGGCCGGTGATCAGGGCTGCTACGCCGAGGCTGGCTTCCACACCCGGCTGCACTGGGATCGGCTCAGCCGAGGCGAGAGCGGCCTGCCGGCGGCGGCCTTCATCAAGCAGGTGCTGGCGCTGCCGGCCGGGATCCTGTTCCGCCATTGCGTGGCCGGCGATCAATGGCCCGATCCGGCCGATCCGCTGCGCATCGATCAGGTCCTGCTGCTGCAGCTGGCGCGGGCCACCAGGCATCTGCGGGCAGCCTGGTCGTTCACCCACTTCCCGATGGGCCCGGAGAATCAGGCTGCCGTGCGGCAAGCAGCTGCCAAGGGGTTGGTGGTCAATGCCTCCACTGAGTCCCGCTCCGTGGCAGCGGCCTTGGTGCGCCAGGGCCTCCCGGCAGTCTGCGTGGTGCCCCCCGATGCACCGGCGGTGTTCCGCCATGAAGGCGTGCGCTTTGTGGCCTGCCCCGCAAGCCGCAGGGGGAAAGGCGGCCGCAAGATCCAGTGCATCAGCTGCGGCGGCCGCTTTGGCCTTCCCCTCTGCGCCCAGGCCGATCGGCAGTTCGTGATCACCTTTCCCGCCCATGGCCCGCGCGCGGCGGCGGCAGCGGCTCACTGCAGCTGACGGTCTTGCCCCCGTTGAATGGGCTTGCTCGGGTCCTCTCCAGTCTGGGGCCTTCCTGACGTCAGGCCCCCACTGGGATCGGTCCCGTCGCTGCGCCGCTCTCGGCGCCGAGTCCATGGCCATGCTTTCTGCTGCTGCCTCACCGTTCTGCCGGCCTGAGGAGGATCCGTTTCTGCTGCTCGAATCCAGCCTCAAGGCGATCGAGCGGATCCTGCAGCTGCGGCGAGGGCTGCCGCTGCGCCGCACCTGGATCGAGCAGCCCTATGGCGAGGAGGAAATCACCTTGCTGGAGGAGGAGGTAATCCCGGCGATCCAGCAATGCCTGGCGCGCATTGATGAGCTGGATCAGCGGCTGCTGGCCCAGCAGGAGCTGCTGCAGCGTTGCCAGCTGGAGGCCGAGCGTGAGGCGCTGGGCGAGTTGAGGCTGCAGATGGCCTGAGGGCCATCGCCGGGGGGCTGCGGCCCCCTTCATCCAGGTTCACCTGAAGCTGATGGCGGGATCACCGGAATCACATCACCACGAACCTGATCCGGAATCAAATGCTCGAAGTCGTCATCCGTGGAGAGAAGAAAGGCGTCGGCTGCAGCCGCGCAGGCTGCGATCCAAAGATCGTTCTTGCCCATATGCCGTGCACCCTTGGGGTGTTGGCGGGCGTGGAGATCAATGCGCACGTAAGCATCGATCACCAGCGGATGATGGATGTCAACAACCACCAGGCTCTGGAGTGTTCGCTCCAATGCTTGGCGTTTCCGCTCCCCCCAGTGGTTCACCTCTGCCAGGACGCGAACCTCAGCCAAGCTGACAACACTGACCAGCGGTCGTGGTTGGCAGTTGATCAGGTCATACAAACGGAGAATCCGTTGGCAAACTTCAGTGCCCCGTACCAGGTGAATGATCACGCTGGTATCGAGCAGGAACAGCTGGTTCGCCGCTGACAGTGAGCCTTGGCTCATCGAATCGCCTGCAGAGCCTCAATCAGCTCCGTATCACTTTCGTCACCCGGCCACGTCCCGACGAACGACGCCACACCACTGTGCTGATCGTGAGGCAGGCTGCGAAAGACAGGCTGGCGACTTGGTGGAAATGGGATGTGCGCAAACAGCTCATCGCGGGGTTCAGCGCGATGAAGACTATCCACAGCGATTTGTTGGATCGACCCCGAGGGTCGATAGTGGGCGGTGCCTGTGACCAGCACGCGCTCGTTCCAGAGGGTGCGCAACTGTTCAGGATCAACGCTTGGTCCTAATCGCGCCGGTATGGTTTCACCGCTCTCGGCCCTGAGGAGCACTGTTTGGCGGCTCCCAGAAATGGTGTCCAGCAGACAGGTGAAGCGAACAGCCTGGGGCAGTGGCGTGTCCTGGATCAGAGCTTCCAGCCGGGGCACATCAGCAGGTGAGAGCTCAACGCTTTGGCGATCGTCTTCAAGGTCGCACAAGACCACACCGTTGAAGTCCCCCCTCGGGAGGCGCGCCAAACGCAAGCAACTCTCCAGCAGGGCCCGGTCGGCATGCACGGCTGCAGCATTGCCAGCCTTCACTTGATGGAGCACCCTGACGAACAGGTCGATGGCGCTGCCATCAGGCCCGATCGGCTCGTTGGCTTCTCCGAATAGGTCTTGCTGCTGCTGTCCGCCGAATTGCTCAGGGGCCACTTCCTGCAGCAAGGGCGCTTCCAGATCGAGCACGGCAGACCCGGGGGTCAAACCAGTCACCAGATGGGCGGTGCAGGCCTCCAACCAGCGGGGCCTTGGGCCGGCCTGGGAACTGAGGCCTTCCACGTAAAATCGAGCGGCATGACGCGCACCGTCCTGAACCGCGCCGAGCATGTCTCGGAGCAGCTCGATCGGGATGCGGAGCCTGTCGGCTGAACCGCCCTGCAGAACCAGGCGGTGCTGTTTCACGTGAAAGAGGACCCCAGCAGGAAGATCCCACCGTAGAGCTGTCGGTGAACTCTGGGTGCCCCCCTGGCTGCTCCGTTGTCCGCTTGTTGGGATTGGGAGTGACGGCTGGCCAACACACCCTCACACCCCCCGCGGCCAGAGCAGCCCGGTGGCAGGTCGCGTCGCTCCGCCTCCCGTTCCCCCACCACCACCACCCGAGCTGGACAGCAGCGGCCCCTGCTGCGGGTGCTGGCGGGCGCCCATGGCGCTCATTGGCGGGTAGTGGCGAATGAAGTCCGCTGTGCCGGTGATCAACTGCAGGCCCCAAGGGGGCAGGCCCTGAGGCGGCAAGCCACTGATGAAGTGGAGCTCGTTGCATTCACGCCAATGGCTCAGGGCCAGGGGTGCGCTCCAGGGGCTGCTCTGGGTGTGGCTGATGCCGCTGGGCACCCATAGCCATACGTCCCGGTCGGTGGAGCGTTGGCCCAGCTGCAGCATCACCCCATCGGGGCGGGTCACCTTGCCGAAATGGGTGCTGGCACCGCGGGTGCTGGTGGAGCCGATGAACAGCGGTGCCGGTAGCTGGATCAACGGTGGCGGGGAATCAAAGAGCCCCTGGCTCTGCAGCACGACGTCGACATGGCCTAGGGCGATGCCGCTGCGTAGCTGGTGGCCGTTGGCGTGGAGGCTGCTGCTGATCGCCGAGGGGAGGCCGCCAAAGCGGTTACCGGAATAACCGTGCAGCACGATCTGGCCGTAGAACTGCCTGCTGGTCCTGGGGTAGATGGCGATCGAGTTCCAGCCCGTGGTGCCGGGGCTCTTGTAGAGGGCATGGCAGCTGTCGTGGTGCAGATCGTCATTACCGCCATGGGTTTTGAGGGCCCAGCAGAAGAATTCTTTGCCAGGGGTGGTGTCCTCGGCGATGAGCAGGATTGCGCCGATCGAAGTGGCACCCGTGATCGTGCTGTCGATGTAGGCCAGGCCAGTGCTGTAGGCGGTGGAGTTGCTGTAGGAGCCGTAGCCGCCATTGGCGGTGCTGCTGGTGAAGGTGCTTGCCAACGCACTGCCGAACTGGGCACTGCTGCTGCTCTGGGTATCCCCCTGGGCTGTGGTGCTCTCGGTGAGGAACCAGAGGTGGGCAGGTTCGACGGGATGGCCGAGCTGCCAGGTATAGCCCCAGCGATTGGCGGTCGTATCGGCATGGGAGCGGATGACCGAGAGGGGTGTGTTGGCGTTGTTCGGTAGGGCATTGACGAGCGCCGCAAAGGCCCTGAAGGCGCCGTCGAGGCGCATCCCCACCCCGGCGGGGTCCTTGCTGGTCCACTTCCAGCTGCCTGGCGCAAAGCTCTGGCAGAACACCTGATACGTCATGGTGTTGCTGCGCTCGTGCCTGCGTCCTTGGTGCGCAGCAGCAGGCCATGACAGCCGATCGCCAGCCACTCGCTGCCATCGGGCGGCTTGAAGTAGCTCATCGCCGCACTGCTCAGGTTGAGGGCTGCGAAGTCCGGAGGCAGCAGCAGCGGCTCCCAGAACTGGGCCGGTTCATTGGCGCTCTCGTAGGCGCTCCAGTCGGTGGTGGCCAGCACCAGCTCAGCGGGCTGGCGGATCTGGATCGGGGCGGTGGAGTTTTCGCGTAGCAGCGTGCGAGAGCCGGATGGCTGGCCGGAGCGAGCGTTCCAGCTCACCGCCCTCAGCGCATCGAAGGTGCTGGAGGGAGGTGAGGCCGCCAGAATCCAGTGGCCGGAGACCTGGTCTCGGGCGATCAGCAGGGGCATCGCCATGCGGTTGGAGAAGCGGTGCTGGCTGTAGGCGAAGACGAAGTATTCGGCGCCAGGCTCCAGCGACCAGCCCAGCTGTGCTGTCAGCGGCAGCGGCGTGGTGCTCCAGGTGCCGGTGCTGGTGCCGACATCAGCGGCGGGGAAGACCCAGCCCTGTTGGTTATCAGCGCCAACAAATGGTTCAAGGTTGCCGATGCCTGGTCGGATTTCGACGATGTTGCCGGTGAGGAACACCTCGAGGAGCAGCACCGCTGGTGAGCCGCCGGGGGTGAGTTGCGCCAGGGTCGCCTCCAGGCGCCAGCCGCAGAGATCGCTGGCGGTGGCATTGGGGTTTGGGGCGGTAGCGATGCGCAGCTGGTGCTGACTCACCTGGGTGTTGGCGGCGTTGATCCAGCTCTGCAGGTAGCCGTTCACCTCAACGGCAACGGAGGGCCAGGTGACGTCGGTGCCGAGGCGGCTGATGTCGAGCAGGGTGCGGCTCATCGGGTGTTTCTCATTGGGCGTCCTTCATGGCGCCAGCACCACGGCGGTGACGGTGACGGTGACGGCAATGGCGGCCTGGGCGCTGCCGGTGTTGCGAACCAACGCCCGCAGCAGTGGTGTCGCCGCGGCAGGTTCTGACGAGAAGTAGGTGCCGCCGGGCGGGGCGGTGATGGTCAGAGCAGAGGACGTGGTGGCCAGATCGAGCAGCACGCCGCTCCCCGGGGCCGGGTCCTGGGTGATCGGCCGGCTGCCATCGCCCTCGCGGGCGGCCGCCGAGCTGTAGAAGCTCAGCCACCCCGGCGCATCGGTGCTGATGGCCAGAAAATGGCCCAGCCGCCCCAGACCCGCCAGGTCCAGCAAGGCACTGGCCCCCGGCAGCAGCGGCGTGGTGGTGGCGCTCACGCTCACCGATTGACCGGGGACCTGGGTGCGCGGCAGCCAGCTGGCCATCAGCCCATCTCCATTCCGATCAGCACCTCCCGGTTTCCACCGTCAAGGCAGCACCTGGATGCGGCGGATCGCTCGCACCTGGGTGGCTGTCGCCAGCGTCTTGCTTTCGGCGAACTGGGTGCCCATGTACGTGGTGCGCTGATAAGCGGTGCCAGTGGCGGCCTGGGTGGAGGTCCAGTGGAAGAAGGGATCGTCGCCGACGTTCTCATCGAAATGCCTGAGCGTCTCCGCCCCGCTGGCACGGAAGGCCAGCACGCCCGTCAGGGCCGGGTTGCTGTCGGTGTAGTTGCCGCCCTGGGGCACCGCATAGGGGTTGGCGCCGTAGGTGGCGCCTGCATAGGTGCCAGTAGCGGTCGCCTCCGGCTTGAAGGCTCGATACAGAACATCCCACTCCTGGGATGCCGGCAGGTACCAGTCGTCGTAGCCGCCGATGTTGAGCGAGCGACAGAACTGGGCGGCCGGATGGCTCGCATTGTTCATCGCCTCGCTGTTCGCCCAGCCATCGAAGACGCTCGTCGTGCCGGTGCTGGCGGTGTTGGCGCTCTTCCAGGCCACATTCAGCAGTGAACCCACCGCCTTGGGCGCAATGATCAGCGCATGGGTGGCCACGCCGTTGGCGGTATGGCTGATCAGGCCGGCGTAGTAACCACCCTGGAAGGCCGTGCCGATGGCCGGTAGATCAGCCACGCGAATCGGTCCCAGCTGATACACCGTGCCGCTGGCCAGATCAAGGTAGAGATCACCATCGACGGCACCGGGGATCGTCACCGGTGGGGCGCCGCTGCCGGTGAACCAGCCCGTGCCGCGCGGGCCGATCAGCCCATCGGCACCGGCCGATCCCTGGATGCCCTGGGGGCCCTGCGGGCCGGCGGGGCCCTGGGACCCCGTCGCACCGCTCGGCCCCGCCACACCGGCTGGACCCTGGGGTCCCTGGATCGAACCGCCATTCACCCAGCTGCTGGTGCCGCTGTCCCACACCCGCAGGGAGTCGTCAGCCTGCACCAGGTAGGCATCGCCCTGGGCGGCGCCCGTCGGCAGGGCTGCCAACGTGGCCACCTGCCCCTTGAAGTTGATGCCGATCCCCGCCGGACCCTGGATGCCCTGCGGACCGGTCGGACCCGCCGTACCGGTTGGGCCGCTCGGACCGGCCGTGCCCTGCAAGCCTGATGGACCCTGGGGTCCCTGAGGTCCAGCCGGACCCTGGGGGCCCTGAACACCGGGAGAGCCCTGGGGCCCGCTGGGTCCCTCCGGGCCGCGGATCGAACCGGAGGTTTTCCAGGAACCCATGGCAAAAGCAGTGCAGGCCTGGCTTTACAGCCGGGCAGGTCACGATCTATTGCCAGGGCATGGAGTCAGCCCCCTGTGGGGGCTCAGATCACCAGCTGCCGCAGGTTCACTGCGGAGCTGTTGAGCAGCATGTGGATGTAGACGATCTCGGTGTTGCCATCTCTGTAGGTCACATCAAAGGCCGTATCACCCACCACGGCTGCGCCCTGGGGATAGAGCATGGTGGTCCAGCCGTCCATGGCGGATTGGGCGAAGTCATAGCGAAACCAGCGACTGCTGTTGTCCTTCTGCAGATAGAGATAATCGCCGTTGTAGGCCAGCTTGGTTCCTGCCCCAAAGGTCTCGGTTGCCGGGGCGTACGCGAGAGCATTTTCCCAGGTGTTGGCGGCGATGTCGTAGCGATCCAGCAGGGCACCGGCGCCACCACGAAAGGAGTAGAGATAGCGGCCATTGCGGATGGAGGTTTCGTTGGTCCAGTCACTGGCACTCACCGAGTGAATCCAGTGGCCGGATAATCCCGCCCCCGGCGCCGCAGTGCGAGCGGTGACGGGCGACAGGGTGGACCAGCTGTTGGCGCTGATGCTGTAGCGGTACAGCGTGATGGCGTTGTTACCGATGAAATAGAGAACATCGTCGTTGCCCTCCAGGCTGTATTGCGTGGTGGCATCGGGAGCAGTACTCCAGGCGCTGCTCAGCGTGAAGGTGGTGGCGGTGTTGCTGGCCACGGTGCGGATCTGACCGGCGCCAGTGCCGGCGGTGAGGCGGAGCTGGCTGTTGGTCCACTGATTGCTGGCCCAGTTCTTGGCGGCATTGGTGAGCGTGTTGGCACCCCCTGCGGTGGCGGTACCGGTAGCGAACACTTTGAAACCGTTGTCGATCCAGGCCGGGGTGGCAATCAAACGTCCATCGGTGCCGATCGTGGCCGGCAGGCCGCTGTGGGCGAGGGTGATCCAGCTGTTGGTGGCGAAGTCGTAGCGCTTGAACGAACCGGCAGCGAGGGTTCCGGCTCCGAGCACATAGAAGCTGGGGGTGAGCAGGCGGTATTGCGTGGTGGCATCAAAGGCCGTCGCCTCCGCCTCGGTGAACGTGAGCACGGCATTAGCGCCGAGAGTGTTGGAGGCGATCGTTTTGAGCCGGCCGGTATTGCTGCCGCCGACGATCAACACGCTGTAGCCCCGCAGGTCACGCTGCAGGTTCTGGTTCGTGGTGAGGCTGGTGGTGCTGCCGGCAGTGGCGGTGAGGCTGGCTGCCGCGGCGGTGGCCCCGGTGGTAAAGGAAGCGGCCGTACCGCAGGCGCCAGCGCCAAAGGTTCCTGCCAGGGCGGGAGAGGGAACCTGCACCCAGCCGTCTTCCGCCGGGTTGTAGAGGTAGGCGGCGGTGTTGGATTGCACCAGCAGTTGCTGCTGGCGGTAGTGGCGACTGGAGACGATGAAGTGACCGGCGGCGGTGGCGGCAGGCGCGGGGGTGCAGAACTCCCAGCGCTTGAGATCAAGGATCTTGCGATTGCCGTTGCTGGTTGGCATCTCAGCTCACCGTGATGTTGCGCCGGAGGGAATCGGCGGAAAGGTGCATCAGGGCGGGGATCTGATCGTTGGCGCCATAGCCGCCCACCTGGCTCTGGTTGGTCAAGGTGGAGCAGGTCGTCAGGGTGCTGAGGGTGGTCACAGTGCCGACGTTCCAGGTGCCGGATTGGGTAGCGGCAACAGTCGCTGAGGCGGCGTCCAGGCTCACCCGCATACGGCCGGCCGCATCGGGCGTCATCAAGCCGATGGTGCGGGTCAGAGCAGTAACCGCGAGCCGCAGGGCCTGCAGCGTGCTCTCCAGGGCGAGTTCCTCAAAAGCATTGCGCAGGGCCATCAGTTCACCCCGTCCTCGATGTAGAGGGTGAGGGCCCCGCCACTGGTGTCCCACCACTGGTAACGGCTGGCACCAGCCAGTTGTTGGCCGCTCGGTGGGCTCCCCTGAATGAAGAGGGGATCAGCAGCCGGGGTCGTGGCCCATTCGCTGTCGTGGTCCGCGGCGCTGCGCTTGCGCAGGATCTGGCCGGCGCTGCCCCCAGCCGGCACGCCTGCACCCTGGGGACCCGGCGGTCCAGCCTGGCCTGGGGGACCCAGCAGGGAGGCCAATTGCGTCCAGAACAGGGCCACGGCAGCGACAAACGGCGATCACTGACTCTTGCCATGGCCGGCGCCAGGGCCTCCATCGGCCAGCAGCTCGCCGAGGCGGCGGGCGATCAGCAGCAGCTCCTCTTGTCGCCGCCACTGCTCCTTCTCACTTGCACCGGTGTGGCTGGCTGTTTGTGCTGGGCTCTGGCGCTCGTCGTAGAGGCTCAGCAGCAGGGCGCGATGGCCGGGGCTGGTGTCGCAGCCCACCGGACATAGCAGCGCGGCGCTCGCCCTGGCACCAGCGGAAGCACTGGGGTCGGGATTGAGGGGCAGTGCCTCCGGCTGCTCGCTGGCGCAGAGGCCAAGAGCGAGGTGGCCCAGGGCCCTGGCCATCTCCACCCCCAGCAACAGCTCCTGCTCGGCGGAGAGCCCCAGCTGGCTGACGCGACCGGCAGCCGCCAGCACGCTCGCGCTGCTGCCGCCGTCCCACTGCAGCAGCGCCAGGGTGTGGAGACCATCGCCACCGGTTTCGATCGCGCTGCGCAGCAGGGAGTGCACCTGGCTCTGGTGGGCTGATACCTGCTCCTGCAGGCTTTGAAAGTGGGTGGTGCTCATCCGCTTAGCCAGATCCGGCTGCAGGGTGATCAGCAACCAGGCGGTGTAGAGCACGAGCCCCGGCAGCACGATGCGCGAGAGGCGGTAGAGCAGCTGCCAGGGATTGCGGGCATCGAGGACTTCGCCGACGGCTTTCTGCAACGCGTCGCTGGTGGCACGGGTGAAGACCTCCACCCGCTCTGCCAGACCCTTGTTGATGTCGGCCATGGGATTCAGGCGGAGAGTTCGTAGACCTGGCCGGTGAGCCGATCGAGGTAGAAGTCGCCCAGCGCCGGAGGCGGCTGCAACGGGGCCGCTGCCCCGGTCGGTGGGGCGCCATTGCCGGAATACCAGCGGGTGGCGCGGCTGCCGACACCCGATTCCTGCACCACCGCCAACGCCGGTTCGCCGCTGCTGGGGTCCGGCAGGAAGCCCAGGCCACCATTGGGATGAAGCCGCAACCTCCAGACCACGGAATGGCGACCGTCATAGGGCTCACCGGTGATGCCACCGCTGGGGATCAGGGGCTGGATGGTGCCGCTGCTGCTGGCGCCGCCGCCATCGCGGTGGCCGATGAGCTGTTGCGGCGGGACGGGGCAACCCACCAAGGCGACGGGCAGGGTGGCGATCAGCATCCCCAGCTGCACCTGGACCGTGACGTCGGCCCGGTGGGCGTAGACGTGCCGCAGCCGCGGCGCCTGGCGGGAGGTGGCGGGCCAGGGCAGCTCGACGCTGCTGCCATCACCCCAGATCACCGAGATCGGGGCTGTGATGCTCTGGCGGGGATTGATCAGCAGCTCGATGGCGACTGAGGCGATCGGTTCATTCCAACGGCGATCGGCCGGCAGCCAGAACAGCTCCAGGTCATTCGCCGGGACTGGTCCTTTGCGATACCCGAGCTCTTCCCAGCGGCCAAACTCCATCGGCAGCACCCACTGCTCGGTGCCGGGGCAGCCGAGCGGGGGGAGCAGCCGCACCCGTGCCCCACCCACCGCGGTGGCTTGCTCGGGGAGTGGGTAGGGCATGGCCGACAGGCAGGGGGATCAGATCAACGGGTCGTCAAAGAGGTCATCGGGCAAGGCGCTGAGGGCTACCGCCCCTTCTGCAGTGGAGACGTCAACTGGCTCAGCGGCTGTCTCCACTGCCAGGTCCGTAGTGGCTGGCGGCTCGAAGTCGGTGGCACCTGTCTCAGCAGTGGTCCCGGTTTCTTCCGGCGTGGCCTCAAACCCGGCGGTTGACTGTTCTGGCTCCTCCTTGCGGCGTCGCCCGCGCTTTCCGCGGCCGCTGGCGGGTTCGTGCTCCTTCTCGATGGCCGTGGGTTCCGATTCGAGAGTGAGAGCTGGTGCTGGCACGACCTGAGACAGGGGCTCATCTGGTCGATCGGTGGCTGATCCAGCGACCCGCCAGCCCAGCGCCAACCAGCCGGATAGGTGAACAGGCCAGACGTAGCGCTCCAGGTTGCCCTGGTGAATGCGCAGCATCCCGGCGGGAAGTGGGCCCTGGGCCACGAGCCCTGCCATCGGTGCTTCTGCCATGAATGACTGGGTCATGGTCAGGCCGGCAGGGTGGCAGTCAGGCCCACCACCATTCCCTCGGGTGTGGAGGGGGTGACGACGGCCTTGGCAAAGCAGAGCGCCGGCAGATCGGCGTTAGCGACATCGGCGGCATCCAGGTGGATGTCGTGGCCGCTGATGTAGGCCTCCACCCGACCGCCCTCGGCCGGGACCGCCACCGTGGCCACCGGGATGAAGGTGCCGCGGGTGCCATCGCGCAGCTGGGGGGCCAGGTGCAGCACCACCGTCACCGCCGCGCTGTGGCCGGGATGGGAGACGAGCAGGGAAAAGCGGGCAGCGGCATCGAGCTTGGTGTTCAGCCGCACCACCTCACCGCTGGTGAACACTTTTTCGCTGTCGCGGGTGGCGGAGCGATTGGTCCAACCCACCAGCAGGGTGGCGGCATCCAGCAGGGAATTGGCCTTAAGGGGAGTCATCGATCGGTCTCCAAAACGGAAAAAGCAGTGATTCGTCAGTCCTGAGCAGCACCAAAAAACGCAGCCCCAGCCCCATAGCAAAGGGGCCACTGGCCCCTCAAGCAATTGGGGCGATCGAGTGGAGACGGCCGGCGGAGCGGGGGTGCATGACGCCAAAGCCGACGTACCAGTCGATGCGGGTGCGGAAGACGGGGGCGTCCGGCACTTCACCCAGGTCGCGCACCGAAATGCCGTAGCGGCCCTGGAAAGGCCCCTGCAGGCCGGTGACGGCCTGATCGCCAAAGGTGCAGCAGTAGATCGAGCTGCTGCCTCCGGCCTCGCCATAGCCGAGGACTTCGAGGCCCTGGGCGTCGCGATCGACGGTGAGGATCTGGCACTCCTGGTAGTGATGCACCATCACCCCCAGGTTGTTGGTGGAGACGTTGTAGACGCCCTGGCCGACGGTGGCGCGGGCGAGGGCATTGAGCTGGCGGCGCATCGCCTTGCTCATCACCAGGTACTTCATGCCGCCGTAGGAGTTGACCGAGTCGATCAGCTCATCGAGCTTGTCGAAATCGAGCGGCCCGCTGCCGTTGTTCAAGGCCATCTCCGTTCCAGGAGTGAGCCGTTTGGCCAGGCCATCAAAACCTCGGCCCTGATTGGCGTTGGCATCGCCATTGATCAACGCCGCCTCCAGGGTCAACCGCATCGAGCGGACTTTCATCTCCACCTGAGAAGCCCGGGCCTCGGGCCCCTGAAGATCGACGATCGAACGATCCACATCGACGTCCCCGCCGAAGAGGTGCACAGCCTCGGATTGGGGGTCAACGACGCCGTAGCTCTGCTTGTAGCCCTCGTTCACGGCCCGGAAGCCGACCGAGGGGAGTTCTTTCTCGACGGAATAGAACAGGCCGCCACCGGCGATGTTCATGAACGGCAGCCGCGAGAGCAGTTCCCCCTCGCTGAAGGTCTTGATCACCGCCAGGTGTTCCAGACGGCTTTCGTACTTGGCTGCCTCGATCAGGGTGAGACCCATCAGTGCTGCACTCCCGGGGATCGGCCCCAGTCACGTCACGGACTATTGCCAGCAGCATCACGCCAACTCCTCAGCGGTGCCCAGGGCGGGACGGGCTGATCAGGATCGAAGCGGCTTGGGGCTGGGCGAAACCGCCACCCGCTCTGCCCCGGCTCGGGCGGTGCGCCAGGGCTGAACGCGAGTCGCTGCGCGACCCTGGCGCACCGCAGCCAGCGCCGGGGCCTGGTCGGGGTGTCGTTCGCCAGCCAGCCATGGCCGCCTCTGGTCTTCCTTCCCCTGCCCTGCGCTCCTGTTCGATCCGCCTGGTGTCCGTGCATCTGCTTGATGCTGCAGGCCAGCTCCTGCGCATCCTGTTTCTTGATCCTGAGGGGCACTACAGCGCCACGCCGCACTATGTGCCGCGGGAGCAGGCGCTGATCCTGGCCGCCAATCACCAGCGGGTGCTGGGCCGTCAGGCTGAGGTCCGGGTGCTCTGAGGGCACTGCGCCCTGGGGGCTGCGGCCCCTTTCCCCTGCTCCAGGGAACATGCCGAACGGAACAGTCGCGGAAGGACCAATCGGTCCAGCACAGCCTGTAAGACCAGCCACCAGCTCTCGATGGGACGCCGCTCCGGCCCTTCTCATGATCGGGGGACGCGTCAAGGGTTTCACCAGCCGGCCGTTGTTGACGTTGGCTGCGCTGCGCTCCGCACCAGACGAAGGGGCCGGCCCTTGACCCGCCCCCGCTGGCGGAGGGGTCCTACGCGGTGCCCTTCCATGGCCCTCCTTTCCCGCAAGTCCGGTCTGCAGCAGTGTTCCTGGCAGGTGCTGGATGATCTGGCGTTCTGCAGTGAGCGTTATCCGCGCCTGGCGGAGTTGGCGGCTCAGGTGCTCGTTGAGCAGCAGTGCGTCCTGCCCGGGGTGCCTGTTGATCCGGGGCTTGAGGCACTGGTGCCCTTCTGAGGGGCCTGCTTCCAGCCGGCGGGGCTCCTCCAGGGGCCTCGCTTTCTTGCTGGTCGTCTGATTGTGCAGCGATGACGGCGACAGGAATCGGGACGACCTCTCAGCAGCACCCTGTGACAGAAGACCTGCAGCGCACCGGTTCTCTCCACGCACCAGCTGGCGCCAGGACTCAGCACTGGTGGGGGAAGCCGGCAATACGAATCAGCGAGGGCCAGAACACCGCTGCCCCGGCTGTCTCGTCCCTGCGGGCCGCTACAGCCGAGGCCTGACGCGGATGTCCCTCGCTTCTCTCGTGTTGGCCTCCTCTTCCCCCAGCTGCGAAATCCGCCAGTTGCTGGTGCACGTCTATCCCGGTGGCAGCAAGGCCCCAGGCGCTGAGCGCCTCACGGTCTTCTATGGCCGTCGTGGTCGGCCGGTCAAAAAGCCACGGTTCATGCCGGCGGCTCTGGCCCATCAGTGGGCTCGCAAGCTGCAGGCCCGGCGGCTCGGCACTGTCTCGGTGCTCTGAGGGCCAGCATCACCGGCTGCGGGTTCGCCCGTGGCCGGTTTTTCACTGACGATGCCCGCGAGCTGGCAATGGTGGTGGGTTGCTGTACGGAAGCGAACTCATATTCATGGAGGCACTCCGCCAGAGGGTCAAGGATCAGCACGTTCAAGAGCGGGAGCTCACGCTAGGGGATGTCAAGGGCGGCAAGTACCGGCTGACGCTGCTCCCACAGAGCCTGCAGCTGGTTTTCAGGAACATCTCCTGAAGGTGCGCCAGTTTCATGAGCCCAATGTGGTGGTGGGTAGCGACCATCTCGATCAGGGCGGGGTGCAGAATGCTGTAAAGCGCGTCTTTACTGAAGCTGGAGTGACCAAGGCAGCAAGCTGCCATACCTTCAGCTACTCCTTTGCTACTCATCTGCTCGAACGGGGCCAGGACATCCGCACGATCCAGGAAATGCTGTGGCATCAGGGTGTGAGCACCACCATGATTTACGCCCATATGCTCAACCTTGGATCGCTTGGGGTACGTAGCACTGTGGATATTTCGTATCGGTTTGAGCAGTTGGCTCTCTGGCCCGTGAACCACGGCTACACTGGCTTATGTGTTGCTGAAAACGAACAACATGGCACGATTTTCGAGATGCTTCCGCCCATGGCTAACCATGGTTTAAGGAAAGACGTGACACTGGATCCGTGATTCACAGAACCTTGCGATAATAAGTGAAACCAATGGAGGTGTAACGGTGGACTTGTCACTGGGAGAGCTTCGAGCGGTTGATCCTCGGTCTATGTGGCGGGACGAGGCAGGCGATTTCACGCCGTGGCTTGCGATGCCCGAGAACATCCAGCGGCTGGGTCAGGCAGTGGGACTTGAGCTAGAAGTAGAACACACAGAGGTCGCTGTCGGCCCGTTTGCCGCCGATATTCTCGCTCGCGACTCCGCCAATGGAGCATACGTAATAATCGAAAATCAGATGGTCCGTACTGATCACGACCATCTGGGCAAGGCCCTCACGTATGCAGCCGCCCTAGGAGCTCGCACCGTGATCTGGATCGCCCCCCTGTTCACTGACGAGCACAGGAAGGCACTCGACTGGCTAAACGACAACAGCGTGGCGGACTTGTCCTTTTTTGGTGTTCAGGTGGAGCTCTGGGCTATCGATACCTCAAAGCCTGCCATTCGATTTAACGTTGTAAGTCGACCTACGGAGCTTCTTCGGCAGGCAACGCAAGCGACTACTGAACTGACGCCGACTAGGCGACTCCAGTTTGATTGGTGGGTGGCTTTTCGGGAGGCTCTGATCGTAGCCAAGGCGCTGCCAAGTACCCAAACGCCTAAGCCCCAATACTGGTATAACATCGCCCTCGGTCGCACCGGCTTTCATCTCTCAGCCACGGCAAATGTCGATGAGTGTCGCATCGGGATTCGCGTGTACTTGATGAACCGGTATGGCGGAGACGCAGCTCTTGCCCAGCTTATGGAGAGTCGCGATGACATTGAGCGGGAAATCGGCGAGTCGCTGCATTGGAACCCAAACCCAGAAGCGAGCGACAAGGTCATCGTTCTTCTGCACCACGCGGACCTTCGAAACAAAGCAGCATGGCCTGAGTACCTAGAATGGATGGTTCAAGCCACGGTTAAGATGAGGCGAGCATTCGCCCAGCGAATTCGCGACGTACAGGTAGATGCATTGGCGGACGATACTCCTGCCATCGACTTGGGTGAAGTGCCCTAAGATTTGATTGCAGCGGCTACCCGCCGACCGGGAGTACAGAGTCTCGGACAACGCAGCGTTGGTGCAGGCTACCGCTGAATCCAAGCATTAGACGCACTCGGCGGAGTGCCAGGCACAAAGAGGGATTCACTCACAAAGAGGGCATCACTGATGAGCATTCGCAGCGGCAGTAGACAGGTTCTGATCCACGGCATGGTTCTCGTGCTGGTCGGATTGGTATGGGGCCTTGTCGTCCCCGGTACTCCGCATCCAAGGCTCGCCCTTGGAGCTCACATCCAGTTCGTAACAAACGGCATGCTGTTCATCGTCCTGGCGACTGCGCTGCTGGCGCTCCCACACAATGTCGGGCTCAAGTCTGTCTGGGTGATGGTGGTAGCGGCTTGGTTGACATGGACCATGGCCATCTCCGAGGTAGCCAATTCTTGGTGGGGAACAACGCAAATGTTGTCAATTGCTGCAAGTCAGGCAGGTGCCGTGGGCGGCGAACCATGGCAAGAACTCGTCGTCAAACTCACGCACATCGGCGCTGGATTAGGGCTCATCATCGCGTGGTCATTGCTTGTCATCGGTTTTCTGAAGCAAGCTCCCAGCACAGGGTCAAAAGATGCGTGAGGCCACCCAACTACCAATGCAGCCCAACCCTGCCATTCGCCTGAACCGCCTCCAAATGACTCCTGTTTCTCCTGCTGCACAGGTTGGCTAGGTGAGGACAGCGTTGGTGCCTCCCATCTCGCTGCTGGCGGCGTGCAGCTGCTGGGTGATGTCCCAAGCGATCGAATTGTTGTTGGCGGCCATGGGCCTGAGGATCAGTCACTGGAAAGCCCGGCTGGGTGTCGTGCTGTCGCTGGTGTTCCTGGTGCCTACGACGCTGCTGTTCCACGGTGATGTGAGCAGCGCCGAGGAACGGATCCAGCTGTTCAAGAACCTGGCGATCATCGGCGGGCTGCTGCCGGTGGCCGATCTGGACAGCAGATGCTGAGAGGGATTTGCCGGAACTGAGAAATTTTCCGAGCGGCTTTGCGGCCGTTTCCGGAAACAGGGGAATACCCCTCGGTTTCGATTCTTCTGCGTGCTTCTACAAGGACTCGTGAGGAGTTACAGGGAGTTGATTTTGAAAGTCAAATTACGAGGAGAATTTTCTATTTTTTCCGCGTTATTTTCTCCCTTTTTTGACGGTTGTTGTTGCCGTGCTGTTGATTTTGCTCCCCGGGCGCCGTGAGCAGTGGCTGGTTGTGTTGGTGAAACAGTGGCTGGCTGTGTCGATGTCCGTGTCCAGGGTGTTGTCGCGGAAGGGAACTGATCAACCTCGACGCTCGGCAGCATCCATCCGATGAGCGATCGACCGGGCCCAGCGCAGGCCGGGATCACCACCCCAACCATCCCAGGCCTGGCGGCCTTTGCCGTAGGCGCTCCAGCTGGAGCCCTGCTTGTCGATGGTGTGGCGGACGAAGTAGCTGACCATGCGATCAATGGTGGTGGGCGAAAGCTCTTGGCGATTGGAAAGCTGGCGGGCCCGAGCCAGGCCCACCGGCGTCATGCCGCGCTGAGAATGCGACTGCTGGGCCCGCCGTTCCAGGGCGCGACGGGCAGCAGCGGCGACAGGAGCTGGCGGCTGGAAGGAGATGCCGCGGTAGAAGTCCTTGCTCCGTCGCGGCATTGTGATCAGGCCGCAGGTGGTTGGTCGGTGCTGGTGCTGGCCTCGGGGTCAGCTGCGCCAGGTGCAGAATCAGGCTCGGCAGCGCTGACCTCCGGTTCATCGGCGCCGTCGCTGTCGCCGGCGACAACCTCTGGTTCAGCAGGCTCCGCCGCGGTGTAGCCACCAGGGAGAGCAGGGCTTTCGGGTTGGTCGGTGATCGCCGGCACGAACTGATCGATGTAGGCGCCGATGGCCTGCAGCTGGGTGTCGGCATCCCGGGCGCTGGCCTGCAGCTGGGCCATCAGCGCCTCGGCGGTGGCAGCCCTATCCATGGCAGCGAGGGCATCGCGTTTGGCGGCTGCGATGGCGGCGTCATCGGCCGCGTCATCAGCCAGGGCCTCAGCCAGTTGCTGACGGAGGTTGGCCTCACGGGACTGGAAGCCGGCGATCACGCCGACGATGCGATCGAGCAGGGCAGGCATGGCTCTGAAGGGCAAGAGGAACAGATGAAGGAGGAGTCGGAGGGTCACGGGACGCCTCGGGGTTGGGCTGAGGGGCGAGAGCGAAATCGCCCAGCCCCCTCTCTCCCTTGCCGACTGGTCGCGCCGCTAGTCAGAGAGCCCCCAGAAAAGGGGGCTCTGCCCCCCTCAGGGGCGGCGGGAGGGGGTGCGGCCGCTGACCGCGAAGGAAGCGCGGTAGAGCTCCGATGCCGACATCGCCTGCGGGTTGAGCGGTTCACCGTTGCTGGCGATGCCGGAGGCCGTCATGGCACCAGCGGCCTGCATCCCGGCCGGGCCCCGCTGCTGGAAGAGGAAGCCGTAGACGGGGTGCACCCTCATCTCATCGAGGAAGTCGGCGGTGGTGAGCGGCCGGCCGTCGTCACCCAGGAGGGGTTTGCCCTGGCCATCGAGCGGTTCGAGCACGTCCTTGCCCTCCTTGTCAGTGCCGAGGCGGAAGCAAGCGCCCAGCTGCCCCTTGAAGATGTCGAAGAACGTGCCGCGCCGATCGCCACCATTGCGGCCCTCAGCCTGGGAGAAGGCACGCTCCAGCAGGCGGTCCTTGCGGAGCTGCAGCACCTGCTGCTTGGCCTCATCGCGCTCGGAGGCGACGGCCGCCACCTTCTGGGCGGAGGCCTCCTCCATCTGGCGTTCGCGGAGCTCCATGCGCTCCTCGAGGACTTGCTTTTGGCGTTCGGCCTCCTGGAGGCGGGAGTATTCCTCGGGGTTGATCTCCGAGAAGCGGTTCAGCTGCTGCCGCAGGGTGCGGATTTCTTTTTCGAGTTGGTTGCTTTTGCGGCGCTCGGCCCGCAGGGGTTCAGCCAGGCGGCTGTCGTCCGCAGGCGGTGAGGAAGCAGCGGCCGGTTCGCTTTGGGCGTTGGCACTGGCAGCGGTGTCAGTGCTGGAGCCAGCAGAACCATCGCTGCGGCCCTGAGCCTAAGCCGTTCCAGCGTCGGCGCCCTGGTTTGGGGTGTAGTTGTCGTCAGCGCCCTGGCCGCTGGCTGCGGCGGTGGAGCTGGAGGTGGATGAAGCAGTGGCAGTGGCCATGACCCGTCTCGGCTGTCGTGGATGAGCACCCCGTCCGGGCTGTGCTCTCCAGCTATTGCCACTGACCCATCCGTGAGGAGACCGCAGCGATAAGAGAACAGGGCGCGCAGTGCCACTTACTGTTCAACTCAGATGCCTGCCCGCTGTGAAGCGCCTCCTCTCGATTGCGTTGCTCGCTGGTGTGGTGTTGGCCGGCAGCGGTGCCATGGCCTGTGAGAAGCACATCAACGGCCACCAGAACAGCAGCGACACCAACACCGAGGGAGCCAAGAAGTAGGCGCTCTTGGTTCCTGTCCAGCTGATTCACCCCCGCGACAGCTCCAGCTGCCGCGCCAGCCAGAGCTCCACGTCCTCAAACGTGTAGCGGACCAGATTGCCGAGCTTCACGAAGGCAGGCCCGTAGCCGCTGGAGTTCCAGCTGTAGATCGTCGAGAGCGACACCCCCAGGTAGGTGGCCAGGGTTTCGGGCGTGTAAAAGCCAGCCGGCAGGCTGGTGGTGCTGGTGTCGGCGTTGGCGGCGGCCCGGCGCTTGGGGATGAACAGCCAGCTGCCCACGGGGAGCGGATCGGAGGGCCGACCGGTGAGGGTGGGGTTCAACCCCCGCAAGGTGGTGACCGTGGTGAGGTGACGCTCGGCGAGCAGGTTGAGGCTGTCGCCGCTGGCGACGACGACGACGCGGTTGGGCTTGAGCGCGGCCTGGACGCGTTCGCCCAGCAGGGGCTGGGTCAACGAGCCGATACCGCCGGCTCCGTAGAGACCGCCGAACTCGGTCACCGAGAAGGCCGCCAGCTGAGCTCGGCTGGGGGATGGCAACCTGCCGGGGCTGCGCAGCTCGGAGAGTGGCCCCAGCCACACCGCCCCGAAGCACGGAGCCAGCAACGCAGGCGTGGTGCCAGACACCGGACGGATGCCGCTGGTGCTCCAGCTGATGGTGGAGCTGAGCCAGTCCCAGGGCTGCGAGGAGCTCAGGGGTAGCAGCGCCCCGCGGGTGAGGTAGCCCTCGTAGGTGAAGTCACCGGTATCGAGGCCGGGAGCGTTCTCCTTGCTGGAGATCCCCCGCAGGCGCTTGAGGAACCCCTCGAAGAGAAAGCGCCCGGTGCGCGTCGAGTCGAGCACGCCAGGGAGGGCATTAGAGAACAGCAGGAGACGGGCGTTGGCGTAGGGCTGCAGTGCAGAAGGAGGCAAGGCATGAGTGACGGTCAAGGTTCAGCCCCGCTCAAGGGCTGCGGTAAAGCTGCGGGTCTGGCCGCTGAGCTGCGGATCGCGGCTCCAGTTCCCCAGGCTGGGCAGCATCAGCAGCAGCGCCTGGGCATGGCTGCCCCGCTGCCGCCGCAGGGCACCCTCGATCGAGAGTCCCTCGCCGTAGCGGGTGATGGTCTCCTCCCGCAGCAGCTCGGTGTCGTACTCGATCACGTCGGCCTTCTTGACGGGCAGGGTGCCGTCCGCCGGCAGGGCGTCTGACGCCACTGCCTTGCGGCGGGTCTCGATCGGCGCCTGCAGCTGGTCTGGGCTCAGACCTGACAGTTCACTGTCGATACCGGCGATCGCATCGAGCTCCCGCCGGGCGGTGGGGATGGCATCGGGGTAGAGCTGCTCGAGATCCGCCATGGCGTCGTTGATGGCGCGGATCGCCGGTAGCCGGGCCGGGATTGAAAGCGCAACGCGGATCGCCTCCAGGTCAGAAGCGCGCCAGAGGTAGGGCGAGTCGACAGGGGTCTGGCTCATGCGGCAGCAGCAACTGCCTCCTGTTGCCGCGTGGGTTCAGCCGCTGGTGCCTTGGCCGATGCCGGCCCGCCCCTGCCACCGGCCTCCCCCGCTCTGGTGGCCGGGCTGTCATCGAGGGTCGGGCTGCTGATGGCATTGGCCGTGGCCAGGGCCAGCTGGTGGCGCAGCTCCTCCCGGTTGATCACGCCCTTGTCAAAGAGCTCGATCCATTCCTTCACCTGGGGCTGGGGTTGGATCGGCGGGGTGAGGGGGCTCACCGTCACCTGCAGGCCAGCACCGGTGGTAAGGGTTTCCCCGGTGAGAGCGCACCAGTGCTGAAGCAGGGTGGAAAACAGCGAGGCCTTCTGGATCGCCATCGCCTGCAGCAGCGCGTAGCTCTGGCTTGCCGTCAGGCTGATCTCCATCTCGGTGCGGGCAGCACCGCGGTTTTGCGAGGGGATCAGGGCATCTCGGCGCATGGTGTCATCGAGGATCTGCAGCCAGGCCCGGTGCTCCGCCAGGGACCGGGCCCGGATCTCCACGAACTCAAAGGAGGCGTCGGAAGGCAGGTCCATGCAGGTGTTGGGGCCCAACACCACTGGGCCGGCCTGGCTGTTGCCCATGGCGTCCACCATCCCCTTGCGCACCCCCACCGGCAGGGCTGTTCGGCTCAGGAGCTCCTCGTATTCGCTCTTGCAGCGGAAGTGGTTGAGGTACTGATGCGCCAGTCCCAGGTGGGGCAGGTCCCCCTCCCCGAAGGCGGAGCCATCGGAGGTGTACCAGCAGGCCGGCAGCCGGCTGATGCCCTCGAAGGTGGTGACCACCGGCTCATCGCAGCGCCAGCCGCTGGTGGCCTGCGGGTCGGCGCAGACCTGGTGGTGGGCCAGCTGCAGGCCGGTGACGGCCCCGCCCCTGGCGGTCCCACCCTTGGTGGTGTCGCCGGTGGTGAGCAGCGACAGGCTGCGGTAGTGCCAGCGGTCGGGGGCGTCGGCATCGCCCAGCAGGGCGTTGATTTGCTCAGTGACAGCTGCTTCCGGGCCGGCCGCCTCAGCACTGATGGGCCGGTTGACCGGTTCGCGCCAAATGATCCGGCCCGGCAGGCCATAGGAGACGGGTAGCTCCCAGTTCAGGCAGTTGGCCCGGGGCACCAGCTGCAGCCGCGGGAGGGAGAGGCGATCGCCGCGGCGTAGGGCCTCCTGACGATCCCCTTCCGAGGGCCAGCTGTGCTCAGGAGGCAGCACCAGCACCAGGGCTGCGCCATCGCGGAGGACAAGAAGATCGGCGGCAGCCAAGAAGACGCCCAGGTCCGTGCCCCGGCCGTCCACGTCGGTGAGCACCGAGCTCAGGCTGATGGGGAGGCTGATCCAGCTGCCCCGGCTGAGCATCCCGGCGTAGGTGCGCAGGGCGTCGCGGAAGAAGCCTGAGGGGCGGGCGGCATCCAGACGCTTGCGGTACGCCGTATCCGGTTCCCGTTCACCCTTGGGGAGGTAGTGCTCCTTGCGGCTGCTGCCGTCCGGGGCGGCGAGCAGGGCCCAGCAGTCCGCGGTGATCTGCAGGGAGGGCCCAAGGGCGGTCAGGGTGGGGTGCTGGGTCCAGGGGGCATAGGGGCCAGTAGCTGGCAGGGCGGGGGTTGGGGGCACTGGGCGCCGGCGGGGCTACAGGCTTTTGCCAGCGCGGTTCCGGCAGGGTGGCCAAGGTTGTGTAGCCGAATGAACAGGTGGTTTGCGGACCCGTTAACCATGGCTACCAATGAGAGACTTGCCACAGAAATCCGTGCTGGGACTGAACTTAATGGCCATTGCAAGGAGCTATCCGGAATGGTTCTCGGACAAGACCGGCTATTTACCGGTGGTTCTCGGAAACCGCCAATAACGAGTTGGACTGACGGCTGTTGACGGACATCGTTGACAATCGGATTCAATCACAGGCCTGCTAAGGTTGAAAGAAGGACTAATTGCCTCGGCATCGTCGGCAGGCATAGTTGCATTGAATGCTTTATTGACCCATCCACGAAATCGAAGTGACCCAACAAGATGATCTTACCAGAGCCGACTTAGATGATATAGAGACTGTCCGATCGGAAGCACTTCGCAAGCTTGGTCGTAATGTTGTTAATTTTGCCAGGCTTGAATCTGCCTTGAAGTCCTTGCACGCATCGGTAAACATTTCTGGCCCTCCTAGGAAGCTGCTGAAGATTAAGCAGAGCAGAATAAACTTGACCCACAAGAAGACCTTTGGCGAAGTTATGACTCTATTCAGTAATTCATTGCTTAGGGAGGGAAGGAGTCCCGAATGCCTTCCTGAGAGGTTGATCGAGCCTCACCTTTCACTGTCTCTAAAAGTTGATGAAGACAAGGGCGGCAGCCAGCAGCTCTTACACTCCCTACGAAAGCTTGTCAAGGAGAGGAACTTCTTGTTACACCACCGATTGGCTGAGCTGGACAGCAAGTCAGTAGCTAGCTATAGAAGTCTAATTGAGTACTTGGACGAACAGCAATCAAGGATCCTCCCAATGCTAGATTTTCTTTGCGATATTGGTGATCTGCTTCAGACATCCCATATCGAGCTTGAAAGCTATCTCAAGACTCATCTTGCACAGTCTCTATTGGCAGACTATTCTTTCGAAGCCCAACAACAAGATCCACCTGACCCGCCACCATTATCTCTTTAGGGCACCTCGAAAAATTGATGTTTTGCCGCCGGCCTTCGGCCAAAAAAAAGCCGCATTGGAGGCGGCAGGGGAGGAAAAAGAAATAGTGATTTCTGAATAAGGCTACCAAGCCAAGCTTTGCCTG
>JBAPUA010000204.1:0-76784 GCA_049282435.1 Cyanobium sp. | reverse complement strand
CAATCGCAGCGGACAGGGGCAGTGATCTTGTGCTGACGAAATCAGCACAAGATCACTGCCGTGCCCTGTGTTTTGTAGGCTCCAGCCAGTGCATCCGCGCCATGGGCAGCAGCTTCGGCGAACTCTTCCGCATCAGCACCTTCGGCGAATCCCACGGCGGTGGCGTCGGGGTGATCGTCGACGGCTGTCCGCCGCGTCTCCCCCTCGACCTGGGGGCGATCCAGGCCGAACTCGACCGGCGCAAGCCCGGCCAGAGCAAGATCACCACCCCACGCAAGGAGGACGACCGGGTCGAGATTCTCAGCGGTCTGCTCGATGGCGTCACCCTGGGCACACCGATCGCCATGGTCGTGCGCAACCAGGACCAGCGACCCGGCGACTACAGGGAGATGGCGGTCGCCTTTCGCCCCTCCCACGCCGATGCCACCTATCAGGCCAAATACGGCATCCAGGCCCGCAGCGGCGGCGGCCGGGCCTCGGCGCGGGAGACGATCGGCCGGGTAGCGGCCGGGGCGATCGCCAAGCAGTTGCTGGCCAGGGCTCATGGCACCGAAGTGATCGCCTGGGTGCGGCGTATCCACACGATCGAGGCGTCGATCGATCCAGCCTCGGTGAGCCTGGAGGCCGTGGAATCCAACATCGTCCGCTGCCCCGATGGCGAGGTCGCCGCGCGCATGATCGAGCGGATCGAGGCGATCGGCCGGGATGGCGACTCCTGCGGTGGCGTGATCGAGTGCCTGGTCCGGCGGCCGCCGGTGGGTCTGGGCATGCCGGTGTTCGACAAGCTGGAAGCCGACCTGGCCAAGGCGGTGATGTCCCTGCCGGCCACCAAGGGCTTCGAGATCGGCTCCGGCTTCGCCGGCACCCTGCTGCGAGGCAGCGAACACAACGATCCGTTCCTGCCGACCGCGGACGGCAGCCTGCATACCGCCACCAACAACTCGGGCGGCATCCAGGGGGGCATCAGCAACGGCGAGGAGATCGTGCTGCGGGTGGGTTTCAAACCCACGGCGACGATCCGCAAGGCGCAGCAGACGATCGACGCCAGTGGCGCCGCCACGATCCTGGAAGCCAAGGGTCGGCACGACCCCTGCGTGCTGCCCAGGGCCGTGCCGATGGTGGAGGCGATGGTGGCCCTGGTGCTCGCCGACCATCTGCTGCGCCAGCAGGGTCAGTGCAGCCTCTGGTAAGACCCGGGACCTGGCATCTGGAGTGGGAGGACCAGCCGCTGCTCAGCCCCCCGGACACCGGCTGAGCCCCTGTTGGGCTCGGACTGCAGAGCCAGCATCGGGCTGCCAGAGCCTGCAGTGAACGTCACCCGTTCACCGCAGGCGCAGATCACGCAGGGATCGACCGCAACGACCGTAGTCCTGCCAGGCGCGGCAGAGGCCGAACCAGACCGGTGCAGGCAATTCCACACCTGATCAGACCAGCACCAGGGCGGTCACCTGGATGCTGGAGCGTCCCTGCACCACAGGGGGCACTCAGCTGGAGGCTGCCTCGCCGGCGGATGTTTCACTGCTGGCTGCCGGAGACACGGTTGAAGTGCTGCTGACAGCGGCAGCGAGCGTGGCGGCGCTGAGCCGGCTGGCGGCCTTCGCCATGCGCGTGGCCACGGAGCTCCCTCCCTTGGTCGCCCGGGCTGCACGCCGTGCCGGCCGCGAGGCGACCTTGGCGGGGACCGATGAAGCGCTGATCACCGCAGGACTGGTGCTGCCTTCGGCAACCTGGGCCGCCAGGAGCTCGGTCGGAGCAGCCTGGCTGCTGGCGGGTTTGCTGCTGGCAGGTTTGCGACTGGCCCGCGTCTTGGGAGCCGCGGTCCTTGGAGCCGCGGTCTTGGCGGCTGCCGAGCGTCCCCGGCCCGAGCGGCCGCTGGTCGTCGTCGATTCAGCGGCGGCTGGCGCGGATTTCGCGGCAGACCGAGCCGTGCTGCCAGGCCTGGCCGTCGAGCCGGACCTGGTCGCCGGCTGGGTCGTTGCCATTGCAGAACGACGGGAGGACACCTTGGCTGTGGCTGCCGGTTTGGCAGCCTCAGCCAGTTTGGCAGCCGCCGCCGGCTTGGCGACAGTCGTTGTCCTGGATGCGGCCTTCGGCCGGGCCTCCGCCTTGGGCTTGGCCGCGGCTCTGGTCCTGGCAGCGGGCTTCGCTTGAGCGCCTGCCGTTGCAGCCGTGCCGCGGGCGACAGACCTGGCACGGCTGCTCCGGGTTGCAGGCGCAGCGGCTGAAGCCGTGCGACTGCGGTGGGAGAGCACAATCGCCCACTCGGCATCCGTGAGATTCGCGGGCTTGGCGCCATGGGCATCGGCCACCTTGGCCGCCTTCTCAATATCGGCGATCAGGTTGTTCCAAGAGGTGGCAAAACGCTTGTCCGATTGGGATTTTGCGCCACTTTCGACCAGGGTCTCAATCACGCCTGAAGCGGAGACCTTTTTGCGGCGGCGATTGAAGATCTCCTTCTGCAGCTGGGCGATGAGAGCGTCGGCCTTATCACTGAGCTGGATCGTGAGTTGAGACATGGAAAAGTGAATTCCTATCCAATGAGTAGCACTGCGGCCTGCCAACGGCAACCTCAGGAACGCGGATCAGGCTGACAATCAAACCTTCAGACCCGCCAACAGCTCCTGTAATGGAGCCGGATCGAAGCCATCGTCCAGACCATCCACCCCCAATGCTGGCGCTGATCGCTGCGAGCCTGGAGCTCGCAACAGCGCCGATCCCAGCGCCACCGCGTCGACACCTGCCGCCAACCAGCTGGTGACATCCGCAGGCGCCAGCCCACCGGCGGCAATGCAGAACGGCAAGGGGGGCCCCAGCGGATCGAGCAGCCGGCGCCAGTAGCCCGGCCCCAGGGGCGCCGCCGGAAACAATTTGACCACGGCTGATCCACACTGCCTGGCACCATGCACTTCGCTCGGCGACATCACCCCAGGCACAAGGGTGAAACCAGCGGAGCGCGCCACCGACAGCAGCTCAGGATCCAGGATCGGCGACATGCCGTAGCCACAGCCGGCGTCGATCGCCGCATCGAGCGCGACCCTCTGGGTGATCGAGGCCGCACCGAGGGCCAGCTGGGGGAACTGGCTGATCAGCTCGCGCACCTGCCCTGACCAGCCCCTGGAAGATTGCCAGGCAAGCTCCACATGGCGCACTCCGAGACTCTGGAGCCGGGCCAACAGCGGAACGGCGGCGAGGGGTTGTAGCGGTCTGAGCACCATCAGCAGGGGCTGGCGGCGCAGGGAGGCGATCAACGCCGCCGCTGACGGTTGGACAGCGGCGGCTTCGATCGGGTCAGACGTAGCTGGCCACCGTGACATCACGACTGATCAGCAGCTCCTGGAGCTCCTCGGCATCGACGGTCTCCTTCTCGACCAGCAGCTCGGCCAGCTCATTGAGCACAGGACGATTGACGGTGAGCACCTCAGTGGCACGGCGATACGCCTCGGCCACCAGCAGGGAAACCTCCTCGTCAATGGCAGCGGCCGTGTCTTCAGAGAAATCCCGTTCGGCAGCGATGTCGCGTCCGAGGAACATGCCGCCCTGGGAGCGGCCCAGAGCCACCGGACCGAGGCGATCACTCATCCCGAAACGGGTGACCATCTGACGTGCGACGCGAGCCACCTGCTGCAGGTCGTTGGAGGCGCCGGTCGTCACCTCGTCTTCGCCGTAGACGATCTCCTCGGCGACCCGACCGCCGAGGGCGACGGCCATCTGGTTCTGCAGATAGGAACGGGAATAGAGACCCGATTCCATCCGCTCCTCGCTGGGGGTGAAGAAGGTCAGACCACCGGCGTTTCCGCGGGGAATGATCGAAATCTTCTGCACCGGGTCGTAGTCGGGCATCAGGGCACCGACCAGGGCATGGCCAGCCTCGTGATAGGCCACCAGCCGCTTGCGGCGCTCACTCATCACCCGGTCCTTCTTCTCAGGACCAGCCATGACCCGCTCGATCGCGTCATTGACCTCATCCATCGACACCTCGGTCAACTGACGACGGGCCGCCAGGATCGCCGCCTCATTGAGCAGGTTGGCGAGGTCGGCGCCGGTGTAGCCGGGAGTACGGCGCGCCACCTTATCGAGATCGACGTCCTTGGCCAGGGTCTTGCCCCGGGCGTGGACGCCGAGGATCTGGAGGCGACCGGCGTAGTCAGGGCGATCGACAACCACCTGGCGATCAAAACGACCCGGACGCATCAGCGCCTGGTCGAGCACATCGGGCCGGTTGGTCGCCGCGACGATGATGATGCCGGTGTTGCCCTCGAAGCCGTCCATCTCCGTGAGCAGCTGGTTGAGGGTCTGCTCGCGCTCATCGTTGCCGCCGCCGAGGCCGGCGCCGCGCTGACGACCGACGGCGTCAATCTCATCGATGAAGACGATGCAGGGGGCGTTCTTCTTGGCCTGCTCGAACAGATCGCGCACCCGGCTGGCGCCAACACCGACGAACATCTCAACGAACTCTGAACCGGAGATCGAGAAGAACGGCACCCCGGCTTCTCCGGCAACCGCCTTGGCCAGCAGGGTCTTGCCAGTGCCGGGAGGCCCGACCAGCAGCACACCCTTGGGGATCTTGGCACCGACGGCGGTGAAGCGATCGGGGTTCTTGAGGAAGTCGACAACCTCGGTGAGCTCAAGCTTGGCCCCCTCGATCCCGGCGACATCGCCGAAGGTCACCTGGGTCTGGGGCTCCATCTGGACACGGGCCTTGCTCTTGCCGAAGTTCATGGCGGGATTACCGCCACCCCCCTGGGCACGGCGCAGCAGGAAGAACAGGCCACCCAGCAGCAGCAACGGGAAGATGAGGCTGCCCACGGCCTGCTGCCAGGCGGCCGGCTCGCGGCTGGGCTGAACGGCGATGTCGACGTTGTGCTCGGTGAGCAGCTTGAGCAGGTCCTTGTCGGGGGCGAGGTTGACGACGGAGCGCTGGCCGTCGTTCTCGACCACCTGGGCGGTGCCACGATCCGGCGAGATCAGCACTCGCGAGATCTCATTGCCCTGAACGGCCTCGACAAAGTCGCTGTAGCGAAGCGTGCGTGGGGCATTGCCCTGGTCAGGGCGATCGAGGAAGGCCGTACCGACGGCGATGAACACGATCACCAGCAGCACGTAGAGCCCAGCATTGCGCCAGCGTTTCTTCACGGCCCGGTCTCCTGCGTAAGGATGAAGTAAAGGAATGTTAACCGGCGCCCGGGCCCTCCCCGGCGCCAGAAGGCGAAGTTCAGGCCGCGGCCCTCAGCACCTCGACCACACTACGGAAGGCAAACCACTCGGGGATCTCCTCGCCGCCCCTCAGCATCTGGCGAAACTGGGTGCCGCTGAGCTTGCGCACGTGCAGCCCTCGGGCCTCAGCGTGCTCGGCGGTGACGTACCCCTCCTCCTCGGTGTAGACGAGGTTGAGCGAGGGCACGGTTTCCATGCCCAGCTCGCTGGCGTTGTCACGGGCGAAGTCCTGGGCCTCGTAGGGGCTGTAGAAGTCATCGCCGCTCAGCGACGACTTGCAGCCCGCCATGTCACGGCCAATGATGAAGTGGGTGCAGCCGTAGTTCTTGCGGATGATCATGTGCTGCAATGCCTCGCGCGGGCCGGCCATGTGCATCGAGTAGGGCAGGTAAGCCCAGCGGATGCGAGGGTTGTTGACCTCGGCCGCCAGTCGCTCGTAGGTCTGGAACCGCACCTCGCCGGCGATGTCGTCATCCTGGGTGGGGCCGCAGGTGGGATGCACCAGGACCACTCCGCCCTGGCTGACATTGGTCGCCTGCAGGGCCCGGGTGAACAGCTCGTAGTGGGCGCGGTGGATGGGGTTGCGGCACTGGAACGCGACCACGTCCTCGCCGAGGGGGAGGGTGGAGCGCACCTCGGCGGGGGTGCGGCAGGGGAAGACCCGACTGGGCAGCGCCAGGCCCTGGATGCGTCCGCCGAAGTAGAAGCGGCCCCGCTCCATGGCGATCATGCGCACGGCCGGGTGCTCCAGGGAGGTGGTGCCGTAGCAGCCCTTGGCCTCCCGAACCTTGTCGGGCTCCCAGCGACTCTCGACGGTGAACACGGCGAGATCCTGGCCGCGATAGGTGAGCAGCAGCTGATCGCCGACCGCAATGCTGGCGTCATCGCTGTCGAAGACAATCGGCAGACCGAACAGCAGGCCACTGCTGGTGCGATGGCTGGCAACCACGGAGTCATAGTCCTGCTGGTGCATGAAGCCGGTCAGGGGAGAGAAGCCACCCACCACCAGCAGCTCGACATCACAGGCATTGCGGTCGCTGCACTCGACATGGCGATCGCAGCCCTCAAGCGCGGCCTGGCGTTGCTCGGCAGGAAGCATCAGGTCCACCAGGGCACCACCATGGGGCGTGATCAGGCCGCCGCTGTTGGCAGTCAAGGCGGATTCGGCGATCGACATACCCTCAGAACGGCGCATGGTGGAGCAGGGATTCTCCCAGACCAGCCGCATCAGCCCTGACTCGAAGGCGGCTGGACTGGGACCAGCAGCGGGAATCGCCGGGGCATGCGGCCGGACCCCAGCGGCAACCGGAGCCCTGGAGAGGCGAACCGCCCCAACGCCGAGCCCGGATCAGCGTCGGATCAGAGGGATGACGGCCTGACCACAAGCAGAGTCGCGGGATCGCACCGGCCCCGGGCCGGAGCACGGCACCCGACCTCGGCCTGGATGCTGAGCCGTCCAGGCCGGATGGATCGGGACGGGAATGCTCCGCGCCTGAGGCGGCCTCTGGATCCCGGCGGCGACAGCCTGCTCACGGCGTGGGGCCAGGCCCTATCCCCAGGCTGCCAGGCGCAGGGATAGGGCTCTCGCCATCAAAAAAGGGGGGCTGGCGCCCCCCTGATCCGATCGCCCGCAGGCGTGATGGCGAGCAGAAGCTCAGGCCTTCTCGAGGCGGCCGTAGAGCTCACCGGTGATCTTGACGTCGAGGGAGGGCTTGGTGCCCATGTCGGTGTCCGAGGGCTGGATGGCCGTGAAGACGCCGGCGAATTCACCGCTCTCGGGATCGACCCGCGTAATCGACAGGTTCATCGATCCGGTGCCATCCACATAGTTCTTGACCGTTTCGCCGGTGAAGTCGTCGCCGGCGGGCACCAGACCCATGGCGCTGCTGTAGCCGGTGGTCAGACCGCGACCCTTGGGATCGAGAAAGTTACTGGTGCGGTAGCTGGGGGCGCGATAGGAGCCGCTGAAATCGGTACTGGTGGTGAGGGCGGTGCCGGTGGCATCCGCCAACAGCTCCTTACTGGAGAAGGTGAAGGGCACTTCCTCGCCACCGGGCATCAGCACGGTGATCGGCTGGAAATCAATGCCACCGAGTTCGGTGAAGGTGAGCTTGTCGCCCTCGAGCTTCAGATCGCCATAGACCTGATCCAGGCTGGAGGTGAAGCGGGTGAGGATCTTGGCTCCGACGAACTGGGCCTCCTGACGCTTGTTGGCGGGCTCGCCCTTGACGAACACCTCGGAGGGATGCAGGCAGATCTCACGCAGTTGATAGCGGACACCGGGATCCAGCGTGATGGTGCCGCGGGCGGACTCGGAAAGGGTGGGGCAGTCGTTGGCGAGGCCGGTGTTGTGGATGTCCTGATAGGTGAGATTGGCCCGATCAACAGCCTTGGCCCCGCCGCTGCATGCGGTCACCAGGGTGAGACACAGCGCCAGCATCAATGCCAGCAGGGGACGGAAACGCATGGGGAGACGCCGCAGAGACGGAACAGGAACTGGGCTGTCCGGGATCCTACCGGTGTCAATCGCCCACCCCTGATAGCTTGCCCAGGCTCTCAACATCCTGTATGAGAGACCCCATGAGCCAGTACAGCGATACCCGTTCCAGCCCCAGACCGTCGAGCGCATCCGCCAGCCTGGAGGAGGCCGACTCTCCCCTGGCAGCCCTGGAGACCCTGGCCAACGGGCTGGAGGGGCAGCCCGAGCGACTGCTGGAGCTGCTACGCCTCCTTGAACAGCTGCACCGCAGCATTCAGGACGGCCCTTTCCGCAGCAGCCTGCCCGCCGATCGCAACGCCCTGTTCCGCCTGCTCTCGGAAATGGAACGCAGTGGTGGCTGGCCGTACATCCCGCGCCTGCAGCTGCGCACCTTCCTGGATCTGCTCAATCACGAAGCGGTGACGGCGCCCGCGGCCGGGCCGCAGGACCAGGCTGCTGTCCTCCAGAGCGAAACCGCAGCCGCCTAGTTCAGCTACGGCCAGCGATCCGCATCGGCAGGAGCACCCCCTGATGGCCTCAGGGCGATCGCCTGAATCGGGCTCCAAGGCCTGATTGGCTGGTTGCCCCATCCCTGGCCTGGACGCCCTGACCTAGACGCCCTTGCCTGGACTCCCTGGTCTGTCATCCGGGGATTGAAAGCCAGCGTCGCCAGACCCGCTCAGTCTTCGTCGAAGGGCTCCTGATCGACCAGATGGACGTAGGGACCGCAGAGATCGGGGCGGTGGATCGCCAGGGCCCGCAGCAGATGCCAGTCATCGAGTCCGGCGAAGGCCGAGGGATAGTCGTCCTCTTCCAGCCGCAGCGCCAGCTCGGCCATGGCGTCCTCATCGAAGGCGGCGAGCCGCTCGGGAGTGATCGACGGGCCGGCCTTGCTGGCTTGGGCGGGGCTGAAGCTGCTCTGAGAGTCGGTGGCCAGGGAATCGGAGGTCATGGGGTCAGGCGAGTTTTCGGTGCGACGGCAAAGGGACGGTGACAGAGCCCCTCTGGATCAGGCTGGCACCAGCAGCGAGCGGTTCATCGCCCACTCGGACCTCCCGGCAAGGGCCTCCTGAGCAGGGGGCCGGGGTGCGGGTCGATGGGCTCAGCCCTGCCTGGATCGACAGACCTGGGACCCAGCGCCCCGAACCGACGTGCCGCGGCACAAGAAGGAGTCGCGCGAAAGTGGCCCTGGCTCAAGTCAATCGAAGCGGCAGCCCCAGGGTGCGCCCAAACCCGGGCGAGGCCAGTGATAATGGTCCGGTCGGGGAATTAGCTCAGCTGGTAGAGCGCTGCGATCGCACCGCAGAGGTCAGGGGTTCGAGTCCCCTATTCTCCATGCCCCAACTCAGCATCGATTGCGGGAGCAACCCACCGCATCGTGACGATCTGAATCCAGGGACCTGAGCCGGTCCGATCCCTCCTCCTCAATTCCCGGCCGTCAGAACGGACAACCAGGAGCTCCGATCCAGATCCACAGAGCGGCAAGATTGGCGAGCCAGGATCGCCAGTAGCAGCCAGTTGGCTGCGAATCTGCCGCTGCATCGCCCCCCCTGGTCGAGCCGCCCCCACTCCCCTCCTCAAGCACGTGAACTGGACAACGGAAGCAGAACAACGACTGAAGGAAGTGCCCTTTTTCGTCAGACCGGCCGTGCGGCGCAAGATCGAGAAACTGGCCGCCGAAGCCGGCCTCGAGCAGGTGGATAGCAGCTTCTACGATCAGGCCAGGGCCAGCTTCGGCCAGAGCTGAGCCAACGATGGTGTAAAAGAGAGCAGTGATCCTTTGACAGCAATCCTGATCGATGTCGCAATCCAAGCGTGAGCAGGTAGTCAGTCACCTTCGCTACATCCGTCAGGAGCTCCGCGAGATGCATCAGGGCGTGATGGACGACGGTCTTCTCCCGGAGGCGGGCGAGGTGCGCGGTGTGATGGCTCAGATGGAGGCGCTGTTGGAACTGCTGGAAGGCAAAGGATCGCGCAAGAAGGACAGCGACGGCTGAGCACCTCCGATCACGAAGGCCTGACAACGGCGTCAATCCCCCTGGAGGACGCTCCCAACAGCGGCTCCGCACCCCTTGCCCGACTCCGATCGAACCGGTTCTCTGAGTCCGTTCCCATCACCTCGCCCGGGCCCCAGGTCAGGGCTTTTTTATTGGCATCCCCTATCGGTGGGGGGTGCATCGCCGCGAAGACGCCAGAGATGGTGTAGACATGGACTTGCAGGGCTCTTGGCCGGGTGATGGGGATCACCGCCTTGAACCCCTCGGCGACGGTCAGGGTCCCAGGCCCGCCGTGCCGAAGTGAGTCGGGCAGCTGACCGCCCTGCACCCCTTCCCCAGCTCCGGCAGCCCTTCGATCCGCCGCCGGTTCGATCCTCTCCCGTTCCGGCGCGAACGGCCAGACTTCCCTGCCACAGTCGCTTGTCTCGATCCGAGGCCCCAGCTCCTGATCCATGGCTCCCTCGCCGCCTCGCTTTCAGCAGACCCGCTTCCAGCAAAGGGTGGCCCAGGCCGGCAACCTGCTGGAGAACTGGGCCGGCAACCCCTGGCGACGCCTGTCGCTGCTGACGATCGTGCTGCTGGCGGCCTTCGCCATTGGTGGCGGACTGGCGGCGATCACCGGAGCGCTGAGTTATCTCGACCAGCTCTCAGCCCTGATCTGCGTGATCGCGATCGAGCTGGCCGTGCGCCTGCGCCGTCGCCTGCTGCTGCGACCCGGCGATCAGCTGGGCCTGCAACTGCTGGACATGGCCCGCATCGGCCTGCTCTACGGGCTGGTGCTCGACGGCTTCAAGCTGCTCTGATCGCTCGGCGGGTATGCCCGGACAGGCCGCTGTCCAGCATCCGGACCGGGCCCGATCACAGCCCAGCGCCGACCGAGCCACCGGCCGCCAGCAGATAGAGCAGCGCCATCCGCACGGGAATGCCATTGCGGACCTGCTCCTCCACCAGACAGCGGCTGGGATCATCGAGCAGATCGCCGGCCAGTTCAACGCCGCGGTTGACCGGCCCGGGATGCAGCACCGGCACCTCGGATCCGCAGAGTGCAAGCCGCTGATGGCTGAGGCCGTACTGGCGGTGATACGTGTCGAGGCTGGTGAGCAGATGCTGGTGCATGCGCTCCTTCTGCAGGCGCAGGGTCATCACCGCATCGGCTCCGGGCAGGGCCTGCTCCAGGCTGCGGCAGATCCGGATCGGCCCGCGCCCGGGCACCGGGTCGACCGCCTGGCCGCAGGGAGGGGCGGCCACGAAGTCGGCGAAGGCTTCGGGCAGGAGCGTGGGCGGACCGCAGAGGACCACCTCGGCGCCACAGGCACTGAGAGCCCAGAGGTTGGAGCGGGCCACCCGCGAATGCAGGACATCGCCGACGATGACGATGCGACGGCCCCGCAGGCTCTCGGGACAGGGATCGTCCGGGGAGAAGTGACGCGCCAGGGTGAACAGATCCAGAAGCCCCTGACTGGGATGGCTGTGCAATCCGTCGCCGGCATTGAGCACCGCCACCCGTTCGCCATGGCCCTCCAGATCGCGGGCCAGGCGGTGGGGCACACCGGCGCAGCGATGGCGCACCACCAGCACATCAGCCCCCATGGCCACATAGGTGCGGGCCGTATCCAGCAGGCTTTCTCCTTTGCTCAGAGAGCTGGTGGAAGGCGAGAAGCTCTGCACATCGGCCGAAAGGCGCCGGGCGGCCAGCTCAAAACTGCTGCGGGTGCGGGTACTGGGCTCGAAGAACAGGCTGGTCATCAGCCGTCCCTGCAGCGCCGGCAGCTTGCGGGCACCCGCCACGGGCATGGCGCGGAAGCGCTGGGCCAACTGAAGAACAATGGCGAAGTCGGCGACCGAGAAGGACGCCAGATCGAGCACATGGCGGTGGGTCCAGCCGCTCAAGGCTCGCCGCTGACAAAGGCCTGCCAACCGTAGAGGCTGGCAGGTCCGCCAGCGGTGGCGTCCAGCAGCTTCGCCAGGGGATCCAGGCGGGGCCGGCGATCGCCGGCAGCGCGACGACTGACAGCGCGACTGGCCCGCAGGTACCAGCGCCAGGGCAGCTCCTGGCCCCGGCTGAGGCCGATGCGACGGGTCTGCATCAGGGCGGAGTCGCCGCTGTCGGCGGTGCTGGCGGCCGTCAGCCAGGTGGCCAGGGCGGGGGGGCGAGGTGCCAGCCACAGCCCCGACTCAGGATGGGCGGGCTGGGCGTCGTGGCGGCGATCCAGACCAAAGCGCCGGGCCAGCAGGGCCGGACCGGCGGCCGTGCGCTCGCTCTCACCGGGCAGGGCCACGGCCCGCAGCAGCACCCCATTGGCCCAGTCGGCGCGACCGGTCACCAGGTTGACGCAGTGGTGGATGCCGTAGCTGACGTACACGTAGAAATGCCCAGGCTCAGCGAACAATGTCTCGTTGCTGGGAGTACGGCGGCGATGGCCGTGGCAGGCGGGCTCGCTCTGGCAATAGGCCTCCGTTTCCACAATCACGCCCCACAGCAGCTCGCTGGTGGGTTGGCGTTTGACCAACAAGCAGCCGATCAGCTCCGGGGCCACCTGCTCGGCGGGGCGGCAGAAGAAGCTCTGGGGGAGGGGTAGGTGCTGCTTGATGGGGCTGCTTGATAGGGATGCTTGATGGGGATGGATTGACCTGGGGCGCAAACAATCGACGCCGAACAAATAATAGTATTGTCAACTCCATATCGCCCCAAGAAAGTCCACGCAATCCGAACAAAACAGCACAAGGGGCGCCAGACTCATCTCTTGACATCAGCGCCGATGGAATCAGCGGTAGCAGTCCCGACCACGCTCAAAGCTGAGCTCAAAGCTGATCGGCACTATCGCAATGCACCACCCTCATCACAAGAGGCAGGCAAGCCAAGGGGGCTCACGAGCAACAATGTTGACCCTTTCAGCACAGTTGTCAGCATGTCGACCTTCAGTGCAAGCGCATCAGGGACCCAAGCAACCAGTCGCCGCCAGCACCACCCATCCCTTTGAACGGTCCCATGCCTGAGCTTCACATCCCGGTCTCGATCGGCGAACTGATCGACAAGATCACCATCCTTGAGATCAAACGGCAGCACCTGAAGGGAGAAGAGGCCCGCCACCACGTGGAGATGGAGCTGACTCTGCTGCAAGAGGTGCTCAGCGCTTCAGGACTGACGATTGACCCGGAACTGTGGCGGCAACTGGCGGAGATCAACCGTTCGCTCTGGCAAATTGAGGACAACATCCGCGACCTTGAGCGGCTCGCCAGCTTCGGCGACGAGTTCATCGCCCTGGCCCGCTCGGTGTACCGCAGCAACGACCGCCGTGCCCAGCTCAAGCGTCAGATCAATCAGCAGCATGGCTCGACGATCGTGGAGGAAAAGGGCTACACGTCCTACTGAGCGACTGAAAACCTGAGGCCAAGCCCCGACCTCCGCAGCGGCCAGATGGAACCCTGCGCCTGGCTCCTCACGCTTCGTTGCCTGCCGCTTGGCGCCTGGTGCTGCCACGCTTTCGCCTGCTGGTGAGATCGTTTGTCCTGCGGAGGATCGGATCGAATCCAGGGGCTGCCATGCTGCCGAGAAGAGGCCCCGGTGGAACTGGGCCCAGCAGCGGCCGACCTGGTTGCGAATGGTGCCGATGCGGCAGCAGCCGACCGGTCTCGTGGACCGCTGCTCATCGCCCGCTGCCCGTCTGGGCATCCAGGGCCTGCCGGCAGCCTGTTGTGAAACGCCATCGCAAGCTCACCGCAGCCTCGCTTCTGAGCAGACTGACCCACAGAATCTTGTCCGCCGCAACAGCCCATGGAATCCAGCGCCTTCAACCTCGGCTCCGTGCTGCTGGCCGGCAGCGGCCTGTTCTGCCTGGCCACGCTCTTCTTCGGCACCAAGGGCGGCTTCTATGACAGCGACGACTACGACGGCAACGGCACCGCCCACTGATCGGCTCACCCCTCTCCATCCCTTCCGGCCGGCATTGCCGGCTCTGGAGTAGGGGCCGACTCAGGGGCTACCGAGGCGCTCCGCCTCCGGACAGTCACCGGTGGTGACGATGTCATCGGGGCCGAGGCTGCGGCTGACACTCGAGAGGCGAGTGCTGACGGCGCCGATCGAATTCAGGCGCACCGTCAGCTCCCAGCTGGAGCGTTGATCGTCGTCATCGTCCTCATGCCGGATCGTCACCAGATCCCCCTGGATCTCCACCACCAGAGCATCCTCGATCCAGCACTGCTGGTCCCGCAGATAGATCCAGACAGGTCGCTGCTCCTGAAGAAAGCGATCAAGCTTGCGCTGCAGCATCGGAACGCCGCGAATAGGGTCGATCCTAAGCAGCTCAGGCCCCGGGGCCGTGTTCAGGATGACCGAATCGACCGCCCTCGCCCCTGACCCCAGTGCTGGCCTGGATAGACCCAGCAGCCTGGAGGCGATCCGCCTGCAGCTGCGCAGCTGGCCCGAGGTGGAGCACTACCTCCAGAGCTGCCGCGGGGTGATCGTGCCCCTGGGCTCCACCGAACAGCACGGCCCCACCGGAGCCATCGGAACCGACTCCCTCACCGCCGAGGCCGTGGCCCTGGAGGTGGGACGCCGCACCGGCGTGCTGGTGACCCCGGCCCAGGCCTTCGGCATGGCCGAACACCATCTGGGCTTCGCCGGCACCGTCAGCCTCCAGCCCTCCACCCTGCTGGCGGTGCTCCACGACGTGGTGCTGTCGCTGGCGCGCCATGGCTTCGAGCGCATCTATGTGATCAACGGCCACGGCGGCAACATCGCCACCGCCCGGGCGGCCTTCGCCCAGGCCTACGGCACCGCCGCCAGCCGCGGCCTGCCCGGCGCCGATCGCCTGCGCTGCCGCCTGGCCAACTGGTTCACCGCCAGCCCGGTGACCCGTGAAGCGCGCACGCTCTACGGCGAACGCGAGGGGCATCACGCCACCCCCAGCGAAATCGCACTGACCCTGCATCTCGAGCCGAGCCTGGCCAGCAAGCAGCGGCCCCTGCCGGAAGCGGCCCCGGCCGGGCCGATCCATGGCCCCGACGACTTCCGCCGCCGCCATCCCGACGGCCGCATGGGCTCCGATCCCTTCCTGGCCCAGGCCGAGCACGGCGCCCGCTTCCTGGAGCTGGCGGCTGATGCCCTGGCCGAGGACCTGCGCCAGTTCCTGGCCGATACGGAACCGGCTGCCTGAACCTTCGCCGACTAACCTCATCTGCAGTGCAGGCTGCCAGCCTTCGGGCGACCCCATGAGCAGGATCACCGCCGACGACGTTCGCAAAGTGGCGCAGCTGGCCCGGCTGGAGCTGCCCGAGGCCAAGGTCGCCACCTACACCGGCCAGCTGGAGCGGATCCTCGACTACGTGGGCCACCTGGAGCAGGTGGACACCGAGGGGGTCCCTCCCACCACGCGGGCCGTGGAAGTGGTGAATGTGACCCGCGCTGACGTGGTGGAGACGACGCCGGTGCGAGAAGACCTGCTCAACCTGGCCCCCCAGCGTGAGGGTGATTTCTTCCGGGTGCCGAAGATCCTCGGAGACTGAATCAGGATCGCTGATCAGCTGGCCTCAACGGGGGCTCGGAGATACCGCGGTGCGATGCAACAGTTCGAGCACACGGCGACGGGCGTGACGGGTCGGCATCAATCCAGCCAGGGGGCGCAGACGGCTACGCCGCTTTTTGTGACTGCGGACGCCGAGAAAGATGTCGTAGAGAAAATTGAGCAGATCACTGCGGCTTTCAAACATTCCCAAGCGTTGCGGCGAACCCTTGGCATCGAGAATGTGGCGAGTGGCGTGGTAGGCGGGCCGGTACTCAAACCAGGGAATTGAAGGCCAGAGATGGTGAATTAAATGATAGTTCTGACCCATGATCAGCCAATTCATCAACCTGCTCGGATAGACGCGAGCGTTGTGCCAGCGATTGCGTGACTGGAAGGGCCGATGGGGCAGGTAATCAAAAAACAGCCCCAGGGTGACACCGACCATCAGCGCAGGCGCAAACCAACAATTGAAAATGAACTCCAAAAAGTCAAATTTGACAGCTGCCAGCACAATCGCCACAAAAACTGCACGGGCTATTCCCCACTCCAGCAGCTCATAGCGGCGCCAGAGCCGACGACGGAAGAAGAAGACCTCGTGATAGAAAAAACGTGGTGCGATCAGCCACAGCGGCCCGAAGGTGCTGACAATGTGATCCGGGTCATTTTTGGGGTCATTGACGTGGGCGTGGTGCTGCAGATGCACCCTCGTGAACACCGGAAAGCTGAACCCCAGCAGCAGGGCCGCCCCATGGCCCATCACCGCATTCCAGAAGCGGTTGGGGTGGGCGGCGTTGTGGCAGGCGTCGTGAATGACGGTGCCCTCCAGATGCAGGGCCAGGAACCCCAGCGCCAGCAGGGCCGGCAGGGGCCAGTGCGGCCCAAACCAGCCCCAGATGGTCAGGGCCGCCAACCCATAGCCCCCCAGGAACAGTCCCACGGTGGGATTGAGGGCAGCCGGCGGATCGAGATAGCGTTTCGGAACGCTCTGAACCGCGGTCGTAGGGCGGCGAACCGCAGCCGGAGATGGGAGATCCTGCGTTTGCGTCATCTCCCTGCCGGGTGTACGGGTTCGCCTTTGGAGGCAACAGACTACGGAACCAGTCACCCCGACCGCTGCCGACCAGCTGACCTGCCGACCAGCTGACCTGGCGACCTGATCGCGCCCCATTCCGCTTTCGAGAAGGCGCCACCCTGCGTGCACCGGCACGATCGCCGGCGCCATGCCGGACTAGGGGCTCAGATCGCCACTCCCCAGGGGTCCGGCTCAAGAGCCCCAGGACGTCTGCACCAGAGCCGCAATCCAGCACGCACCGCGATTGCCCGGGTCTCCGAACCGAACTGAGATGCTGATGCCCACCGGGGGACTTGAACCCCCACAGCCAAAGCCACTGGAACCTAAACCCAGCGCGTCTACCAATTCCGCCAGGTGGGCGAAGGCCAACTCTACGGGCACCCCCTCAGAATGGGCTCAACCGCCGGTCTCGCCATGCTCGCCACCGTCGGGGGATCTCTCGCCCTGCTGCTGGGCCTGGCCCTACTGCTCCTGCCTCTGCTGGCCACCGAACTGAGCCGCCCCCGGGACTCGGCCTGGGGCGCCGTGGTGCTGCTGCTGGGCCTGGTGCTGGTGACCAGCGCCGACCGACTGACGGGGGCACCGATGCTGGCCGTGCTCTGCGGCGGCCTGCTGATCGGCCGGCTGAGCAGCGAAGTCGGCCAGACCCGCTGGCGCCAGCTCAGCGACGACGAACGGCAGCGGCTGGCCTCAAGCGAGCGCTGGAGCCGCAGCGCTCAGCAGCTGGCGACGTCCTGCAGCAACCTGCTGAGCCAGACCCTAGGCCTGGTCGGCGGCCTGGCAGCCCGGGTCTCCAGCCGCACCCAGCGCCCCGGCAACGCCAAGCGCTGGGTGCGGCCCGAACTGCCGCAACCGACCAGCAGCCAGGAGCCGCAGGACAGCACGAGGCCAGAGGAGCCGGCGTCTCGGGCTGGGGAGCCATCCCCGCAGGGGCCGCCATCGCAGCGGCCCGCCGGCGCCGATTCCAGCGGCCTTGCCCCCGGAGCGGGGACCCAGCAGCCGGCATCGCCGGCCAGCGAAACGCCGAGCGGAGCACGAGCCTCAGAGTCTCCGAAGACCCCAGCCCCAGGCTTTCCGGCCGCCGATGGGGTCAGCGAAACCTCAGCGAGCAAGGGGGCCAGGGCCGCAGCCCATGGGCTCCAGGGCGATGGGAGCCCGGCGGAGCTGCCCAACGCGGCGGCAGATCCGGACGCTGCCGGCGCCCCTGGCGCCCGGGCCGCGGCCGCCGGAATCCCAGAGGCGCAGCAGGCCCGGGTGGTGCGGGACTTCTCCGAGATCACCGCCCTGCTGGCCGCCGCGCCGGCGCCGGAGGCCGAGCCCAGCCAGGCGGGATAATCCGGTGCTGTGCTGCCCCCTCGAGGCGCCGTGACCGTCAGCCCCGCCTCCAGGCCCTCCCCAGACCCCTCAGCCGGCTCAGGCGCTGGCCAGGACGGGGAGCCGATCTCGTACAAGCAGACCCTCAACCTGCTGCAGACCCCCTTCGCGATGCGGGCCAATGCCCGCCAACGGGAACCGCAGCTGCAGCGCTTCTGGCAGGAGCGGGGCCTCTACGAGCAGCTCAGCCGCCGCAATCCCGGGGCCGTGTTCACCCTGCACGACGGGCCGCCGTACGCCAACGGCGCCCTGCATGTGGGTCACGCCCTCAACAAGATCCTCAAGGACATCATCAACAAGCACGCCCTGATGCGCGGCCGGCGGGCCCGCTTCGTGCCTGGCTGGGACTGCCATGGCCTGCCGATCGAACTGAAGGTGCTGCAGGGCCTGAGCAGCGAGGAGCGCCGCGATCTGACGCCGATCAGCCTGCGCCAGAAGGCCCACGCCTATGCCCTGGAGCAGGTGGAGCTGCAGAAGGCCGGCTTCCGGCGCTGGGGCATCTGGGCCGACTGGGATTCCCCCTATCTCACCCTGCAGAAGCCCTATGAAGCCGCCCAGATCGGCGTCTTCGGCCGCATGGTGCTGGCCGGCCACATCTACCGGGGCCTGAAACCGGTGCACTGGAGCCCGAGCTCACGCACGGCCCTGGCCGAAGCGGAACTGGAGTATCCCGACGGCCACACCTCCCCCAGCGTCTATGTGGCCTTTCCGGTGGTGTCCCTGCCCTCGGCCCTGGCGGGCCAGCTGCGGCCCTTCGGCATCGAAGGCCCCACCGACCACAGCCATCGCGAGCAGCTGTTCGTCGCCATCTGGACCACCACCCCCTGGACCCTGCCGGCCAACCTGGCGGTCTCGGTCAATGGGGACCTGGACTACAGCATCTGCCGCGACGGCAGCGCCCCGGACTCGGCGCCGCGCTTCCTGGTGGTGGCCAGGGACCTGGTGGACTCCCTGCAGACCAGCCTGGATCGCCCGCTGGAACCGCTGCTGACGCTCAAGGGAGCCGATCTCGAGGGCATCAGCTACCGCCATCCGCTGCTGGAGCGCACCAGCCCGGTGGTGCTCGGCGGCGACTACATCACCACCGAATCGGGCACGGGCCTGGTGCACACGGCCCCCGGCCACGGCGTCGACGACTTCAACACCGGCCGCAAGTACGACCTACCGGTGCTCTGTCCGGTGGATGAGGCCGGCAACCTCACCGACGAGGCGGGCCCCTTCGCCGGCCTGAACGTGCTCAAGGATGCCAACCCAGCGATCATCACCGCCCTGCGTGATGCCGGCGTGCTGCTGGCCGAAGCGCGCTACGAGCACCGCTATCCCTACGACTGGCGCACCAAGAAGCCCACCATCTTCCGGGCCACCGAGCAGTGGTTCGCCTCGGTGGCGGGCTTCCGCGACCAGGCTCTGGCGGCGATCGATCAGGTGAGCTGGCTGCCGGAGAGCGGTCGCAACCGCATCGAGGCGATGGTGCGCGACCGCGGTGACTGGTGCATCTCGCGCCAGCGCACCTGGGGGGTGCCGATCCCGGTCTTCTACCACCGCGAAACCGGTGAGGTGCTGCTCAATGCCGAAAGCCTTGAGCACATCCAGGCCCTGATCGCCGAGCACGGCTCCGACATCTGGTGGGAGAAGGACGAGGCCGAGCTGCTGCCCCCCTCCCATGCGGGCGCAGCGGCCCAATGGCGCAAGGGCAGCGACACCATGGATGTCTGGTTCGACTCCGGCTCCTCCTGGGCGGGGGTGCTGGGCGGTCTGAAGATGCATCTGGACGGGGGTGGCACTTCTGCCGGCCCAGCGGCAGGCGACGGGGCGCTGACCTCCCCCGAAGCCGCCACCGCAAGCGGTGAAGAAACTCACGCCGGCCTGAACTATCCGGCCGATCTCTATCTGGAGGGCTCGGACCAGCACCGCGGCTGGTTCCAGAGCAGCCTGCTCACCTCGGTGGCAGTGAACGGCACGGCGCCCTATCGCACCGTGCTCACCCACGGCTTCACCCTCGATGAGAAGGGCCGCAAGATGAGCAAATCCCTCGGCAACGTCGTCGATCCGGCGGTGCTGGTGGAGGGGGGCAAGAACGAGAAGCAGGAGCCCGCCTACGGCGCCGACGTGCTGCGGCTGTGGGTGAGCTCGGTGGATTACTCCGCCGATGTGCCCCTGGGGCCGGGCATCGTCCGCCAGCTGGCGGACGTCTACCGCAAGGTGCGCAACACGGCCCGCTATCTGCTCGGCAACCTGCATGACTTTGATCCGCGGCCCCGGGTCGAGGGCGGCCATGCGGTGCCGATCGCCGAGCTGCCGCTGCTGGATCGCTGGATGCTGCAGCGCACCGCCAGCCTGATCGAGGAGGTCAGCGCCGACTTCGAACGCTTCGAGTTCTATCGCTTCTTCCAGGCGCTGCAGAACTTCTGCGTGGTCGATCTCTCCAACGTCTACCTCGACATCGCCAAGGATCGGTTGTATGTGAGCGGAGCAGGCGACTTCCGGCGCCGCAGCTGCCAGACGGTGCTGCAGCTGGTGGTGGAGCGCCTGGCCGGCCTGATCGCGCCGGTGCTCTGCCACATGGCCGAGGACATCTGGCAGAACCTGCCCTACCCGGTGGCGGAGGCCTCGGTGTTCGAGCGGGGCTGGCCGACAGCGCCGGCGGAGTGGGCGGCCGCCGAGCTGCTGGCGCCGATGCAGCGGATCCTGGAGCTGCGCGCCCAGGTAAATCGCCAGCTGGAGCGCTGCCGCAGCGAGGGCACAATCGGCTCCTCCCTGGAAGCCCAGGTGCAGCTTGTGATCCACCCCGGCGCGGACGCGGGCGCTGGAGACAGCGATGCGGCCCCTGGCCTGGATCGGGCCGGTGGCGCGGCCGGCAACGACCGGGACGTCAACGGCGAGGCCGGCCGAACGGTCTCCGTGGCTGAGGCCCTGGCGCTGGTCCAGGCCAGCCCCCATCCGCAGGTGGACAACCTGGCCGACTGGCTGCTGGTGTCAGCCCTCTCCAGCGGCGGTCAGCCCCCGGCCGCCGTGCTGGCCGAGGCGCAGGAGGCCCAGCTGACGGTGCGCATCGCCCGGGCCGAGGGCCAGAAGTGCGAGCGCTGCTGGCACTTTGAAACCGACATCGGCCGGCATCTGGCGCACCCCAGCCTCTGCGGGCGCTGTGTGGCCGTCCTGGAGCCGCCGCCGCAGGGATAAAGCTCCCCATCCCCCGCCATCAGCCTCCCCACGGCTGTCACTCCAGCGCGGCTGTCCATCCAGCACGGCTGTCCTCCTCACAGCCCCAGTCCCCCTGGTTGTGGACAGCGCCGCGGCGACTGCGTGACCGCCACGGCTGTCATGGCGGCGGTCACTGTCACAGCTGCCCGAAGCGTCACTTCGCAACGGCTGGCTGCTCGCCCATCGCTGTCACCTGGACGAGGGTTCTCGCCGAGGCCTTCGCTGTCGCTCCGCCGAATCTGTCCGCAGCGTCATGGCGGTTGCCGATGATTTGGGGAGAGCCTGGACAATCCAGGCATTCGGTCCGCTCATGGCCTGAGACTCATGGTCCCGCCATGGCAGACAGTGCTCACTGGGCAGTGATCCAGACCCCCCTCAGCTGCTGGTGGTGATTGAGGGAGACTCTGGGAAACCGGCATTTCGGCAACCAGGTCAGCCGAGAGCTTTTGCCACATCAGGGCTCCATTGATCATGGCTCCGGTTTTCCAGAGATTCCTTCGGCAGGGGCTGGACAACCCAGGCATTCGGTCCGGTCTTTCCCTGAGACTCCGTTCCTGCCTTTGCGGATGGTGCTCACTGGGCAGTGATCCAGACTTTCCTTAGGGAAGCTCTGATCAACCGCCCTATTGTCGCCTCGGCCAGCTGAGAGCCATTGCAGCATCATGGCTCCATCGGCCGTGACTCGAGTTTTTCAGAGCTTCCTTAGCTATTGCCGGTGAATGAGCTGTTGCCGCTGACATCGCTCTCGCAGCGCGAGGCTGGCACGATCACAGGGGCTGTCACGGGGGGCCATCCCTGTCTGCGTCGGCCCGCTGCCATGACCCGAGCTCCCTGGCACCGGGCCATGGCGACTGCTGCCGGGCCCCGCTGCGACGCCCAGAGCCCTGCGGGACCTGGGCTGATCAGAAGCTGGAGATGACGCGGCGATGCTCGGATCGGGAGGCGGCGGTGGAACCGAAGCGTGGCGCGACCGGCAGAACCGCCCCGGCGCCAGCCCGCGCCGCTGCCGGGAGGCCGGCGGCGCCAGCGGCGAGGATGCGGCCGATCGTGGCGGCCACGACAGCGGGGTCGTCATCGAAGGCGCCATGGCTGCTGGCCCGGGCCCCGCGCAGGGACCCCACCGGTTCGGCATTGGGGGAGCGGATCCAGCTCAGGGCCGTGGCCTCGGCAGGGGGAGACGGGGACGGGTCGAACAGCGCGGCCAGGGTGGGATCGGCTTCGAGAAACTTCTCCATGCCCAGAATCGGCTCCCCATCGGGACGCAGCATCGGAATCCGCACGGTCTTCTCCAAGGCATTGGAGACCAGATAGAGCAGGGACTTGTTGTAGATGCGGGCACAGTCGTCATCCTGTTCGGCCTGGTCGGTGAGGCTGAACAGCGCCAGCTCAGCAAGCGCCTGCGCCTCGATCGCCGGCAGGTAGTGCTCCCGGAACAGCGACACCGTGCAGGCCGGCGCCCAGAGCGTGCAGGTGCTGGGCCTGACCCCCTTGGCCAGCAGATAGGACAGCAGCGGCGCCAGCAAGATGCTGCCAGCGCTGTGCCCGACCAGATGCAATTCCAGCTGCGGCTCGCTGGCGGCCAGGGCCACGATCTGATCGGCCAGACAGCGGGCACCTCCCCTGGGCGTCGTCGTCGCCCGCAGGGCATTTTCCTTCATCTCATCCCACTGGGCCTTGCCGGTGAGCCGCCGCGCCAGGGGCTCCAGGGCATCGTCGAGCCGATCGAGCATGAAATCCTTGGTGTCATCCAGAATCCCTTCCGGCCGGCGATGGCGGGTGGCGTCCTCCAGCATGTTGCGCAGCGTTGTCCAGTAGTCGCTCTTCCAGATGAAGGCGATCGGATAGATCTCGCGTGGCAGCATCTGGTGGCGATAGTCGGCAAGACGCTGCAGGGCTGAATCCTGGCTGACCAGGCCGCCGTGGGCATAGAGCACCAGACGCCGTTTTTGCCATGCGCTGGTGCGCCGCACGAAGTCGGTGTGGATGATCTCCCGGACCGATTCCGGCGTGGTGCCGATGTTGCCGTGGGGATCGAGCTGACCGTCGTTGCGGATGCTGATCACATGGGGGCGGATCTCGTTGTACTGATAGGAGCGGCGCCTGACCGTGCCGACCCCGCCCGCCCTGGGCCCGGCAGCCCCGGCGCCGTTGCTGTCCATCGACACGGGCACGCCGAGCCGGGCCACCCAGACATCGGTGCCGTTGGCGAGCCAATCGGCGTAGGAGACATGGCCGTAGCCACTGCGCCCCCAGCTGGCGCCCCAGGAGTTCTGGATCCAGAAACCCCGCTCGTCGTAGGCGACGATCGCGAAGGCATGGCCACCGAGCCGTTGCTGCCGCAGCTCGATCAGCCCCGAGTCCCCCACCTGCTGCCAACCCGCATGCACCTGGGCGCTGGCATAGAGGATGCCCACCTCGGTGATGGCGGCGTGCATCGCCACGAAATCCTGGTGATTGACCCGGAAATAGGAACCCAGCGGCCGGCGGCTCGCATCGGCGACGACCTTGTCGTTGAGTGCGCCGCGGGTGCGGGAGCTGACCGTCCAGAGCTTGCCGGCGCAGATCCCATGCTTGTGCCAGCCCTTCATGGCGCCGCGACAGCTTGAGCCCTCGTAGTCCTCCCCCGCCCATTCGTCGTAGCGACGGGCCAGCGCATAGAACATCCAGGGACTGACGGGCAGGCGATCGGCGCCGATCCGCCGGGTGGCCAGCTGATGATGGGCCACCGCCGCCAGCCCGAAACCCGTGCAGGCCCCTTCGCTGCCCTGATCCAGGATCGGCAGGGCCAGAGCCTGATAGTCCTCGATCGGACGCACGGGCGGCACCTCCACCAGGGTGGGCCCATACATGCGATCCCTGAAGTCGACACTGTCGGGCCGGGCCGTGAGCAAGCGCCGCGTGCTGCCGATCAGCGCGTGGGGCCGGGACTCGGCCGGCGCAGCGGAGGAAGCGGCCATGGCGAAGGGCGTTCGGAGAGAAAGAATGGGAATCCCGGCAACCAGCCCCGCCCAGGCCATCGAAGCGAGACCGGAGCGAGGATCTTCAGCTGATCGGCAGGGATGGAACCCACGGAAGATTCAAGGGCCAAACTAGAGAAAATAATCTGCTTCTATGGCAAGCAAACTGATGTCGAATCGCCGCATTTCCACCACAACAGCACAACGCAGCTGGGCGATCAGGCAAGCCGGGACCTGATGAAGCAGTGTCCTCCGGGCTGGGTCATGTCCGTTCCAAGAACCCTTCAGGGATCTCTGCGTTGATCCCGATCCAGGCTGGCGTCCTCTGAGGGGCGGAGTTTTCCGTATCACCAGAAGCCTGAATCCCGCAGGGCACCATGTCGGCTCGGCTGCGGCGCCGTTCTGGACCTCAGCGGCAACAGCCGCCATGGGCCAGCGGCGAACAACGCGCAACAGAGCACCACCGCAACGCCCGGCGGCAGGCAGATGGATGCCAGCCAGGATCGGCGACGCGATCCGCCCTGCCGGTGGAGCTCTCCTTCACAATGACCCCATGGCGATCATCCGCGCCGAAAAGCTCTCCAAGACCTACCGGGTGGCCGACAAGCAGCCCGGCCTCGCCGGCACCCTGCGCCATTTCGTGCAGCGCCGCCATCGCGACGTGGCGGCGGTGAAGGGGGTGAGCTTCTCGATCGAAGCGGGCGAGATGGTGGGCTTCCTCGGCCCCAACGGTGCCGGCAAGACCACCACCTTGAAGATGCTGAGTGGTCTGATCCATCCCAGTGGCGGCAGCGCCGAGGTGGCGGGCCACATCCCCCAGCGCCGCCAGGCCGACTTCCTGCGCCAGATCACCCTGGTGATGGGCCAGAAGCAACAGCTGATCTGGGATCTGCCTCCCCTCGATTCACTGCGGGTGAATGCGGCCGTCTATGGCCTCGACGACACCACCGCCCGGCGCCGCATCGCCGAACTGGCCGAGATGCTGGAGCTGGGGGAGGAGCTGACCCGGCCCGTGCGCAAACTCTCCCTGGGGCAGCGCATGAAGGCCGAGCTGCTGGCCGCCCTGATGCACCGGCCGGCGGTGCTGTTCCTCGATGAGCCCACCCTGGGACTCGACATCAATGCCCAGGCCCGCGTGCGCTCGTTCCTGGGGGACTACAACCGCCGCCACGGGGCCACCGTGCTGCTCACCAGCCACTATCTGGCGGACATCACCGCCCTGTGCCCCCGGGTGCTGCTGATCCACGAGGGCGGCCTGTTTCACGACGGCAGCCTGCGGGAGCTCAGCGGCCGGCTGGCCCCCTGCCGCCTGGTGCGTCTGGAGCTGGAGCAGCCCCGGCCGGAGGCGGACTTCGCCCGCTATGGCGAGGTGGAGGCCTGCGATGGACGCGATGTGCGACTGCTGGTGGGCCGCGAGCGACTCACCGAGGTGGTGGCACGGCTGCTGGCCGATCTCGAGGTGCGGGATCTGGAGGTGAGCGATCCCCCGATCGAGGAGCTGATCGGCCGGCTGTTTCGCCAGGGGGAAGTGCCATGAGGCTGGGTCGGATCAGACCCGCGGGGGCCGCGCTGCGGCCACTGGGCCGCCGGCTGCAGCGCGGCTGGCGGGTGGCCCGGGCCCTGCTCGGCAGCCAGTACGCCCTGATGCTGGAGTACCGGGCCGAGACCGCCCTCTGGGCCCTGTCCGGCATTCTGCCGTTCATCATGCTCGGCATCTGGGACCAGCTGGCCGAGGCTCCGGGTGCCGGCCCGACCTCGTCAGGCCTCGGCCTGGATCGGCTGCAGCTCAGCCGCTATTTCCTCTGCGCCTTCGTGGCCCGGCAGTTCAGCGTCGCCTGGGTGGTGTATGCCTTCGAGGAGGACGCCCTGCAGGGCCGCCTCTCCCCCTACCTGCTGCAACCGCTCCAGCCCCTCTGGCGTTATGTGGCGGCGCACCTGGCGGAACAGGTCACCCGGTTGCCCTTCGTCGTGATCATCGCCGCAGTGTTTTTCCTGCTGCAGCCCCAGGCCTTCTGGATTCCTACGCCGACGCGCTTCCTGGCCGGGCTGCTGGCCATCTGGCTGGCCTTCACGATCAACTTCCTGCTGCAGAGCTGCATCGCGATTCTGTGCTTCTGGAGTGAGCGGGCCAGCGCCCTGGAGCGGCTGCTGTTCATCCCCTACCTGTTCCTCTCGGGACTGGTGGCGCCCCTGGAGGTGTTCCCGCCGGCATGGCGGGCCGCCGCCCACTGGACCCCCTTCCCCTACATGGTGGCCTTTCCCGCCCGGATCCTGTCCGGCGCTCCGGTGGCCATGGCCGCCAGCTTTGCCGCCATGGCCGCCTGGATCGCCCTGCTGCTGCCGATCACCCTGCTGCTCTGGCGGGCCGGGGTGCGCCGCTACTCGGCGATGGGGGCCTGACGATGGGGCTCGGGAGATGACGGCTCTGGTGATGGCGGGTCCGCTGCGCTACTGGCGCAGCCTGAAGCGCTTCTGGGGATCGGCCCTGGCCAGCCAGTTGGAGTACCAGATCAACCTACTGATCGAAATTGTGGCCATGGCCGGCAACCTGGGCGGCAGTGTGCTGCTGCTCTGGCTGATCTACGGCCGCGGCCAGAGCCTGGGCGGCTGGAGCCTGGATGCCGCCCTGGTAGTGCTGGGGGTCTACACCCTGCTCGACGGAGTGTCGTCGACGCTGCTGCGGCCGAACCTGGGCGCCATCGTCAGCCACGTGCAGCAGGGCACTCTGGATTTCGTGCTGCTCAAACCGATCGACAGTCAGTTCTGGCTCTCCAGTCGCACGATCTCGCCCTGGGGACTGCCCGAGATCGTCACGGGGCTGGCCCTGGCGGTCTGGGCCGCCCTGCGCGCCGGGGCCCGGCCCGGGGCGGCCACAATCCTGGGGGGAGCGCTGATGCTGGTGAGCAGCGTGGTGATCCTCTACAGCCTCTGGTTTGTGTTGGCCACCACCAGCATCTGGTTCGTCAAGACCTGGAACGTCACCGAAGTGCTGCGCGCCGCCCTGAGCGCCGGCCGCTACCCGATCAGCGCCTATCCCGCCGGCCTGCGCACCCTGTTCACCCTGGTGCTGCCGGTGGCCTTCCTGACCACCGTGCCGGCGCAGGCGATCCTGGGCCGCGCCGCCGGCGGCTGGTTGCTGCTGTCGCTGGCGGTGGCCGCCGGATCGCTGCTGTTCAGCCGCTGGTTCTGGCGCCTGGCCCTGCGGGACTACACCTCAGCGTCCAGTTGAGGCAGCCCAGCGCAGACCTGGGCTGGGCTGCCGCGGGGGCAGCACCCACAGGAATCGGCGATCGCCCTTGGGTTCTCAAAGGCTTCCGGCAGGCAGATGGCTTCGCTGAGGCCCCGGGCGAGCAGATCGGCGTAGGCCGCGGCCTGCATCGGCCGGGCAAAGAAGTAACCCTGAAACCAGCGGAAACCGAGCTCGATGAGCAGCTGCCGCTGCCAGGGCTCCTCCACCCCTTCCACCAGTGCCTCGGCCCCGATCGAGGTGGCAATGGCCAGGCTCGCCCGCAGGATCGCCTGGGAGGCCACGGATGTGCCCATTGTGGCGACGAAACGCTGATCCACCTTGATCGTGTGAATCGGCAGCTTGAGCAGGGCACTGAGGCTGGCGTATCCGGTGCCGAAATCATCGATTGAGATCGGGACTCCAATGTCATGAATGGCGCGCAGCTGCGCGAATCCGTCCTCGGACACCGCCACGGTTTCGGTGATCTCGATGTGCAGGGATCCGGGCTCAAGCTGATGGCGCTCCAGGGCGGCGCTGAGGTGGGCGGCGAAGCCCGGTGCGGCGGTCTGGACCAGCTGGATCGCCGAGAGATTGATCTTCAGCGGCGGTGGCCGGAGCCCGGCGGCCACCCAGCCGGCCTGCTGCCGGCAGGCCTCCTCCAACACCCAGTGCCCGATCTCACGGATCATGCCGGTCTCCTCCGCCAGCGGGATGAAACAGGCGGGACTGACCGGGCCGAGCGCGTCGCTCTGCCAGCGCAGCAGGGCCTCGCAACCGATGAGGCGACCGCGGCCATCCACCTGGGGCTGATAGAGCAGCTCCAGCTCCTGGCGGGGAATGGCCTGCTGCAGGCCCTCCTCCAGGGACAGCGTCCGGATCGCGCCCCGCCTCAACTCGTCGCTGTAGACGACGATCGCTTCGGCCCCCTGGCGCGCAGCGCTGTCCAGGGCTGTGGTGGCATGGCGCAACAGCTCTTCGGCGCTGGCGGCATGGCGGGGATAACTGGCGACACCGGCATCAAAACTGAGGGGCCTCTGCTGATCGCCCAGGGCTGCAAAGCCGGCCTGCAGATGGCCCTGCAGATGGCGGGCGGCGGCGACGGCGGCGCTGCAGTCACGACCGGGCAGGATGATGGCGACCTCATCGTCGCTGGGCCGCACCAGCAGATCGCCACGCTGCAGCCAGGCCGTGAAGATCTCGGCGCAGCGCAGCAGCAGATCATCACCCTTATTGCGGCCAAAAATATAATTATATCGGCTAAACCCAATCAGGTCGAGCCAGATGATCGACACGGGATCGCCATGGCCGCCAGGTGACGGCGCGAAGCCATCACCCCCCTGGCCACTCAGCAGGTCCTCGAGATGGCGGATCATCGCCTTGGTGTTCGGCAGTCCCGTGAGCGGATCCTCAAACGCCAGCCGCTCGAGCTGCAGGCGCGCCAGCTCCTGCTCCTCGACATTGATGATCAGCCCCTCGCAGATCTGCAGGCCGTCCTGGGGCCAGGAACTGACGCGGAGTTCATACCAGCACCACTGTCCATTTTCGGCCACGGCCCGGAAGCGATTGGAGCTGATGTCTGCCAGCTGCCCCTCACTGGCGACGAGAGCCTCAGCCACCGCCTCCATATGGGACCGCTCCTCGGGATGGACCTTGGACAGGAAATCGTCCAGCAACAACCTGGCCGAAACGACTTCGCCGACGGCATCGGAGCCGAAATGACAGGGGATATGGGCAGGTGATTCAAAATAGGCCCGCATTGCCTCTCCCTCGGGCGCAACCGGCATGCGAAAAAATTTAACTCCAGCCTTGCCGAGCAGCTCAACAACATCCGCACGGATGGGTAGCTTGGCAATCAGATTCGCTGGAATGGACTCAGAGCCAGGCTTCATTGCAGATCTGAGATCATTTAGCGAATAACACCATATTTATTGTAGGAAATCTGCGGCTAACTGCGCAAGCGAATCATCATTACCCGCATGATTGGCCCAGATCTGCGGCAATCGCAACGCCCATCGCCTCCCCGGTTTCAGCCCCATCGCCGGCCTCAATCCCTGGCAAAGACCAGCTGCAGATGGCTGACAAACGGCGTATCCGCCCGGTCGATGCGGCCCCGCCGCCCCTCGGCCCGGCCCAGTCCAGGCTGGGCCAGCAGGGGCTTGAGCAGCGCCGGCAGCACCGCCCGGTTCAGATAGGCCCCGGCACAGCTGTGCAGGCCATAGCCCCAGTGCAGATACTCCTGCCAGGGCCTGTCCGGCCTGAAAGCACCGGGCCGGTGCACCGCCGCCGGATCAAACATGGCGGTGCCATTGAGGGCCATCACCATGGCGCCCTTGGGCACCCGGCAGGCCCGCAGGCTGCCTGCGGCGATCGTGGTGGTCTCCAGGGCACGGCGATAAATCAGGGGATCGCCGGGGGCAAAGCGCAGGGCCTCGAACAGACAGCCATCCAGAAGCTGGTCATCGCCCTCGCGGGCGGCCCTGTGGGCAATCGCCAGGGCTTCGGGGCGATCCAGCAGCACATCGACCATCTGGCAGGCCGCCTGGGCCAGGGGGGCCACGCCACCCACCAGGAAGCCGATCAGGTTGTTGCGAATCGCCAGGTCATCCAGGCCGGGATGGGCCGAGCCCTGCATCGCCAGGCAGCGATTGAGCACGTCATCGGCAGGGGTGGGACGGGCCTTGCGCTGGGCGATCAGCTGGTCGAGCCAGGCGCGGAGGCTGCGGGCTGCCGCCAGGGCCCGGGTCTCCAGAACGGGGTCGGCGAACAGGTCCACGAAGATGTACCAGAACAGCAGCGAGGTCCACTCGATCAGCCGGGGTCGATCCGGGCCCGGTGTGCCGAAGTAGCGCTCCACCACCGCACAGGCCACCGGCAGGGCGAGGTGCTGGGGCAGATCGAGCTGGCCATCACAGTCGGCCACGAGGGCCGCCGCCTGCGCCGCCGCCAGGGGGGCCAGCAGGACCGGTCCATCCTCACGGCGAAAGACCAGCCGCATGGTGGCCAGATCACGGCTGTAGGTCGGACTGTCCTGCATGCCCAGCAGGAAATTCTGGCCGCCGGTGACCGCCTCCATGCGGGGGCCATAGACCACCGCAAAGCTTTCATGCCGCGCCAAGACCTCCTTGACGTCCTCAGCGCGGCTGACCAGCACGATCGAATCACAGGGGTAGGCCCGCAGCCGCACCGGCAGCCGCAGATTGGGGGCGAAGGCTCGCAGCAGCGCACTGCTCCAGCGCTGGGCGTCAGGCTGGGCCAGCCGCTCCGCCAGCCGCTCGCCCGCTCCACGCCGCGGCTCGGGCCGCAGCAGGAGCGGCGGGACCGCCGCCAGCAGCAACACCGCACCGATCAGCGCCTGGCGCAGGCGTGCCAGCAGCAGCAGCAGCGCCAGCAGCCCATTGAGCGGCAGGTTGAGGATGTTGAGAGGAAACGACAACATGAAAGGCGGAACAGAGATTCAGGGTTCTCGATGCGATCAGGCCCACCAGCTACAGGCCCGAGGAACGGCAGCGAGGCCCCGCTGAACAGGGCCAGACGAGGCCTCGTCTGATCGGTGGAACGGCTGGGCCAGGCTGGGCGACGTGGCCTGCGTGCACTGCAGAACAGCCCAACAGGCGATCCATCAGGTGGGATCAATCAGTCCCTGGGCAATCAGGCGCAGGGCCGTCAGGCTGGGCACAAAGAAATAGGCCCCGCCCCGGGTTTCCACGAACGTCCTGAGACCGGAGCAGATGAAGGGAGGTTGCCCGGACTGGGGATCGGCCGGAATCACAAATCTGGCGCCTTCGCCATGGTTGCCGGCAATCGGGCAGGTGTCGTTGCCGGCATCGAAATCCAGCCCGTACTGGATCCACTGCTGCTGCACGAACTCAAATTGGCGAAAGATGCTGGCGCACAGCGCCATGAACAGCATGCCCCGCTCGGCGTCAGCGTCACCGCCATCCCCATCCAGGCCGGCCGGATCAGCGCTGATCGCCTGGCCATAGGGAGCGCCCCGCCGCAGCAGGCGCCGGCGATCGTTGAGCACCGTGCTGGCCCGGGCCCGATCGGCGGCGATCGGCCCTGAGCTCTGCGGCTGCGTCGACTCCGGCAGCGCCGGATCGAGCATGTCGCGGGGGTTGCTGCGGCGGATATGGGCCCCGAACGGACAGCGGGCCCCATCGGGATCCGCAGCCGCGTAGGTGAAGTCCACGAACTGCCGCTCGAACTCCTGCAGAGCCTGGGGATCGCCCAGATCCCTGCAGTGCTGCCAGCGGCGCTGGAACTCCTGCCAGGCCGCATGGGTGGGGGCCAGCACCAGGGGCACCCCATCCGGCCAGCGCCCCACCATCTTGGCCCGCAGGGTCTGGCGCGCCGGCCCCTCGGCCAGCCCATGCAGGCGCCCGTAGCTGCGGGCCTGGGCGGCGATGACCTCCTCGAAGGCAGGGACGTTCTGATGCAGCTTGCGATAGACGAGAAAGGTGCCGCCACGGCTGAAGTCCTGGGGCGGGGCCGCCCCAGGCAGCTCCTGGGACTCGTCGGGATAGCCCAGCAGGAACTCGCCGGTGGCCAGGGGCACCCAGCGGCCATCGGCGCCGCGGCTGCCCTGGCCCCGGACCCGCTCGGCCATCAGCGCCTCGGAATGCTGTCCGGCGAAGACGGGATCGGCGATGCCGTCGTCGAAGCCGAAGTGCTCCTTGCGCGAGTAGCGCCGACCGCCGGCCGGATCGGGCTCCTCGAGGGCGCCGAACTCCTGGTAGTGCGGGTTCGCTCCGCAATGGCCGCTCAGCAGCCGCAGCCCATGCCGGCCCTCGCCGCACCAGGCCAGCAGTTCGTCAGTGGCGGCCTCCAGGGGGCCCGGATCCCAGGAGTCGGGTCGCCTGGAGGCCCCGCCGGCGCCATGCAGCAACACCAGGATGTGGACGGCCTCGTCTGGGTCCCGCTGTTCGGCCCGCCAGATCGGGTCCCACAGGCTCGGATCGTCCTGGAGGATGGCGCTGCGGCTGAGCATGCCCTGCTGAAACGGCTCCGGCATGGCCCGCAGGGTGCGCTGCGGCACCTCCAGCGCTTCCAGGCCGCGGTAGGTGAAGGCCAGATTCAGGGTGACCTGGGGGCGCGGCACCGCGGCCGAACCGGCGGCGCCAGCCTCGCCGCCACTCCCGTCCTCCCCGCGCCCGGCCCAGGGCTCGGCCGTGGTGACCCGCCGCCGCAACCGATCGAGCAGACGGCGGGCCGGAGCCGCAGCCGTGACATGCAGCAGCAGGGCACGACCGCGCGGAAAGGATTCGCGGCCGTAGGAGCGCAGCACCAGGCCCTGAAGATCGGCGAGATCGAGCCGGGGCGTCATGGCGGAACTCACGGCCCCACCGACGCCGGAACCACGCCAGCCGCTTGGGTCGGGCAGGCCAGATCGGCGGGCCGATGCTCAGCCAGGAAGGCGGCGAACGCCTGGCGCAGATCCTCAGGGGTCGCGCCCTGCTGCTCCAGCATGAAACGGCTGAACTGACGCTGCAGGTACAGGGCCTTGAGCACGGAGGGCAGATTGCCGCGCTCAGCGGCCGGGAACGGCTGGTAGGCCCTGGCCAGCAGCCGTCGCTGCGCCAGCCACAACAGCAAGGAGGCCCACAGCAACACCGCGACCGGCAGCCACCACAGCGACAGGCGGGTCCACCACATCACCGACAGGAGCAGGATCAGCAGCAGCGGAGCCAGGACCAGCACCGGCCTCAAGGCCCGCCCCAGCCGGGGGGCCGGCAACTCCGTCCCGGACCAGAGGCCGGGTTCGGGCAGCAGGCGGTAGTCGTGATACGGCATGGTCGTCTCGATCTGGCAGCGCTGCACCAGATCGACGAAGGACTGCTCCTGCCGATCGGCGCGATCGTCATAGTCACGGCAGTGGCCCATCAGGGACGCCAACTCCTGGGGCATCGATCGCCACAGATCGCGCAGATACCACTCCAGGGTCCGGCGCCGATCGTCCGCGGCATCGAAGTCAATGAACAGGCCCAGATAGGCGAACGGCAGCCGATCGATCGGCTCGGAGGCGAGGGGATCGCGCCGTCTCAGGGCCGCCGCCAGCACATCCCGGCGCTGGCGGCCATTGAAGGGAAGGCTGTCGATCACCAGCAGCCGGGCGAAATGGGTGCTGGCTTCGCCGCTGAAGGGCAGGGGCGAGGACGGATCCTCCTGCTCACCGCGAGGCAGGGTCGCCAGGATCTGGCGCACGGCCTGCACATGGGACAGGCCAGAGCCGGGGTAGGCCCCGGGCTCCGGACAGGGCCCCTCCAACAGCGGCACCAGGGCGCTGAGGTAGTAGTGACCGCCATCGACATTCGGCATCGCGATCAGCCCCCGGCCAGCGGCTGGGGCGATCCGGCCGCCACGGCCGCATCCAGGAGCAGGCTGCGGCGATGGCGATTGGCGGCATCGCTGTCGGTGCTGGCGATCGGCGCCGGCCCGCTGGCCGGCAGATTATTGGCGATGGCGCCGGTCACGCGGGCATAGACCAGGGAGAAGGCCTGATCGTCGGCTGGCCCCAACTGGGCATGGTCCAGCGCCAGCCGATCAATGGCCGCCCAGACCCGCAGGGCCGAGCGGATGTCCCGCTGGGCCGAACCGGGGGTGGCATTATAGTAATAGCCACAATCAACCTGATTGTGAGCGATATAGGTCTTGAACGGGGTAATCGGTACCGAGCCCGGATAGCCGATCGCGCCATACCAGGTCCAGTCGAGCCCCACGGGGAAGCCATCCGAGAAGGCATCAATGTACTGATCCCAGGTGCCGTTGAAGTTGCTGATGAACAACAGGTAATCGTGGGCAGGCCACTGGTCAGACCCCGCCATGCCGGGCCAGCGATGGCGCGGCAGGATGATCCAGCGGGCGAAATGGATGAAGCGCAGCTGGCGCAAAGGCTGCATGGCCATCGGCCGGGCCCGCATCAGCGCAAAGATGAGGCGATTCAGCCAGCCGTAGCGGAGCGGCGTGATCACGTTAATGGCATAGGCCTTCCCGGCGATGTTCGACATCCGCTTCAGCCCCCGAGATCACGAACTACAAAATAGCCGCCTCTGCCCGGGTTGCCTGTAACCGGCCAGACCGAAGCAGCCACAAAACCGTTCATTCAGTACAGAAGCGACCGCGGGACGCCCCCCGGCAGATCCACCTTGACCGCGTGGCTTGCCCCTGATCGCAAAGGCGAGCAGCCGCTGGCCCCAGCCTGAGGGGCCAGCGACCTACAGCCAGTGGGCCTCGACCAGAAACATCGCCGCCGCCGCCGGCCCCGCCAGAGGCACACCGCCGTCTGGATTGAGGGGGGCCGCCAACAGCTCGGCGCCGCTGATGCGGGCCTGCTCCGGCAAGGCGGGACGGTCCGGGTCAAAGGCCGTGGGATGGGTGGTGAGGCTGGAGAAACCCCGGAAGATCAGCAGCTCAAAGGGCTCCCACGCCACCGGCAGCGGTTCGGATCCGGATTGCTCGCCGGTCAGCTGCGGCTGATCCGGGGCGGCAGCAGCGGCGTCGGGCTCCAGGGCTCCGCCGGGAAGGCTGCCCCTGAGGCGCAGCACCCGATCGGGGCGAGCCCGGCTGAGGGCCTCCAGAGCCGCCAGCAGCTCGGCATTCGACAGCGGTGTGCCGGCGAAGCCATCGCCCCCCGGGCCGCCTGCCATCCAGTTGCCTCTATCCATGGCGCCCAGGGCTCAGAACTCACCGGCCACCCGGCCCTGGCGGGGCAGGCGCACCAGCAGCCACTGCAGGAAGCCCACCACGTAGGCCACCAGGGCCAGATAGCCGAAGAAGGCGGCCACACCGGGGTTCCAGTCGGCACCGAAGACGAAATCAAACAGCTTGTCGACGGAGTTGTTCAGTCCCCGGGGCGCCTCCAGCCAGACCTGACAGAGGCCCGCAGCGCTGCTGGAGGCCATACAGGGCAGGGCGGTGACCGCCAGGGCAGCGCTGAACAGGGACAGCAGGCTCAGGCTCCAGCGCCAGATCCGCACCGTCAGCGACAGCGGGCGCCAGGGCGGCATGTCGGCCAATTCCTCGTTGAGATCCACCCAGAACCAGAGAGTGGCCAGGATCAGCAGCGGGGCCAGGACCAGCAGCAGATAGCCACCGGGGCGTCGATCAACCAGTAGCAGCAGAGCGATCAGAAAAAGGCTGGAGACCTTCCAATACAGCCCCATCAGCCGGATCAGGGCCGGCTGGCGGCGGGCGACGCTCCAGACCAGCAGCACCAGGGGGACACCGACGGCGAACAGCACGCCGAGGCGCACATCCAGCCAGACCAGGGAGCGGTAGTACGGATCCGGCACGGACGGGCGGTTCGGTAAGGCGTCATTATCCGCGCACCCCCCTCAGGCGATAAGGTCGCGCCCATGGCTGCGCTCCCCCCCTTCTCCTGGTTGCCGGGCCGGCCTCGGCCCAACACTGGCAAGGCCTGGTGCCGCACCGCCCTGGCCCGGGATGTCTCGCTGGAGGATTCGGTCGGCACCGTGGCCCGCCAGCTGGCCGCCGCCGGGGACGCGGATCTGGCCCTGGTCTTCGCCTCCAGCAGCTATGCCAGCGATCTGCAGCGACTGCTGCCGCTGCTGCGACAGAAACTGAAGGCCAGGCACTGGCTGGGTTGCATCGGCGGCGGCGTGATCGGCACCGATGCCACCGGCGCGGCCCATGAACTGGAGCAGGAGCCGGCTCTCAGCGTCACCCTGCTGCGCCTGCCCGGTGCCGAACTGATTCCCTTCGCCATCGACACCACGGCGCTGCCCGACCTCGACGGCCCGGCCGAACCCTGGCGCGCGCTGGTGGCCGACGGCGCCGCTGCGGATTCAACGCTGCTGCTGCTGCTGGATCCGGCCTGCAACGCCGTCAATGATCTGATCAGCGGTCTCGACTACGCCTTTGCCGGCGGCGCCAAGGTGGGCGGCATCGCCTGCCCCCACAGCTCCTCCCACGGATCCCTGCTGTTCGATGACCAGGTGCGGGAAGGGGCCGTGGGCTGCCTGATCGGCGGCGCCTGGACCCTGGAAGCGGTGGTGGCCCAGGGCTGCCGGCCGATCGGCCCGGTGCTGGAGGTGGAGCAGGCCCAGCGCAACGTGGTGCTGGAGGTGAGCCATGGCGAGCTGCGCCGCAGCCCGGTGGCGGCGCTGCAGGCGATCCTCTCGGATCTGAGCCCGGATGAACGGGAGCAGGTGAAGCACTCCCTGTTCCTGGGGGTGGGCCGCAGTGATTTCAGCCTGGCCCATCGGTCCCAGCGCCCCGCGGCCTTCCTGGTGCGCAACCTGATCGGCGTCGATCCGCGCAACGGCGCCGTGGCCGTGGGCGAGCGCATGCGGGTGGGCCAGAAGGTGCAGTTCCAGCTGCGGGACGGCGACGCCTCCCGCCAGGAAGGCCGCCAGCTGCTGGCCGACCTGGCCGACCGCCCGAGCCCCCAGCCCCTGCTGGCCCTGCTGTTCGCCTGCCTGGGTCGGGGCCAGGGGCTCTATGGCGAAGCCGATGGCGATGTGGGCCTCTGCCAGGAGGCCTTTGCCGGCCTGCCGATCAGCGGCGTGTTCTGCAACGGCGAAATCGGCCCGGTGGGGGGCAGTACCCATCTGCATGGCTACACCGCCAGCTGGGGCTTCCTGGTGCCGCGCCCGGTCCAAGACGACTGACATGGTGCGTCAGCACGTCAATCCGCTCAGCAGCTTCCACCAGCTGCCGCGGCTGCTGCCGCCCCCGCCCGACCTGTTCGTGGCGGCCGATCTGCCGCTTCATCTCGACATCGGCTCTGCCCGCGGCCGCTTTCTGCTGGCCCTGGCCCGCCGCGATCCGCAGCGCAACCACCTCGGCGTCGAGATCCGCCGGCCGCTGGTGGAGGCCGCGGAAGCCGACCGGCAGGCCGAGGCGCTGACCAACCTGCGCTTCCTGTTCTGCAACGCCACCATCAACCTCCAGAACTGGCTGCTGGCCCTGCCCTGCGGCCAGCTGGACCTGGTGACGATCCAGTTTCCGGATCCCTGGTTCAAGCAGAAGCACCGCAAGCGCCAGGTGCTGCAGCCGCCGCTGCTGGCGGCGATCGCCACCGCCCTGGCGCCGGGCCGGCAGCTGTTCCTGCAGAGCGATGTGCTCGGGGCGATCGAGCCGATGGTGGCCCTGGTGGAGGCCAGCGGCTGCTTTGAGCGGCCGGGCGCGGACGCCCGGCCCTGGCGAGCCGACAACCCCCTGGGGGTGCCGACGGAGCGGGAGACCTATGTGCTGAACCAGGGACTGCCGGTGTACCGGGTGCTCTACCGGCGCAATCAGTCGCCCTCGTCGCCCCCCCGGAACACCGCCCCGGCCGAAAGGCCCTGAAGGAGGTGCCGGCGGCCCTGCCACCGGCAGCGCGCCTCCGCAAGGAGTGGCTGCCGATCGGATACCGCTCCGCCCGGAGCCTGTCGTGGACTGGACCCGGGTTCGGCGACGGCAGGTCCGGCAGCGCCCGGCTCCGGATCGCCCGCTTCCGCGACAGGCCCTTCTGCAGCTCTCACCGCAGCGCTGATAATCAGCGGGTCGATCAGTCCCTGAGCGAACCTGGCCGGCTTCGGGTCCCCCCGCAGAACCCGGGTCCAGTCCAACTGCGCCCCAAGCCCTCCATGCAGCCACCCCTGTCCGCCTCCCCGCCGCTGCTCCTGCGCTGGCAGGGCCTGCTGAACGCCTGGGAAGGGGGTCCCCTCTCCCGCCAGCTGCCCCAGGTGGCGGGCTGGGTGCTGGGCGCCCTGATGGTGGGGCTGCCCTGGGTGACCCGCGGCGGCCTGAGCCTGCTGATCGCCGCCGCCGGCCTGCTCTGGCTGCTCTGGGCCCTGCGCACCCCCGCCGGCCGCATCGGAGCGATCAACGGCTGGCTGCTGGCGGTGCTGGCGATCGCCGTGCTGGCCACCGGCTTCTCGCCGGTGCCGGTGGCGGCCCTGAAGGGCCTGATGAAGCTGCTGAGCTACCTGGGCGTGTACGCCCTGATGCGCCAGCTGCTGGCCACCGCACCGCTGTGGTGGGACCGGCTGACGGCGGCCCTGCTGGCCGGGGAGCTGCTCACCAGCGTGATCGGCATCCGCCAGCTCTACGGCGATTCGAGCGCCCTGGCCAGGTGGTCGGACAACAACTCGGTGGCCGAAGGCACGGTGCGGATCTACAGCACCCTCGACAATCCCAATCTGCTGGGCGGCTACCTGCTGCCGATCCTGCCGCTGGCGGTGGTGGCCCTGCTGCGCTGGCAGGGCAGAGCTCGCAAGTTGTTCGCCCTGGCGGCCCTGGTGCTGGGCATCGTCGCCCTGGTGCTCACCTATAGCCGCGGCGCCTGGATGGGCATGGTGGCCGGCCTGGGCACCCTGGCCCTGCTGCTGCTCTGGCGCGCCATCCGCGACTGGCCCCTGTTCTGGCGCCGCACCCTGCCGGTGCTGGTGCTGCTGGGGGGCGCGGTGGCCCTGGTGGTGCTGGTCACCCAGGTGGAGCCGCTGCGGGTGCGGGTGATGAGCCTGGTGGCCGGCCGCGAGGACAGCTCCAACAACTTCCGCATGAATGTCTGGACGTCCGTGCTGCAGATGATCCAGGACCGCCCCTGGATCGGCATCGGCCCGGGCAACAGCGCCTTCAACCTGATCTATCCGCTGTACCAGCAAGCCAAGTTCAACGCCCTGAGCGCCTACTCGATTCCGCTGGAGTGGACCGTCGAGGCGGGCCTCCCCGGCCTGCTGGCCGGTGTCGGCCTGTTCCTCTGCGCCGTGCGCACCGGCCTGGGGCAGTGGCGCTCCCAGGGACCGCTGGTGCTGCCCAGCCTGGCGGCGGTGGCGGTGTTCGTGGCTCTGGCGATCCAGGGTCTGACCGACACGATCTTCTTCCGGCCCGAGGTGCAGCTGGTGGCCCTGTTCAGCCTGGCCACCCTGGCGGCCTCCCAGCAGGGGGCCGGGGCCTCCGGGCGGGGCGGCAGCGCCACCAAGGCGGATGGCTGAGAACCTGGGCACAGAACCCCAACGGCTCCGCGATCCGGCGACTGGTCTGCACCTGGGAAAGCAGACGAGCGGCCCTTTCAGCTCTGGCCTGCGGAGCCAGGACAGCCCGGGTTGGGGCGGATGGATCGCCGGCTTCGATGCCGGCCAGACCCACACCACCTGCCGTCTGGCCGCAGCCGATGGCACCACCGTCGCCGAAGGGCAGGGGCCCGGGGTCTGCCATCTGGCGGCTGAGGGAGGCGCCAGGCGTTTCCAGGCCGCGCTGAGGCTCAGCCTTGCCGATGCCCGCAGCCGACTGAGCCCCCCAGGGCAGGAGGCACCCCTCCACGCCGCCGCCGTCGGCGCCAGTGGCATCGAACAGGGCAGCACGGTGCAGGCCGAGGGGCTGGCTCTGGCGGCGGCCGCCCTGGGCCTGGCTGAGCCGCAGCTAACGGTGACCGGTGATGAGCGCACGGCCCTGCGCGGCGCCTTCCCCGACGGAGCCGGCATCGTGGTGATCAGCGGCACCGGCACGATCGCCGTCGGCCGCGATGGCAGGGACCTACACCAGGGGGGCCGGGAGCATCGCTGTGCCGGCTGGGGCTGGCTGCTGGATGGGGCCGGTTCGGCGATGGACATCGGCCGCGATGGCCTGGCCCTGAGCCTGCAGATGGCCGATGGACGACGCTGCAGGGGGCCGCTGCTGGAGGCCCTGTGGCAGGCACTGGCGCTGAATCCCGGCGATCCCCAGGCGCCGCAGACGATCAAGGCGCTCGTGGTGCGGCCGGAGTTCGGGCCGGCAGGCTTTGCCCGGCTGGCGCCGGCTGTGGCGGAGGTCGCCGGCAGCGGCGACCGCGAAGCGCAGGTGATTCTGCGCCGCCACGGCGAGGCGCTGGCCAGCTCGGTGGCGGGCGTCGCCAGGGTCCTGGGGCTGGCCACACCCCCAGTGGCGGCCCTGGGCGGGGCGATCACCCACCTCGAGGGGCTGCGCCAGGCCTTTGATGAGAGCCTGAACCAGCAGCTCCCGGGAGCACAGCTGCAGGAGCCGGCGGGGGACGCCTGCAGCGGGGCCCTGGCGATGGCGAGGGAGCTGGTGGGGGAGTGAAACCAAACGACAGGGGGGACTCGGTACCGCCAACGCGCACCAGCACTCGTCCGAAGGTCCCAGCGTCACCCGAACAACCGAGCCGGAGGCTTGACAGATGACTGGCAAACAACAAAACCATTGCCTGTGAGCCAAGACGCTCACAGCCTTTTGGCAAGTCGGTGAAAAGGCTTCTCAACAAACCAAAAGAATGCTGTTGCGGCGAGACACGCCAAGACCACAATCACCCCATCCGCCATGGCATGCACGATCTGATTGTCCAGAATAGATTCGGCACGCAAGCGTATCAGGAAGTAGCACGCAATAGGCACATGCGTCAAATATAGCGAATAGGAGATCGCGCCCAAAAAACTTAGCGCTTTTGCGTAAGTTTTCGTGCTTTTAATTCTAATTTTTTGATTAGCTTCTGCAGCAAGGATCAGCGCCCCAAAGCCCGCCGCCAAAACTCTTGGAATGGGATGGGAATCGGACAAGATGAGAACGATCGCCACAATGAGAAATGCCAGAGCGAGATTGCGCTCTTGATCATGATTCGCATCAGGCAGCAGCCTATGCGAATAATATCCCAATGCAAACATCGGGAAGAAAGGCATCCAGAAGAGTATCGTTGCAGATGTTTTGACCTTAAGCAATATCACCGCCCCAGAACCCAGCAACGCAAGTGAAACAATTCCAGTATTCTTTCGCCTACTTGTCGATCGCATTGACGAAACCACGATAGCCATATAAATAATGATGTAAAAAGCGAATTCAACAGGAAGAGTCCAATAAGACCAGTTGATATTTGGTGTTGCCGTAGCTGGGTCAGTGGCCATGCCATTGATCGAGAGAATAGCGACTGGAGTCTTCGGCAAGCTGACATGCAAGTCATTGACCCCTCTCCACGCCACGGAGAGCCCAATAACCACGAGCGTCAAGACAACAGAGATGATGTAAGGAGGATAGATCCGAAGCCACCTCGCGATCACGAACCGGGACGGCACTTGAGCATTCTGCTCAAGCTGGGACATACACCATCCACTGATAACAAAGAATACGGGAACGCCTAACCAGCCAAGCTTACAGAAGTTGCTATACAAGTCGGGACGAAGCTGAATTGGCTCATTAATATGGAAAAAGACCACCCATAGAGCTGCCAAGCCCCTCAGCCAATCCATCGCCACAAGACGCACCCTTACCTCCCCAGCTTTCATGTCAACCAAATAAAAGTTGAGCCATTATAACAAGACTCTTTAAACCACAGGCAAACCACCCAGCCTCCGTCTCATTGCAGGCTCGCATGAGCTAACTACCACCACAGCCAGAGGCCACACTCTTTACGAAAGAAACTTGAATTACGAGAAATAAGCAGGACATTGGCGCCGCCCCAATTGAGGGAAACCAGGAAAAAATAAAACGGCAAATACCCGCCTCATCCCCTATTCAACCCCCGCTCCGCCGCCGCCGCCAGCACCTCGCACCAGTGATCCACCTGCTCCTGCTCCGCCGCCTCGACCATCACCCGGAGCAGGGGTTCGGTGCCGCTGGCGCGCACCAGCACCCGGCCGTGGCCGGCCATGGCGGTTTCGGCCTGCGCGACGGCCTGGCGCAGGGGTTCGCACTGGTGCCACTGGGTCCGTTGCTGCCGGTCCTGCACCGTCACATTGACCAGCCTCTGGGGATAGGACGTCCAGCTGCCGTCCATCCACTCCGCCAGATCCTGGCCGCGGTCCTGCACCAGGGTGGCCACCTGCAGGGCCGTGAGCAGGCCGTCGCCGCTCATGCCGTGTGCGGCCGAGAGGATGTGGCCTGACTGCTCTCCACCCAGTCCGGCCCCCAGCTCCTGCATCGCCGCATGCACGAACTGGTCGCCCACGGCCGTGCGCTCCAGCAGTCCTCCGGATTCGCTCCAGGCCCGCTCGAAACCGAGATTGGACATCACCGTGGCGACAATGCGGTTCTCAGGTAACGCTCCGGCCTGCCTGAGGGCCGTCCCCCACAGATAAAGAATCTGATCGCCATCGACGATGCGGCCGCGGCCGTCCACCGCCAGCACGCGATCGGCATCGCCATCGAAGGCGAATCCCATCGCCGCCTGTTGTTCCAGCACCGCCCGGCGCAGGGGCTCCAGATGGGTGCTGCCGCAGCCCTGATTGATGCGCGAGCCATCGGGCTGGCCATGCAGCACGGTCAGATCAGCCCCCAGCTCCCGGAACACCTGCTCGCCGCAGGCCGTGGCCGACCCCCAGCACAGATCGAGCACCACCTTCACCCCGTCGAGCCGGCGACCTGCCGTGCTCTCAAGCAGGGAATCGCGATAGGCCTCCAGCAGGTCATGGCGCTGGTGGGCGCGGCCCTGGCCGTCGAAGGGAGGCGCCTGCGCCTCGCCGCGCAGCCCCGCCTCGATCGCCTGCTGCTGCTGGCGCTGCAACTTGGCGCCGCAGGCGCCAAACACCTTGATGCCGTTGTCGTGGGGGGGATTGTGGCTGGCGGAGACCATCAGGCCCCCGGCAGCCCCCAGGCGCCGGATCGTGCCGGGCACCGCCGGGGTGGGACACAGGCCGATCTGCCAGACCTCGCGACCGGCGGCCGTGAGCCCAGCCGTCAGAGCCGCCACCAGCATCGGCCCGCTGCTGCGCGAATCGCTGCCGATCAGCACCGGACCGTCGGCCGGCAGCACCAGGCCGCACCAGTAGCCCACCTGCAGGGCCAGGGCCGGCGTCACCGCCGTGCCGACCCGGCCGCGGATGCCATCGGTGCCGAAACCGGCCACGGCGGCGCCCAGACTGGCTCCGAGCGGTGAGGGGGGCAGCCCAGCAGCGCCCAGCTGGCCGGGAGTGGCGGCCTCGAGCCGATCCCTGGCCGTGCCCTGCACCCGGTTTTGCAGGCTGCTGTCCACCCCACTGGCCTCAGCCATCTCCCGTTCCAGGCGATCAGGGCGCAGGCTACGTCGATTGATCCCCCGACCTGACCACAGCTCTGGTGTCGTCGAGCTGGTCTCGTCGGGCTGCTCTCGTCGACCTGACGACCTTGCTCCGAGGAGATCACTCTCACTCCTTCACTCTGAGGTCATCTCTCGGACGAAGAGGTCATCTCGCTGACAAAGAGGTCATCCCCATGACAGAACTCCCCGGCCGTGCTGGTCGCCGGCGTCGAGAGGCTGGCTGGATACCGAGCTGAGCAGGGCAGAACAGCATCCGGACTCAATCCAGGAGGTCCGCCTGAGCCCCTCAGCGCCAGCGCCGCGGCCGGTACAGACAGCCCAGCAGCTCCACCAGGGCCCAGAGCAGCAGACCGCCCACACACCAGCCGGGCAGCCACAGGAACGGGGGCCAGGGCCGCAACAGAAACGCCAGGGCCGCGAGGGCCGCCACCAGCACCGTCCGGCGCCGCTGCGCCGCCCCGGGCAGGCTGCTGAACAGGGGTGGCAGGGCGGAGGTCCAGGCCGCCAGCCAACCGGGCACAGGCAGGCGGATCGAAGGCAACCGCGATGCCAGGCGCTGCGGCGGGGACGGCGGAGGCACCAAGGACATTCAGAGGCGTTGTCCAGAATGCTGCCATCTCCGGATTCAGGCCCCTTGGCGCGCCTCTCCCTGCTGCTGGCCGTCTCCTGTCTGGGCAGCGGGCTCGCGCTGGTGGGGGGGCGGGCGCTGCTGGCCCGCCTGCCCCCCCTCACCCCGGACACCCCGACCAGCGCCCTGGAGCGGCAGCGGCGCTGGTCGCCCGATCCCTGGCGGCGGCGCGAAGCCAGCCTGATCTTGGAGCGCCAGGCCGAGGCGGCGGCGGATCCGAACCTGCAGCTCCGGCTGCTGGCCGGCCAGGGCTGGGGCCCGGACCCCCTGGCCGCGGTCGTGCTCAAACACCAGGCCCAGGCCGCCGAAGCCCTGCAGCAACCAGCTCGGGCCAGGCGTCTGTGGCAGCAGCTGCTGCGCCGCTTCCCGGGCGATCCCGCCAGCGCCGATGCCCTCTATGCCCTGGGCCGCCGCAATCCGCGGCTGCGCCAGCAGCTACGGCAGCGCTTCCCGGCCCATCCCGCGGCCCTGGCGGCCGCCCTGGAAGCCGGTCCCGCGCCCGATGCCGCCCGCATCGGCGCCCTGCACCTGGCCCGCTGGGGCGCCCGTTGGCCCGGTGCCCAGGACAAACTCCAGAACAGCTGCACGCCAGGCCCCCGGGGAGCCACGGCCGCGGAGCGCCGCCAGCTGGCGGCGGCGCTGGCCGAGCTGGGCGACCCCCAGGCCGCCCTCAGCTGCCTGGGCAAGGACACCGGCCTGAGCGCCAGCGGCCAGCTGGCCCTGGCCGGAGCCTGGCTGCAGGGCGATGCGGCCGACAGGGATCGGGCCCTCAGGTCGCTGGTGGCGCTGGTGCGCCAGGCCCCCGCGAGCCCGGAGGCGGAAGAGGCCGTGCGGCTGCTCAGCCAGCAGCAAGGGCCGGCCAGTGATGCGGCCCTGGGCCAGTTGCCCGATCGCTGGCGGGCCAGTGCTGCGGTGGCGGCCCACCAGGCCCTGGCGGCGGCCGGCGGCAGCGAGGCCAAAGCGGCGGGCGCCACTGGCGCCGCCCTGCAGGTGCTGCGCCAGTGGCCGGACGATCCCGCCAGCTGGGATCTGCAGTGGGATCTCAGCCGCCGCGAGCTGCTCTCCGGCCAGTGGAGCGCGGCCCTGACGCTGCTGCAGGCCATCCCGGCCGAGCGCCTGCCGCCGCCGTTGGCGGCCCGACAGCGCTTCTGGCGGGGCTATGCGCAGCGCCAGAGCGGTCTGGAGTCCGCCGCCCAGGCCACCTGGCAGGAGCTGCTGCGCCGCAACCCCGGCGGGTATTACGGCTGGCGAGCGGCCCTGCACCTGGGCAAGGGTGACCTGCTCCGGGACGCCGCCGCGGCTCAGCCCGGGCTCAGAGCCGGGGACCGCTGGCAGCCCCTGGCCAGCGGTGATGCCGGCCTCGATCGGCTCTGGCGCCTGGATCAACGCACCGAAGCCTGGGAAACCTGGCGCCAGCGGCGCGCCAATGTGCCGCCGCAGCGGAGTCAGGAGCTGCTGCTGGAGGGACGCCTGCGCCAGGGGGTCGGCGATGACTGGACCGGCCTGGCCCAGCTGGATCGCGCCCTCCTGCGCCTGAAGCCCGACCAGTGCCGGCTGCTGCCCCAGCTGGAGCGGAGTCTGCATCCGCCCCGCTTCGAGGCGCTGTTCGGCGCGGCCAGCCGTCAGCACAACGTGCCGATGGTTCTGCTGCAGGGAGTGTCAAAACAGGAATCCCGCTTCACGCCGGCCGTGCATTCCGCAGTGGGGGCTGTGGGCCTGATGCAACTGATGCCCGAGACCGCCTCGGAGCTGGCGGGACAACAGCTCAGCGCCGCGGCGCTGGAAAATCCCCAGCGCAACGTGGAGCTCGGCAGCCGCTACCTGCGGGGCCTGCTGCGGCAATGGCGGGACGAGCCGATCCTGGCGGTGGCCAGCTACAATGCCGGACCGGGAGCGGTGCGGGGCTGGCGAGCGGACCAGCTGCAGCGAGCCCCCGAACTCTGGGTGGAGGCGATCCCCTACCCGGAAACGCGCCTGTATGTGAAGAAAGTGCTCGGCAATGCCTGGAGCTACCAGGAGCTGGCGCGCGGGGTCGAACCGCGCTGCTAAGGCAGGGCCGTCTTCGGTGGCTGGGTGCGAAGGTGATTGACGTGGGGGATCACCCGGTTCGGGGTTTCGTGGTCGACCAGCCCACCCCCAGGCCGATGCGGCTGCCTGTCCGACACCCCGGCCGCCTGAGGGGATGGACCCGTCCGCTCCACTGACTGGCTGCTGCCGGCCAGCGGGGGTTGTTCGAAGGGTTGGTAGCGGGCTTCGAGGCTGCGGCCCAGTCCGGCCCCGCCGAGCACCAGCAGGCTCAGGATCGCCGCCAGCAGCAGAGGGGGCAGCTGCATGCGGATGCGCGCCAGATCCAGCCGGGCCAGCAGCACCGCCGAACCCAGGATCAGCACATTGGAGAACACCTCCATGTGCAGCAGATAGAGCCCGCCGGTGATCACCAACAGCAGGGTGACCACCAGGCTCACCACCCGGCTGGCGGCCATCAGGTTCGAAATCTGGCGCAGCAACAGGTCGGGCATGGTGCAGATCACCACCACCACCAGGGCCTGCAGACACTCCGCCGACCAGACCAGGGTGCCCAGGGAGGCCAGCTCACTGGGCTCGACCGTGATCGGCCGGCTCCAGTGCATGCCCAGGTAGGTGCTGATGGCGAACAGCAGCAGCAGCATCGGTGCCTGGACAGGCAGCAGCAACAGGCGCAGCAGGGAATTCATCGCGTCTCCAGGACCAGATCGATGGCCTCCAGCGGACAACTGGGAATGCACTGCTCGCAGACCAGACAGAGGGGAGCCTGAAAGAGCAGCCGGCCGGCCTGGCCATCGAACTGCAGGGCGCCACTGGGGCAGACGCTGGAGCAGATGCCACAGTCCACGCAGAGCAGGGGATCGACACGAATTTCCCCCGGGACGCGGTTGAGACCCAGCCCCTGGCGCTCCAGCCAGAGCTCGGCCGCATCGAGTTCGTCGATGTCACCGGAGAGCTCCACCACCATGGTGCCGCTCTGATTCGGGGCGATCTGGGCCCGCAGGATCTTGGCGGCGATATCGAAATCGACGGCCAACCGATAGGTGATCGGCTGATGCACTGCCTCGCGGGGGAAATGGAGAGTGAGGCGCCGCTTCACGCATCCGTGCCCTGGGATTTGAAGTTAGCAAGCTCAATCCCCAAAACCCGTGACACCAAGGCTGGTTCGAGGACCTGGCTGACCCGGTGAGAGGGCTGGTCCGCTGATCAAGCCGTGCCGATCGGTGCGCCAGAACTGCCAGAGTGCCCGCGGCCCGCTCCTCTGGCCCCCATGCCCGCCAACCCGCCGGACAGCCCTCTGCCCCCTGCCACCCCCCAGCTCGCCGCCCCCCTCGGCCGGCGCGAGCGCATGCTGCTGGCGGCTGTGGCCGCGATCCTGGCCCTGGTGCTGCTGTGGATGCGGGGCGGCCTCAACCCTGCCGGGCAGCTGGAGCAACTGGCCCGCCAGTCTCTGGATCTGCCGGTGGCTCTTGCCGATGGTCGCCCCACCCTGGTGGAGTTTTACGCCGACTGGTGCGAGGCCTGTCGCGCCATGGCCCCGGCGATGCAGCAGTTGGAGCAACGGCATCGCGGCAGCCTCGATGTGGTGATGCTCAACGTCGACAATCCGCACTGGCAGCCGCAACTGGATCAGTACGAGGTCAATGGCATCCCCCAGCTGGAGCTGTTCGATGCGGCGGGCCAATCGGTGGGCCGCTCGCTCGGAGCGCGCAGTTCCGGCGAACTGGAAAGCCTGGTGGAGGCCCTGATCAGCGACGCCCCCCTGCCCCAGCTGGCCGGCGTCGGAGCCACCAGTCGCCTCGACAGCGAAGCGCCAGGCGGCGCCGAGGCCCCGGCAGCGACCATGGCCAACCCCCGCAGTCACGGCTGATCGCCGATCAGGAACCATCCCCATCGCCATCCCTGCCGCCATGGATCCCCGCTTCCGGGTCGCGCTGATCGCCGCCACGCCCAACCCCCAGCAATGCGTCTACGCGGGGATGCATCAGGACTACAGCGAGGGCTTCGTGGCAGCCGACCGGGCCGACTGGCCCGACGAACAGCGCGCCGGAGAGATCTGCGTCAAACGGCTGCTGGCGGGCGAACGGGGCCATTACGGCCCCCTGGAACATGCCCAGATCGTGCTCAATGTCGGCTGGTTCCCCCACTCGGTGATGCAGCAGGCCCGCACCCATCGGGTGGGGGTCAGTTTTGACGTGCAGTCGATGCGCTACACCGGCGATCGCATCCGCAAGGCCGCAGGCGGCGAATTGGAACTCGAGGAGGTGTTCTACCTGCGGCCGGTGGGCGACTACAGCGATCGCCAGGGCAAGAAGTATCACTACGCGGGCGAGCAGCGGGCCATCGATCTGGAGCTCTGCCGAGCTGCCGCCTGCCGCTACCGCGACCTGCTCGCTGCCGGCTTCGCCGAGGAGCACGCCCGCGGCATCCTGCCCTTCGACTATCGCCAGCACTTTGTGGTCAGCTTCAGCCTGCGGGCCTTCCTGCACTTCCTGGATCTGCGCGCCAAGCTCGACGCCCAGCAGGAAATCCGGGAACTCTGCGATCTGATGTGGCCCCATCTGCAGGCCTGGGTGCCCCAGTTCGCCGACTGGTATGAAAAGAGCCGCTTGCACCGCGCCCGGCTGGCTCCATGAACTCCAACTCCACCCCCCAGCTGCAGCGCCTGGCCGCCGACATGGTGGTGCTCTGCGCCGATCCGGGCGATGTGCCCTGCGCCCTCGATCTGCTCGACGCCAGCTACGCCACACCGGCGGCCGAGGCGGCCCGGATCCGGCTCAAGGCCGACTCCGCCATTGCCCCGTTGATCGCCGAGCGCTACTGGGGCCCCTGGCCCGATCTGGCCAGCCTGGCGGCCCTGCCGGAGGGCAGCCTCGGCCATGCCTACGGCCATCTGCTGAGGGATCAGGGCCTGGAGCCCCTGCCGGCACCGGTGCTGCCGCCGGGAGCCGATGGGGACACCACCTACCTGCAGCGGCGCATCCGCCACTGCCATGACGTCTGGCATGCCATCGCCGGCTGCCCCCCCAGCCTGGCCGGTGAGGCGGCCATGAACGGCCTCACCGCGGAGCAACTGCGCTGGCCGGGCTGCGCCCTGCTGCTGGCGGCCGATCTGATCCATCGCGTCGACGACGACCTGGACCCTGACGGGCCAGCGGCTGTGGATGTGGGTCGGGCGATCGCCTACGGGCTGGAGCTGGGGGCCAGCACCAGCGCCCCGCTGCTGGCCCAGCGCTGGGAGGAAGGATGGCAGCGGCCCCTGGCCGAATGGCGCGAGCAGCTGGGGCTGGCCGCGATCGTTGCACGCAACCCCTTCACCACGGCGATCGGCCAACCCGTCTGAATCACATCTTGGCCAGGGTCACGCGCTCGGGCTGATCCTGATATTTACCGGAACGATCCTGATAGGTCGTGTCACAGGGATCTCCTTCGAAGAACAGCAACTGGCAGATGCCTTCATTGGCATAGATGCGGCAATCGGCTCCAGAGGAATTGCTGAACTCCAGGGTCAGATGTCCCTCCCAGCTGGCCTCGGCCGGGGTGGTATTGACGATGATGCCTAGGCGGGCATAGGTGCTCTTGCCCAGGCAGATCACCGTGATGTTGGCCGGCACCCGCAGACGCTCCAGCGCAACGCCCAGCCCATAAGAATGGGCCGGCAGGATGAAATAGTCGCCGTCCTCATCGCTGCGCAGCGGTGCCGGCTCCAGGTTCGCAGGGTTGAAGCGCTTCGGGTTCATCACCGTGCCGGGCACATGGCGGAAAATCAGAAATTCCTTGCTGGAGAGCCGCAGGTCATAGCCATAGGAGGAACAGCCGAAGCTCAGCACCGGCCCGTTGCGGGACTCGGGATCGAGATGGCGCACCAGGGTGGACTGGAAGGGCTCAAGCATGCCGGTGACGGCCTGCTCGTTGATCCAGCGGTCGTTCTTGAGCATCGGCTTGACGAGATAACGGCCGGGAGGAGCGCCTACGGAGCGCGGCGCAGCTGGGTCACCTGATCCGCCATCGCCATCAGGGCCGCTGGCATGGAGGGCCCCGTCAGGATGACATCCAGCTGTGCTGGCCGGCGCTCGAGGGTGGCGGTGACATCATCCGCGGCCAGGTAGCCCAGCTCGATCGCCAGGCCCAGTTCATCGAGCACCATCAGGTCCACCGAACCCTCCAGCAGGCAGGTGCGGCTGTAGGCCCAGACCTCCGCCACCGCCGCCAGAGTCTGACCCCGCACCGTCTCCGCCGCGGCCGGCGGGGCCGCGTCAGCGAACTCGGCGCCACCGGTGGCCCTGGACGGTGTCGCCGGCAGGGCCAGGGGGCTGTCGATGCACTGGGGTGTGGCGGGCCGCAACCACTCCAGCCGGCCGCACAGGCGCAGGCTGCCGGCCACGCCCTGATCCACTCCGCCCTTGAGGAACTGACTGACCAGCACCCGGCTGCCCAGCCCGGCCGTGCGCAGGGCCTGGCTGAACACCGCCGCGAAACTGCCGCGGAAGGGAGCCGTATGGATCTGCAACAGCCCTTCCGGCTGGTGGGGCACCGGGCGCAGCGGCGGGGCCGGCAGGGGGGGCAGAGGGGCCGGCGCTCCATGGCTGTTCGGCTCAGGCCGACCACCACCGGCAGGCCTGGGGCTCTGGCGATGCGTGGCGAGGCTGACGGTCATGGCGATCCTGTTCACAGGCCTGGGGAGAAAGTGGCGGGGCGAGCCTGCCGAGGGTCCCGATGGCGAATGTAGCGGCATCACCAGACCGCGCACACCACCCCTGGTGCAAACAGGCGTACCACTGCCGGGTCCTAGCCTGTCGCCGAAGCGCTCCAGGCGCCCCCTTTCTCCGCCGCTGCCGCCGTGACCTCCAGCCCTGAACCCACGCTGCGGCGCGATGGCCGCACGGCCACAGACCAGCGTCCCGTCCACTTCCAGTGGGATCCGATGGGCTTCGCGCTCAGTTCGGTGCTGATCGCGACGGGGCAGACACGGGTGCTCTGCAGCGTCTGCCTGCAGGAAGAGGTGCCCCGCTGGCGACGGGGCAGCGGCAGCGGCTGGCTGAGCGCCGAATACCGCCTGCTGCCGGCCTCCACCCCCAGCCGCCAGTCGCGGGAATTGATGAAGCTTTCGGGGCGCACCCAGGAAATCCAGCGCCTGATCGGCCGCAGCCTGCGGGCCGCCCTCGACCTCGAGGCCCTGGGGGAGCGCACCCTGCTGGTGGATTGCGATGTGCTGCAGGCCGATGCGGGCACCCGCACGGCCTCGATCAGCGGCGCCTGGGTGGCCCTGGCGGCGGCAATCGAACGGCTGCAGCGTCAGCAGCTGCTGAGCGTCTCGCCGCTGCGGCATCAGGTGGCCGCGATCTCGGTGGGCCTGGTGGAGGGCGCGGCCCTGCTGGATCTCGACTACAGCGAGGACAGCCGGGCCGAGGTGGACCTGAACGTGGTGATGGACGATCAGCTGAGACTGCTGGAAATCCAGGGCACAGCAGAAGGGGCTCCGTTCAGTCGGGATCAGCTGAACAGCCTGCTGGATCTGGCCGATGGGGGCATCCGCAGCCTGCAGCAGGCCCAGCGCCAGGCCCTGAGCGCCGCGCCGACCACGGCCCCGGATGGCTCCCCCCGGGGACCCCTGGCGACGATTGGCATCTGAGGTTGCCAATTGTGCCCTGGCAAACAGTGTGGATTGCTACAAGCCCAGGGCCTACCGCTCCGTAGTTTCCAAGCCAACTCGGCAGCCCGTCATGGTCGGCGCCACACGCGGATTCAGCCGCTACACCAGCACCCCGTCGACGGGAGCACCGGGAGCCGTGACCTCCATCGGCACTGCCGCCAGCTCGGGGCCGACCCTGATGGAGGTGATTCGCGGTCTCTCCGGCAGCAGCATCGAGACGATTGAGCGCGGCAAGACGATCTTTTTTCCCGGCGATCCCGCCGAGCGGGTCTATCTGTTGCGCCGCGGCGCCGTTCGCCTGTCCCGCGTCTACGAATCGGGAGAGGAGATCACCGTGGCACTGCTGCGCGAGAACAGCCTGTTCGGCGTGCTCTCCCTGCTGACCGGCCAGCGCTCAGACCGCTTCTACCACGCCATCGCCTTCACCCGCGTGGAGATGGTCACGGCGCCGGCCACCTCGGTGCGGCGGGCCATTGAACAGGACGCCAGCGTCGGGCTGCTGTTGCTGCAGGGCCTCTCCTCCCGCATTCTGCAGACCGAGACCATGATCGAAACCCTGACACACCGCGACATGTCCTCGCGGCTGGTCAGCTTTCTGCTGGTGCTCTGCCGCGACTTCGGCGTACCCGGCAGCGAGGGGATCACGATCGATCTGCGCCTCTCCCATCAGGCGATCGCCGAGGCAATCGGCTCGACCCGCGTCACGATCACACGCCTGCTGGGCGACCTGCGCAACGAGGGGCTGGTCCAGATCGACCGCAAGAAGATCACGGTCTTCGATCCGATCGCCTTGGCCAAGCGTTTCAGCTGAATTGAGCGTCTACACCAACCAAGGGTCGTCATCGAGACGATACTGAAGCGTCCTCGGAGAGCGGCGTGTCGGGCTGGCTGCTGATCCTGACCCTGCTGCTGCTCGGGGGTGTGCTCTCCACCCTGGGTGATCGGCTGGGAACCCGGGTGGGCAAGGCACGGCTGAGCCTGTTCGGGCTGCGGCCAAAGAACACCGCCGTGGTGATCACGGCCCTCACCGGCGCCCTGATCAGCGCGATCTCCCTGGGGTTGATGCTGCTGGTCAGCGAGCGGCTGCGGGTGGGGCTGTTCGAGCTCGACCAGATCCAGGCCCGCCTGCGCGACAGCCGCAGCGCCCTGCGCCAGAGCCAGGCCGATCTGGACCGCAGCCGTGGCGAACTCAGCCGGGCGGAGCTGGGCCGCACCCAGGCCCTCGCCGGCCGCCAGCGGGCCATGGACAGCCAGCACAAGGCGGAGGGCCAGCTCAACGCCGCCCGGAGCCGGATCACGGCCCTGCGGCGCGAACTGCTGCCGCTGCAGCACGAACGCAGCCGGCTGGAGACGGAGCGCCAGCGGCTCGGTCGTGAGGTCCGGGGGCGGGATGCCGAAATCCGCCGCACCGAAGCCGAACTGGCCAGCGTGCGCCAGCAGATCGCCGCCGGCCAAAAGGAGCTCAAGGGTCTGGAGAGCAATGTCATCGCCCTGCGACGCGGCGATGTGGTGATCGCCAGCGGCCAGCCCCTGGCCACCGCCAAGGTGAGACTGGACAGATCCAGCCAGGCCGAGACGGTGATCGATGCCTTGCTGCAACAGGCCAACCTCTCGGCCTTCCAGAGACTGCTTCCCGACCGGAAGCCGGACCGCCAGATCCTGCTGGTACCCCGCAATGACATCGAACGGCTCAAGAGCCTGCTGACCAAGCCGGGCACCTGGGTGGTGAGCATCCGCTCGGCCGCCAACGTGCTGCGAGGGGAGCAACGGGTGCTCGCCTTTCCCGATCTGCGACCGAACCGTCAGGTCGTGCGCCAGGGCGAGATGCTCTCCCGCACCACGCTCGAGGCCGACGAACGGGGACCCGAGGTGGTGCGCAGCCGCTTGAACCTGCTGCTGGCCGCCGCCTACGCCCGGGCCCAGCGCCAGGGCACCCTGATGGACGGATTGCAGTTTGACGTCAACAGCTTCAACGAACTGGGGCGTGCCCTGGCGGATCGCCCCGCAGGCCAGGAGGCCACGCTGGAGGCCACGGCCCGCAACAATGCCGACACCCCCGACCCGATCGTCGTCGAGCTGCGCTGGGTCAACTCCGACAAAGGCAGCGATCGCCGCCGCGAACGGTGACCAGGCGTCCGGCCAACGCCGCACCGGGCCCTGGGCCGCTGGCCGGACTCGATCCAGGCCGCAGCAAATGCGGCCTGGTGCTCACCGACCCCGAGCGATTGCAGATCGTCGCCGCCGCCGTGCTGCCGCCCGAACAAGCCTGGCAGCAGCTGAGCCTCTGGCAACGGGAAGCCGCTCTGGCGGCCGTGGTCCTGGGCAACGGCACCGGCTCGGCCCTCTGGCAGCAACGGCTGGGCGACAGCCTGCTGGTGCTGCCAGTGGAGGAACGGGGCAGCACCCTGGCCGCCCGCGAACGCTACTGGCAGCTGCATCCTCCCCGGGGCTGGCGGCGTCTGCTGCCGAAGGGTCTGCGCCAGCCGCCTCGCGACTGGGACGACGTGGTGGCCCAGCTGCTGCTGGAGCGCTGGCTGGGCCACTCCCTGGATCGCCCGCCGACCCTGATCGAATCTCAGAAACTGGCGCGCACGGTGAAGGCATAGTCGCCACCGGGCTCAAGCTGGTAATCCGCCTGGAGCAGGAAGCGCAGCAGGGCGTCCTGGATCAGGGCCCGGCCCAGGGAGGGCTCCACGCTCAACTCGCCGCGATCGAAGGCCCAGCGAAAGCTCCACTGGAACCCACCGGCGCTCACCTCCCCCTCCAGCAGGCAGGGACTGAAGCTCTGGCGCAACACCCGCAGCCTGGCCGTGGTGGCAGGAAGACGACTCATGCCCCCGAGGATGGCGCCGGCTCGGCCCGAAAACTGTTCAGCCGGTTGCCGGAGCGCTCCAGGCCGGAGCGGCGGATCAGCTCGATCCCGGCCAGCACCTCCGCCAGCACAGCCTCCAGCAGCGGCCGCTCCTCGGCCGAAAACCGCCCCAGCACATGCGATACCGTGCGTTCGCGACGCTCCTGGGGGTTGTCCGCGGGGGCGCCGATGCCGATGCGCAGTCGGGGGAAGTCCTGGGTGCCGAGATGCTGGATGGCACTGCGCAGACCGTTGTGACCGCCGGCACTGCCCGAGGCCCGCAGGCGCAGGCGGCCCAGCGGCAGATCCATGTCATCGACCAGCACCAGCACCTGGGCGGGTTCAAGGCGATACCAGTCGAGGGCGGAGCGGATCGAACGGCCGCTCTCGTTCATGTAGGTCTGGGGCATCAGCAAGCGCAGGCGCTGCTCGCCGCCGCCGATCTCGGCCAGCTTGCCCTGCAGACGGGCCTGTTGGCGGAAGGCAGCACCGGCCGAGGCCGCCATTCGCTCCAGCACCATGAAACCGACGTTGTGCCGGGTGTCGGCATAGCGATCACCGGGATTGCCAAGTCCGACCAGCAATTGCAAATCCACAGGGAGTCAGCCAGCCCTTCAGCCGACGGGTGCAGCCGGCTGATGACTGACCTCAACCGTGAGGGCCGGTGCATCGGAGGCGCCGGGACTGGACGGGCTGGCTGGCGTTGGGTTGAGCTCGGTGGGGCTGGCGAACGCCATCGAGGCTGCATCGGCGGCATCCTGCCGTTCCGGACTGACTGAGCTGGCCGTGGCAGCGCTGACTGCGGCGACCTGAGTGGCGGCAGTGCCCGATGAGCCGGCCATGGCCGAAGTTTCGCCAACCGTGATGGCACTGCGAAACTCCTGCTCGAACTCCTGGGAGGCCGACTGGAAGCCCCTGAGGGTGCGTCCCAGGGTCTTGCCGAGTTCAGGCAGACGCTTGGGACCGAAAACCAGCAGGCCGATGGCGGCGATCACCGCCATCTCGGGCAAGCCGATGCCGAAGATGTTCATGGGGAGCTGGGGCGAAAACCGCCGCAAGGGTCAGCCGACGCCGTTCCAGTTGACGGTGATGCCTTCGAGCAGCAGGGACTTGTTGTACAGCTGCAGGATCACCAGCAGGAACACCAGGAACAGGGCCATGAAGATCCCCATCACCGGGGTGGTGCCCCAGCCTGGCACCACCTTGCCGTATTCGGAGTTCAGCGGACGCAGGATGTCTCCCAGGCGGGTGCGTTGGGCCATGGCAGATCGGTGCTCTCAAGCAGAAGATCGTTCTGGCTACTGTAGACGCCTTGCAGGTCGCACCGAGGCGGGCTGTCGAGCGATGTGACCCAGGTCCCCTCCTTCGCACCCCGGCCACCTCGAGTCCCGCCCACCTTGTCTTCTCCCATGGATCCCTCCACCAGCGGCTCCCCCGCCCTCTCCGTCGCGATCGCCGTTCTGACGGTGCTGCTGGCCCTCACCGGCTTCGGGGTGTACACCGCCTTCGGCCCGCCGTCCAAGCAGTTGACCGACCCCTTCGACGACCATGAGGACTGAGGCTTCCCGGGGTTGGCCCGCGTTGCTGACATGACGTCTTCACGGCCCGCCTGAACAGGCCCGATTCCCTCAGGTCCCCGTCGGCCCTCGTCGAATCCGCCAGAAGGCCAGCTGCCATGGGGCCACGCTCAGACTGTCGCCCGACTCGCCCCTGGGGCGGTCCAGCCCGTCCAGTCGCTCCAGCACCTGCCAGCCAGCGCCCAGCGCCAGCCGACGCCGGCAGGGTCCTTCGTTCTGCACACTGAGCACCAGCTCCGCTGCGCCCCACTGATCAGGTCCGGGCTGTTCGATGCCGGGCCCGTCGGCCCAGGGCCCATCAAGCCGGGTTTGATCCGCTCGGCGCAGATCCGTTGCCGATGGCAGCCCGAGGGAGGCGGGAGATGCGGACGGACCGGTCGCAGGCCCTGGCGAGGGGGCTGCGGCCGGAACAGGCACCGCCCGGCCATCGGCGGGACGAAGACCGACCAGACGCAGGTCGTCGGCCAGGGCCGGGACCAGCGGCCCGACCGGCGGCAAAATCGCGATCGGGGGCGTCGCCGGGGCCAGGCAGGGCCGCAGCCACAGGGGCTCCCTGAGCCGGCGAGCCTGCTGGGGCACCCGGGCCGGCCGCCAGCCCGCCGGCGCCGCCATCAGGCCCAGGCGTTGACGCTGCCAGCCGTTATCGGCACCGGGATCCGGCCAGGTGGGGGCCCGCAGCAGCGAGACGCTGAGACGATCGACATCGGCGGAGACCCCCTGGGGGCCATCCAGCAGCACCGCCAGGCCCGCGCCGGCCAGCCAGCTGATCGCCGGCACCTCCCAGCGGGCCTGCTCCCGCGGCGTGCGCGCCGCAGCCGGTCGCTCGACCACGCCGGCACTGGTGTCCGCCGCCCAGCGCTCGGCCTGGCGGGCCAGGGGGATCTCCAGCTGCAGCAACTCGTGGCGCTGACGCCACTGCTGGCAGAGCACCAGCTCCAGCCAGGGGCTGCCGGCCAGCAGGCGCAGCTCCAGCCGCACCGGGCTCGCCCCGACCAGACCGCGCCAGCAGAACTGGACGGCCAGGGGGCCAGCGCTGATCAGCTCTGGTGCGGCCCGCCAATCCCAGGGCAGGGGATGGCGGCGGTGATCGGCGGCGAGATCCCAGGCATCCCAGAACTCGCCGCGATCGGCCCAGCGCTGCCAGCGCAACGGGGCCGCCAGCAGAGCTTCAGCCGGCCCCGCCGCCGAGCCTGCGAACAGCTGCTCCACGCCCGCCGGCCCGACCAGCACCTCGATCAGGCCATTGCCAAGGCGCCAGTGATCGGGCCCGAGCTCCTCGGCGGGGCGCAAGTGAACGGGTTGCAGCGGTTGGGACGGCGGTTGGGGAGGCGGTTGGGGCTGGCTGGCTGGCTGGGGGGGGCGCAGCCCCCCATCGGGCGCCGTTGCTGTTCTGGCCTGGGCTGGTGCCAGCGCTGCGGATCCGGCCGAAATCGGGGGCGCGGGGGGGAGGCGCCGCAGGACCAGGGCGGCCACACCGGCCGGCACGGGCAGCTGAATCCAGACGCCCCCCTCAGCGGCGGCCTGCTGGGGCAGGGCTGACTCCGGGCCATCGGCCTGGATCAGGCTCCAGTCGCCGGCGGGCACCCGCACGGTGCGGGCGGCGGCCGGCAGCGCCTGCAGCTGGGCCACCCACCAGACCTGAGCGCCGACCCCGGAGCGGCGCGACTCCGGGGTCGGATGCCGCAGCTGAGCCAGGGCCAGATCGCTGAACGGTTCGCAGGGCTGGTCCCGGGGCTGTGGGCGGAGCGGCTCGCCCCTGGGGCTCAGCTCCAGCGGCAGCGCCGGGCTTGCCGCCCCGCCCCCGGCTGGCGGCACCATTCCTGCCGGGGCCTCCGTCATCGCAGCCTCCGTCATCGCAGCCTCTGTGATCGCAGCCTCCGTCATCGCGGCCTCCGGCCCAGAGGGAGCCGGTAGAGGGGCCGCACAGGCGGCGGCGGCCACTGCCGCCCCGCTCAGCAGGGCCTGCAGATCCCGATCGCGCTGCCGGCAGCTGCGGCGGCGGGCCGCCCGCCACTGGGGCTCGGCCTGCTCGAACACTTCCGGGATCGAGGTGCCCGGCAGAATGTCGTGAAACTGCTGAAACAGCAGGGGCCGCCAGTCGATCGCCGCCCCCTCCTTGTCGCCGGCCCCCTCATCGCCGGCCCCTTCATCGCCGGCCCCTTCATCGCCGGCCCCGTCATCGTCGCCGGCCCCCTGCTCTGGCCCGCCAACAGCCGTTGCCTGAGCCAGGCCAGCGCCCCCGAGCCCGGCCAGGAGCAGGGACCGGGCCAGCTCCGCCTCCCGCAGCAGGCGCTCCAGGGTGCGGTTGTGTCGTTTCTGATCCGGACGGCTGGTGGCACAGCCCCGATGCAGCTCCAGGTAGAGCTCATCGCGCCAGACCGGCAGCTGGGACGCCAGGGGCTCCAACCGCTCCAGATAGGACCGCAGGCTGCCGTGACGCTGGGGAGCGGCGGCCGGTTGCCGCTGCCAGAGCGCCAGCTGCTCCAGCATCTCGGCCGTGGGACCGCCGCCGTGATCGCCGACGCCAGGCAACCAGAGAGCATCGGCGATCCCGGTGGCCCGCTGCCAGTCGAGGCGGTGGGTCTCGATCGCCAGCGGATCGCCATCGGTGCCGATCGCGGCGGTCATCAGCGCCAGCACCTCACTGCCACAGCGGCTGCGCCAGCGAAACAGGCGATGGGGGAAGGGGTTTGTGGCGTTCCAGGCCAGCTTGTGGGTGCAGAACCAGCGCACCCCGGTGGCCGCCGCCACGGCCGGCAGCCCGGCGGCGAAGCCGAAGCTGTCGGGCAGCCAAGCCAGGTGGTGGCGCCACTCCGGAAACGCCCGCCGGCTGTAGTGCTGCCCCTCCTGGAACTGACGCAGCAGCGAGGCGGTGTCGATCAGCACGCAGTCACTCTCGACCCAGGGGCCGTTGAGCGGCTCCCAGCGGCCAGCCCGCATCGCCGCCCGGATGCGGGCGAACAACGCCGGCCGCTGGCGCTCCAGCCAGGCGTAGAGGGCGGGGGTGGAATGGCCGAAATGGAGCTGGGGGAAGCGCTCCATCAGCTCCAGCGTCGAGACGAAGGTGCGCTCGGCCGCCCGCCAGGTGTCGGCCACCGGCCAGAGCCAGGCGAGGTCGAGATGGGCATGGCCCAGCACCTGCACCGATCCGGCCCTGGCCTCCCCGGACCAGCCCCGTTGCCGACGCAGGTAGGCCAGGGCCTCGAGGGTGGGGGCCAGCAGACCGTCGGGATCGGCGGGATCGAGCGGTTCGAGTTCCAGCCTGCTGTGGATCAGGGCGCCGTCGTCATGGCAGGGACTGCGCAGGCCCAGCTCCAGCTCCAGGGGCTCGCCCGCCCACCAGCGCCCGGGCAGGGACCAGCGACAGGCGGTATCGAACAGGTCGCCGCCACGCACGGGCTCGCCGTCGACCCGCAACGCCATCGCGTCGGCCCACCAGCGCAGACATAGCCGGGCCACGGCCCGCTCAGGCCCTAGACGACGCCAGGGCTCCGGGCAGACCAGGGTCAGCCGCAGCTGCTGCCACTGGCCGCCACGGGGCCAGATGATCAGGCCCCGGGCCGCCCAGTCGGGCCGATGCAGCGCCCCCCAGGGATCCTCCAGGGCCGGCAGAGGGCCGGAGGCGCCACGCTGGGAGAGCCACTGGGGCTGGAGATCAAGGGTGGGATCCAAAGGCAAACGTGACTGAAACGTTTCAATCCAGGCGGGAAGGCACTGCTGCAGGCCCCCCGGCATCTTGGATGGCCATTCAAGCCCCATAGGATGATGCGGCTGCCGCAGGGTCCACCCGACCCCGCCCGGCTCCTGTCACTCCCTGTCACCCGCCGGACAGCCATGCTCGCCCTCAAGATCTCGGTCTACTCGGTCGTTTTCTTCTTTATCGGGATCTTCGTGTTCGGCTTCCTGGCCAGCGATCCCAGCCGTACGCCCAGCCGCAAGGACCTCGAGGACTGACCCCCGCCAGCTCCATCCCCGGGAGTCCAGGACGAGCACCCATCACAACAACCGGTCTGAGCTGACCGTGGCCCTGCCAGACCACGTGGCAGGATCCCCGGCGATGTGACCTTTGCTCCCAGGCTCCCTGTGCTGCCTCCCCCCCGGACAGTTCGCAGGGCCACGACCGCGGCAGGCCTCGGACTGGCCGGAGCCCTGCTTCTGGCCTGCCAGCAGGCCAGAGCTGAAGGTGGACTGACGCAACCCGACTCGGCCCAGCTCCATCCGCTTGCGCCGCCGCCCCCGCCACCGCTGACGGGAAACAGCGCCACGACCCTGGCCCAGGTCCCTGACGACTCCGTCCAGGACACGGCCCCCAGACCCACTCTCCTGCCGGCGGATCTCAATCCCTTCGCCCCGACTCCGGCCCTATCCCAGCCGGCTGGGCCGGACACCAATCCCGTCTCCACAGCTCCGGCGCTCCCTGCCGCGACATCCGGAGCCAAGCCGGCGCCATCGGCCGCCGGCGCCAGCAGCACGCCGGCAGCCACCCCGGCCGCCGCCGCCCTGACGCCGGGGGTGCCCCTGGATCTGGAGCTGCGCGCCGATCGCCAGGGCTACGACGCCCAGATGCGTCGTTTCGTCAGCAGCGGCCATGTCTCGGCCCGACTGGCAGGCGCCAGGCTGCTGGCCGACCGGATCGAGATCGACACCGAATCGCGCACCATTTACGCCTACGGCAGCGTGCGACTGCAGCGGGGCATGCAGTACATGCAGGCCAGCCGACTGCGTTACAGCCTGCTGGAGGGCAGGGGCGAGCTGGAGGACGTCTACGGCGTGCTCGACCTCGATGGCAGCACGACCGACTTCGACCTGGCCTCGATGCCGTCCGTGCCGCTGACGCCGGCCGAGCCCCTGGCCTGTCCGCCGGCGCTGCCTGCCCCTCCCGAATGGCATCCCTACCCGTGGGCGGTGACCGCCTGGGCGGGCCAGATGTTCGCTGCGAACTTCGGCGACACCTTCATCTTCAAGGGCCGGATGCGGCCCGAATACCTGACCGGCCTGGGGCTGCAGCGGCGCCTGATCCATGCGGGGCCCCTGGCCCTCGAGCTGGACGCCAATCTGCTGGGACACCGGGCGGCCCAGCAGCCCGGAGGGCCCTACAACCAGGCGGTGCCCTTTGCCGACACCCCCTCCCAGACCTTCGCCGACATGACCATCGGCCTGGGCGGGCGGCTGTGGCTGCAGCCCTGGCTGAGCCTCTACTTCGTCGAGGGCATCAGCCTGCTGAGTCAGCCCAGCAATTACGAGAAGACATTCCGCGAGAACTACTCCGTCTTCCTCAACTACCTCGCTTTTGAAGTCGAGGCCCTGGTCAGTCCGCAGTTGTCCATCGTCGGCCGCATCCACCACCGCTCCGGCGCCTACGGGGTTTACTTCGGTGTCAGTGAAGGCAGCAACGCCTACCTGCTGGGCCTGCGCTACCGCTGGGGCCAGTCCAAACCCCTGCTCCCGCCGCTGGAACTGCCGCCGGCCCAGGGTTGCCCCGGGGCTCCGCCGCCAGGCCAGGAGCAGCCCGAAACCCTGGCGGAACAGCTGCAAGTGGTGACGATGGGCCCCAGGCGCCTGGCCCAGACCCCAGCCGCCGCCGCGACGACGACCCCGGCAGCGCCCGGCTCCCAGGTCAGCAACTCAAGGGGCGCCAACCGCCAGGACGTCTGGGCCATCGCCCGCCAACAGGAGCGGGAACGGCGGGCGGCGATTGCCGCCCTCGACCAGCGCGTCACCGATGTGCAGTTCCAACAGAGCCTGGTGGCCGAACGCCGCCGGGGTTTCCCCAATACCGCCCTCACCACCGACACCGCCAACAACTACGGGGGCATCCGCCCCAGCCAGCTGAACAGTCTGTCCACCTCCAGCAACAAGCAGCTGGTCCACGGCACCATCAGCCGCTGGCGCTTTCAGGCCCGGCGCCTGCGCATCACCCCCACCACCTTCAGCGGCGATCGGATCGGCTTCAGCAACGACCCGTTCACCCCCGCCCAGTCCTGGCTGGATTCGGAGAACGTGGTGGCCACCCTGCAGCCGAATGGCGACACGGTGATCAAGGCCTCCCGCAATCGCCTGCGCCTGGAGGATCGCCTGCCGCTCTCGGTGACGCGCAGCACCACGATCAAGAAGCAGGAGCAGGTCGATAACCGCCTGGTGTTCAGCTACGACAAGGAGGACCGCGACGGCTATTACACGGGCTACAAGATCCCGATTGCCTTCGGCGAGAAGGGCAGCACCACCTTGACACTGGAACCCCAGTTCCTGGCACAACGGGCCATCAATGGCAGCACCGAGGTCTATCCGCTGCCCGGACAATCAGTGGGATCGAGTCCGGTCTATCAGCCCGCCACCACCAGCGACCTGTTCGGGCTCCAGGCCAAGCTGAGCGGGCCTTTGCTGGGTTTCAACAGCGCCGCCCAGCTGGAGATGTCGACGTTCAATCCGGAGAACATCCCCGACGGCACCCGCAGCTGGGGGGATCTGTCGCGCAACATCAGGCTGCCGCTGCTGGGAGACACCACCGCCCGGCTGTTCGGCGCCTACCGGTATCGCATCTGGAACGGCACCCTCGGCGAACAGGACGTCTACACGGCCTACGGTCTGTCCTTCGATGACACCGGTGTCTTGCCGGTCAAGGGACGGTTCAGCAGCGACTATTACTGGCGCGTCGGCGTTGGCAACTACCAGAGCACGGCATTCCAGAGCACCAATCTCAGCGATCTCTGGCGCGCCAATGCGATCGGATCCATCAACCTCGCCTACGCCATCTGGAAGGGCAAACCAGCGGCCCCCACCGCCGACCAGGCCTTCCTCAACACCGCCCAACCGGTGGTGCCCGGCCTCACCATCAACGCCAACGTCCTCGGGACCTTGGCCTATTACGGCGATGGCACCAATCAGAACACCATTGGCATCTCCGGGGGGCCCACCCTCACCCTGGGCCATTTCGTGCGGCCCTTCCTGGACTTCACCCAGCTGACGATCACCGGCGGCGGCACGCTCAAACAGGGCCTCAGTCCCTTCAGCTTCGACCGGGCGGTGGATCTCAACACCGTGGGCATCGGCCTGACGCAGCAGCTGGTGGGTCCGCTGGTGTTCAGCGGCGGCATCGGCCTGAACGTCGATCCCAACTCGGGGACCTACGGCGGCGTCACCGGCTCCTACGTCGAGCTGCGCTGGCAGCGGCGCGCCTATGAGATCGGTCTGTACTACAGCCCCTACGACGGCCTCGGCGGCCTGCGGATCAAGCTCAACGACTTCAACTTCAAGGGCACCGGTCGGCCCTTTGTCCCCTACACCTACAACCCGAACCAGACCATCCTGAATCGCCCGTTCTGAGCAACGCCGGACCATCGATCCCGGCCATGGATCCCGGGGCGCCGGTGCCTGCCAATCCCCGCCCGCGCGACTCAGCCGACTCCGGTCCCAAACGCCGTGAGATAGGGCAGCCCGGCGGCGGTCTGGCTGAGTTCGGCATCGTGGGCCACCAGCTGAGAGGTGCCATCCCACTGGCCGCTGACGAGCATGCGCTGGGGCCCCTGGGCCAGGCTCAGGGGCCAGCTGCGCGGCTCCGATCCGGCCGGGCTGCCCAGCAGGATCACCTGCAGCGCCTCCAGGTCGAGCACCAGCTCGGCGGCGGGATCGGCGGCCATGGCCCGCTGCAGGGACAGGGCCTCCTCATGGCTGGCCGTGAGACAGGGAATCCCCATGGCCAGACAGTTGCCGAAGAAGATCTCCGAAAAACTCTCGCCGATCAGCGCCCGGATCCCCCAGCGCATCAGTGCCTGGGGGGCGTGCTCGCGGCTGGAGCCACAGCCGAAGTTGCGGTTGACCACCAGGATCGTGGCGCCCTGATGCTCGGGGCGATCAAACGGGTGGGCACCGGCCAGCTCGGTGCGATCGTCGGCGAAGGCGCCGGCGGCCAGCCCTTCGAAGCTGACGCACTTGAGAAAGCGAGCCGGGATGATCCGGTCGGTGTCGATGTCGTCTCCGACCACGGCCACGGCCCGACCCCGGCAGTGGCAGATCGGGCCGCTGGGGAAGGGTGCGGCGGCAGCGGGACTGGCGGGGCTGCTCATCACTGGGGGCTGGCGGGGGACGGTTCGGCGGGGAGCAGGTTCCGCACATCGGCGACATGCCCGCAGACGGCGGCGGCCGCCACCATCGCCGGGCTCATCAGCAGGGTGCGACCCGTGGCGGAACCCTGGCGACCCTTGAAGTTGCGATTGGAGGAGCTGGCGCTGAGCTGGCGGCCCTCGAGGCGATCGGGGTTCATGGCGAGGCACATCGAACAGCCCGGTTCGCGCCATTCGAAGCCGGCGGCGCGGAACACCACATCAAGGCCCTCGGCCTCGGCGGCGGCCGCCACCTGCTCCGATCCCGGCACCACGAACGCCTTGATGCCCGGAGCCACATGGCGGCCCCGGGCCACTGCGGCGGCGGCCCGCAGATCGCTGAGGCGGCCGTTGGTGCAGCTGCCGATGAAACAGACATCGACCGGCACCCCGGCGATCGGCGCGCCCGGCACCAGATCCATGTAGCGGTAAGCCTCCTCGGCGATCGGTCGCTCGTCGGGATGGAGCTGCTCGGCGACGGGCACGGTCTCGTCGACGCCGATGCCCTGACCCGGGGTGATGCCCCAGGTGACCGTGGGCGCAATCGCGGCGGCGTCAAACACCACCTCATCGTCGAAGACGGCCTCAGGGCCGCTGGCCAGGGAACCCCACCAGGCCACCGCCCGGGACCAGGCCTCCCCCTGGGGCGCCTCAGGCCGGCCCTGCAGGTAGGCGAAGGTGACGGCGTCGGGGTTGACGTAGCCACAGCGGGCGCCGCCCTCGATCGCCATGTTGCAGAGGGTCATGCGCTCCTCCATCGACAGCGCCTCGATCGCCGCGCCGGCGAACTCGTAGGCGTAGCCGACACCCCCCTTGACCCCCAGCACCCGGATGATGTGCAGGATCAGATCCTTGGCGGAGACGCCGGGCTGGAGGGCGCCCCCGACCAGGATGCGACGCACCTTGAGCTTGTTCATCGCCAGGCTCTGGCTGGCGAGCACATCGCGCACCTGACTGGTGCCGATGCCGAAGGCGATGGCGCCGAAAGCGCCGTGGGTGGAGGTGTGGGAATCGCCGCAGGCCACGGTCATGCCGGGCTGGGTGAGGCCGAGTTCGGGGGCGATCACGTGCACGATCCCCTGGCGGCCACTGCCCAGGCCGTGCAGGCTGATGCCGTACTCGGCGCAGTTGCGCTCCAGGGTGGCGAGCATCTCCTCCGCCAGGGGATCGGCGAAGGGCCGCGCCTGGGAGGTGGTGGGCACGATGTGATCGACCGTGGCCACGGTGCGCTCGGGATGGCGCACCCCCAGGCCCAGATCCCGCAGGGCCGAAAAGGCCTGGGGGCTGGTCACCTCATGAATGAGGTGCAGGCCGATGAACAACTGGGTGGCACCGCCGGGCAGATCGGCAACCCGGTGCAGCTCCCAGACCTTGTCGTAGAGGGTGCCGGCGCTCACGCAGTCGCGAAAGGGAAGGATTGCCAGCCTAGGAGCCCGCCGATGCAGGGCTGGCGCCGAACCGCACCGCCTTCAGGCCCGGCTGCACCGGCCGCTCGCAGATGCAGAACCACCTGCGGGCGTGCCGGGTCTCAGCGGTTCTCAGGGCCCATTGACCCGATGGATCGGCTCACCCGCCAGCAGGGCTGCGACGTTGCGAGCGCTGACGGCAATCAGCCGCCGCCGGGCCGCCTGGGTGGCCCAGGCCACATGGGGCGTGATCAGACAGTGGGGGGCACTCAGCAGCGGATGGTCGGCCCGGGGCGGCTCCAGGCTGAGCACATCGAGGCCGGCCCCGCCCAGGTGGCCGCTGGCCAGGGCTGCCGCCAGATCGGCCTCGTTGATCAGAGCGCCGCGGCCGGTGTTGAGCAGCAGGGCGCCGGGCTTCATCTGCCCCAGATGGGCGGCATCGATCAGACCCAGGGTTTCCGGCGTCAGCGGGCAGTGGAGGCTCACCACATCACTGGCCTGCAGCAGCTCAGCCAGCGCCACGGATCCGGCTCCGCAGCTGCGGCGATGGCTCAGCACCCGCATGCCGAAGGCCTGGGCGATGCGGGCGACGGCCGCACCGATCCGCCCCATGCCGACGATGCCGAGGGTCAATCCGGCCAGCTCGATCAACGGTTGATCCCAGTAGCAGAAGTCGGGGCCCGCCGACCAGCGACCCTGGCGCACCGAAGCCGCCAGGCTGCCGGTGTGGTTGGTCAGTTCCAGCAGCAGGGCGAACACGGCCTGAGCCACCGACTGTGTTCCGTACTCCGGCACATTGCAGACCGGCAGGCCCAGATCCCGGGCCGCCGCCACATCGACCACGTCAAATCCCGTGGCCAGCACCGCCACCCCCCGCAGGCCGGCAGCCCCAGCCAGGGTGGCGGCATCGAGTCGGGTCTTGTTGGTCAGCACCACATCGGCGGCGGCGATGCGTTCAGCCACCTGCTCAGGGGCGGAGCGCCCATGCACCGTCAGAGTCCCGAGCTGCTCCAGCGGCCCCCAGTCGAGATCACCGGGATTGCTGGTGTGGCCATCCAGCACCACCAGACGCGGGCGACGGGATGGGAGCGCCATCGGGAGCTGGCCTCAGGACGGGTACGCGGAGGAGGGCGCGGACGAGGGCTCGCGCCGGAACAGGCCGTTCAGGTAGTGGCGGGCCACGGAGCGATCCTGGCAGCCCTGCTGGAACAGAAACCCAGCCAGCGCCGCCTGCATCAGCCGGTACTGATCCCACTGGGGATGGATGCGGATGAACTCCGCCATGGCTTCAAACAGGTCCTGGGGCATCTGGTTTTCGATGCTGACGAACTGGGGGGAATGGTCGGGGATCTGGCTCAAGCGACGTCCTTCGCGATGTCTCCTCCATCACCTCACAGCGGGCTCCATCCCGTCAAAGCGGCCCGGGAAGCCACCGTCCCATCGGACCCGCAGCAGGACATCAGCCAGGCCAAGCCCTCAGGCGATGGTCAGCGGCGGCGGGCGCCGATGGGTCCACCGGGATCGCTGCGGTCAAGGGGAGAGGACGTTTTCCCCAGAAGAAGGTGGAAATGACGTCGCTGGCGCAGCTTTCCAAACCCCGAACGGGGGAAAACCCTGGGGTTCCTGTTGAAAACCCGGGAGGCTGAGCGGAAAACTCCACCCGTCAGCATTGGTGATCGTTCGGCCCTCAGGCTGCAGCGATGCCGATGGCCACCGGGACCAGTCCAAGCCGAAAGGCAGTCAGGGCAGCCTGTCCGGGGCCGGCGACGCCAGAACGGAATCCCCCACGCCGGCCGTTCATGACGGGCTGTGAACCCCGGGCGCGACCCCAGCGAACACGCGGCCCTGTGATGGACCGCACACGCTCGGGGGACAGGCTCAGTCCAGAGCCAGCCGCAGACGGTTGAGCGATTCGCCGATGCTCAGGGTCTGGATCCAGCCGCGACCCCGACTGGCGCCGAACCGCACCCCCTCGCTCGTGCATCCGCGCGGACCAGCCAGGGCCAGATGCACCAGACCCACCGGTTTATCCGGGCTGCCGCCCCCTGGCCCGGCGATGCCGGAAACCGCCAGGGCCCAGGTGCTGCCGGTCAGGCGCTGGACACCCTCAGCCATGGCCCGGGCCACCGGATCACTGACGGCGCCATGTTCCCGCAGCAGCTCGGCCGGCACGGCCAGCAGCTCCTGCTTGACGGCATTGGCATAGGCGATCACGCCGCCCAGAAAGACATCGGACGCCCCCGGCACCGCCGCCAGGGCGGCCCCAAGGCCGCCACCGGTGCAGGATTCGGCCACCGCCAGGCTCTGGCGCCGCTGCCGCAGTCCGTGCAGCACCACCGAGGCCAGGCTGTCGTCGTCGCCACCGAAGCAGGTGCTGCCCGTGCGGGCCCGCACCTCAGCCTCGAGGGGATCCAGCAGGGCCTCGGCGGCGAGCCGATCCGCCGCCGCCGCCGTCAGGCGCAGGCTGACCTCGCCGGCCCCGGCATAGGGCGCCAGCGTGGGATTGGCGCTGGCCAGCAGATCCTCGACTCGCTGGGCCAGGGTCGATTCCGCCACCCCCCAGAAGCGCAGGATGCGGCTGGCGAAGACCCCCTCGGCCAGGCCGGCCTGCCGCAGCCAGGGAGCCGCGGTGGCGCTCCACATCGCCTTCATCTCACTGGGCACCCCCGGAAAGGTGAGCAAGGTGAAGCCCGGCACCGGGGTCCAGATCATCCCCGGGGCGGTGCCGGTGGGATTGGGCAACAGGGTGGCCCCAACCGGCAGCAGGGCCTGGCGGCGCCCATCCCGCGAGGGGGTACGACCGCGCTCCGCCAGCTTGGCCTGGATGTCGGCCCAGACCTCGGGCCGCTCCTCCAGGGGGGTGTCAAAGGCGGCGGCGATCGCCTCGGTGGTCAGGTCGTCGGGGGTGGGACCGAGACCGCCGGTGGTGATCAGCAGGCGGCAGCGCCGCGAGGCCGACTGCACCGCGGCGATCAGGCGGGACCGGTGATCGCCGACCACCTGCTGGCGATGGTGGGGGATGCCGAGGCTGGCCAGCTGCTCGGCCAACCAGCGGGCATTGCTGTTGACGATGTTGCCGAGCAGCAACTCGGTGCCGACGCAGAGGATCTCGGCGGCCGATCCGTGGGACTGGGTGGAGGAGCTCACCCCGCCTCCTGCTGCATCTGGCGGCGGCAGATGACCACCACGGCGATCAACACCGCCGTGGCCAGGCCCAGCCAGAGAAAGCGCAGCTCGGCGTCGGCGACCACCAGGGCCAGGGCCGCCAGCCACTGGGTGAAGGCATAGATCAGCACCACGGTGCGGCGATGGCTGAAGCCCGCCCTGAGCAGGCGATGGTGCAGGTGGCGCCGATCGGGATAGAAGGGGGAACGCCCCTCGCTGAGGCGACCCATGATCACCGCCGACATATCCGCCAGCGGCAGGGACAGAATCAGCAGCGGCAGCAGCAGACTCACCCCCGTAAGCCCCTTGGCCGGGCCGACGATGCTGATCGCGGCAAGGGCGAAACCGAGGAAATAGGAGCCGCCATCGCCCATGAAGATGCGGGCGGGATTGAAGTTGTGGCGCAAAAAGCCCAGGCAGGCCCCGGCCAGGGCCGCCGCCAGCAGGCCGGCGGCAGGTTGATGCAGGCTGAAACTGACCGAGAGCAGGCCCACCGCCGCAATGCCGCTGACGCCGGCAGCCAGCCCGTCAAGACCATCGAGCCAGTTGATGGCGTTGGTGATCCCCACCAGCCAGATCACAGTGGCCAGCAGACTCAGGGGCTGGGAGAGCTCCAGGTTGGGACTGTGACCGAACAGGGGGAAGGGGATTTCGATGTTGCCGATGCGGACCCCCTGACTCCAGACCGCCATCGCCACGGCCAGCTGACCGGCCAGCCGGGGCAGGGGCGGCAGCGCGAACAGGTCATCCGCCAGGCCGATGATGAAGAAACAGAGAGCCCCGGCCAGGGTGGTCCAGATCAGCTGATCCTTGTCCGGGGGCAGCTTGGCGAACCCCCCCAGCAGCCAGGTGAAGGTGAGGGCGAGGCTGAATCCCACGACGATGCCGACGCCGCCGAGGCGCACCATCGGCAGGCTGTGCTGCTTGCGCGCATCCGGGGAATCCACCAGGCCCCAGCGCAGTCCGAACAGCCGCACCAGCGGCACGACCAGGGCCGTGAGCAGGGCACCTGCCGAAAGAGTGAGCGTGGCCGCCGCAATGGGGCTGTAAGCGAGCGTCACAGGTGAGGGACGGGAAGCAGCAGGCCAATGGGCGCCACCTTACGGGCGTCGCTAGGGGTCAGACGTTCTGAAGCTGACGTTGTTGCGCGTAGAGGGGGAAACGCCGACAGAGATCGGCCACCCGCTCCCGGCAGCGCTGTTCGACGACGGCATCATCCCGCTGAATCAGGCGGTCGGCGATCACATCGGCCACCTCGCGGAAGGCCGGTGCATCGAAGCCCCGGGTGGTGAGGGCGGCGCTGCCGAGGCGCAGGCCGCTGGTCACGAAGGGGGATTCGGGATCGAACGGCACCGTGTTCTTGTTGGCGGTGATCTGAACGTCGCTGACCAGCAGATCGGCCACCTTGCCGGTGAGGCCGATCGAACGGAGATCGAGCAGCACGATGTGGTTGTCGGTGCCACCGGAGACCACGGTGATGCCCCGCTCCTGCAGCCGGGCGGCCAGGGCCTGAGCGTTGAGCACCACCTGCTCGCTGTAGCTGCGGAAAGCAGGCTGCAGAGCCTCGCCGAAAGCCACCGCCTTGGCGGCGATCACATGCTCGAGGGGGCCGCCCTGGCTGCCGGGGAAGACGGCCTTGTCGAACTGCTTGCCGAAAGCGGCGTCGTTGCAGAGAATCAGGCCACCGCGGGGGCCGCGCAGGGTCTTGTGGGTGGTGGTCGTGACCACATGGCAGTGGGGCAGGGGGCTTGGATGCACCCCCGCGGCCACCAGGCCGGCGATGTGGGCCATGTCAGCCAGCAGATAGGCCCCCACCTCATCGGCGATCGCCCGGAAGGCGGCGAAGTCGATCGTGCGCGGATAGGCGGAGCCGCCGCAGATGATCAGCTTGGGGCGATGCTCCAGGGCCAGCTCGCGGATCCGCTCGTAGTTGAGCGTCTGCGTCTGGGGATCGACGCCGTAATGGACGGGCTTGAACCACTTGCCCGAGACATTGACCGGCGACCCATGGCTGAGGTGCCCCCCATGGGCGAGGTCCATGCCCAGGATCGTGTCGCCGGGCTGGAGCAGGGCCAGGAAGACGGCGAAGTTGGCCTGGGCGCCGCTGTGGGGCTGCACATTCGCCCAGGCGGCACCGAACAGCTGCTGGGCCCGCTGGATCGCCAGCTCCTCGATGGCGTCGACGTGCTCACAGCCGCCGTAGTAGCGCCGGTGGGGCAGGCCCTCGGCGTACTTGTTGGTCAGCACCGAACCCTGGGCCTCCATCACGGCCAGGGAGGCGAAGTTCTCGCTGGCGATCAGCTCCAGATGGGTCTGCTGACGTTCCAGCTCCTTGGCGATCAGGGTGGCGATGGCCGGATCAGCACTGCTGAGGGGGGTGTCGATCAGGTCCGCCATGGGAGCCGCACGGAAGTGTCCCGATGGTAGGCATGGGCGAGGCGCAGGCCGAGGGCCGTGTGCCCCCGGCCCCCCGGATGGGCTCAGGACGGTGCGGACATAAAAAAGCCGCCCCTGGGGACGGCTGGGAAGAAAGACGCGCCTGGAGAGATTCGAACTCCCGACCCTCTGATCCGTAGTCAGATGCTCTAATCCGCTGAGCTACAAGCGCCTACCCCCACATTCTCACCGCATAGGGTGCCCATCCGTCAACCAGGCTGGTTGCCGGGGGCTCCCCCGCCGGGCCGGCCCCTGGCCCCCACCCCGATTCCCCTCCCGCACGAACCCCATGCCGATCCGTTGGTACGGCCCCGCCGATCCCGCCGACCCCACCTACCGGCACTTTGAGCGCATCGTCAATCTCACCCTCCACGCCGCGGCCTTTGCCGCCGTCAACAGCGGCCTGTGGTTCGTCCAGGGCCTGCGCCATCCCTGGTCCCACCTCAACTGGCTGACCCTGGGCTGGGCGGCGGCCCTGCTGATCCATGGCAGCGTGGTGGTGGCCCTGCGCCCCAGACCCACCGGCGAACCCTCCCCATGACGATTGACGCCCGGGCCCTCGACGATCTGCGCCGCGCGATCGCGGATCGCCTCTACGTGCAGATCGCCGGCTGGCATCTCTACCTGGACGATGCGGGCCTGGCCGAGACCCTGGCGATCGAGTGCGCCGGCCGCCTCAGCCAGGGCGCCGAGATCTGCGCCCGCCAGTCCCTGGAGGCGGTGCAGGTGCCGATCGGCGGCGGCGCCACCCGACTGCCCCTGGCCCGCCTGGTGCCGCCGGGGCAGTTGCGCGATCTGGAAGAACTGCTGGAGCCATTCTGCGGATAGGGTGTTAGCTCACGCGATCGGGCCGTGCTGATCATTGAGGTCACCAACGCCCGGGAAGTGGTGCGGCAACGGATCGGCCGCCTCGGCGGCCGGCTGATCGGCAAGGTGGTCGACGCCGAGGCCCAGGTGGAGAAGGCGTTGATGCAGGAACTGGAAACCGCCTTCCGCGACTTCGGCATTGAGGCCCGCATCTATTCCGTGGACGGCCCGCAGATGCTGGGGCGCTCCCATCTGGAGATCCCGCTGCAGGTGCGCGAGGAACGCCAGGTCAAGCAGGCCTGAGCGCGATCGGCGCCGGCGGCCCCGAGTCCTGCGGCAGGCACGTCCTGAACGTTCGTCACAATCTGGGTCTGGTCTCGGCGCTCGCCACCGCCCTTACGGATCCCGGAGCTGCCGGACATCGGCAGCGCAGCCGCCAACAGCGCTCGGCGTTAGGCCCTCCTCCCGGAGGGGCGGAGGGCACCCAGACAGCGCCTTCAGGACACCGGTCGGCGGCGCACCATCTGCAGCAGCTGGGCCGCTTCCGGCACCCGGAACACCGTGGCCAACAGGCCGTAGAGCCCCAGAGCCAGGGCCCCGCTCAGCGCGTTCTGCAGCAGCAGGCCCACCAGCCCGGCCGGCCAGGTGACGCCGTGGGCCAGCAGCCAACCCAGCAGGGCCCCGAGCACGGCCGCCAGCGCCAGCAGTGAGGTGTCCCGCCACCAGACCTGCAGCGGCAGCTGGCCCAGCCGGACCTGCAGGGCCAGCAGCAACCCCAGACAGGTGATCACATTCACCGAGACCGTGGCCAGCACCAGACCGGGAGCGCCGAAGTTGAGCGCCGGCAACTGCAGACCCCAGGGGCTGGGAGCCCCGACCAGCAGCCAGTCAAAGACCGCATTCAGGCCGATCCCGGCCATCGACCAGCGGAAGGGCGTGACCCCATCGCCCAGGGCGTAGAAGACCCGCACCAGCACGTCGCGGGCCAGATAGGCGGGCATGCCGAGCCCATAGGCCATCAGCAGCCCTCCCACCAGGGAGGCGGCCTGCTGATCGAAGGCGCCGCGCTCGTAGACCAGGGAGACGATCGGACCCGCCAGAGCCACCATCACCGCGCCCAGGGGCAACATGCTGGCGTTGGAGAGCATCAGTCCCTGGCGGATCCGCGCGATCAGTTCGGGACGATCGGCGCGGGCCGTCAGCCGGGCGTAGACCGGCAACAGCGGCACCAGCAGCGCATTGGACAGCAGGCCCAGGGGGGTCTGGACCAGCAAATTGGCGTAACCCAGGCCCGCCGCCGCCCCGACGATGCCGGAGGCGAAGAACAGGTCGACAAAGACGTTGATCTGCAGCATCCCCGACGACAGGGTGGCCGGGCCCATCACCTGCAACACCTCGCGCACGCCCGGATCCTTCCAGTCCCACACCAGCTGGAACTTGTGCAGCCCCTCCCTGGCCAGGGCCGGCAACTGGATCAACCACTGCAGCACCGCCCCCACGGTGGTGCTGGCCGCCAGCACCACGCCACCGATCACGGCCCACTGGGGCAGCACGATGGCGGCCCCCAGCTGCCACCAGAGCATGCCGATGCCGCCGATCACGGCGACGCTCGAGAGCAGGGGGCTGACCGAGGGCAGCCAGAAGACATCGGCGGCGTTGAGAGCGCCGAAACCGAGGCCGATCAGGCCGGCGAACAGGGCCATCGGCGCCATCCAGCGCAGCTGCAGCACGGCCAGGTCGTGGCGGCTGCCGCTCAGGCCCGGACCGACCAGGGTGATCAGGGGATCGGCGCCGAGGATCAGGACCACGGTCACCCCGATCAGGGCCGCCCCCACCAGCGTGTTGATGGCAGCCAGCACATGGGCCCCCTCCTGCCGCGGCCGGCGCGCCAGCACGCTGACCATGGCGCTGTGAAAGGGGCCGTTGATGCCCCCCAGCAGGATCAGCAGAAAACCCGGAAGCACATAGGCGTAGTTGTAGGCGTCGTAGGCGGCGCCCACCCCGAAGGCGGCGGCGATCACCTGCTGGCGCACCAGCCCCGCCACCTTGCTGAGGGCGGTGGCCAGAGCCACGATCAGGGCAATCCTCTTGAGCGATCTCGCCATCGGGGCCTGGGCTCGGAGCTCGCACGCAGACAGGGCAGTATGGCGGTCGTTCCGGCGTGCTCCAGACCCGATGGCCAAGGTCGCCCGCCCGTCCCATCCGCAGGCTGCGGCGGCCGCGACCTGCCCGATGGCCGTGCTGGCCACCGGCCCGCTGGTGGAGGGGGTGCTGCTGAAGCGCTACAAGCGTTTTCTGGCGGATGTGGCCCTCGACAGCGGCGAGCAGGTCACCGCCCACTGCGCCAACACCGGTCCGATGACCGGCGTGCTCCATCCCGGCGGTCGGGTGCGCCTCCGCCACGATCCCTCACCCAGCCGCAAGCTGGCCTGGACCTGGGAGCAGGCCGAGGTGCCGGGCGCCGAGGGCAGGCCGATCTGGGTGGGCATCAACACCGCCCTGCCGAACCGGCTGGTGCGAGCCACGATCGAAGCCGGCTGCCTGGAGCCCTGGCTGGGCCCGATCGGTTCGATCCGGGCTGAAGTGCCCTATGGCGTGAACCGCCGCAGTCGCATCGACCTGCTGCTGAGCCCCACGGAAGGAGCCGCCGATCCGCGACCGATCTGGCTGGAGGTGAAGAACACCACCTGGAGTGACGGCCGCCTGGCCCTGTTTCCCGACACGGTCACCGAACGGGGCCAGAAACATCTGCAGGAACTGATCGATCTGGTGCCGCAGGCACGGGCCGTGCTGGTGCCCTGCCTGAGCCGCAGCGATGTGGACCGTTTTGCTCCGGGAGATGCGGCCGATCCCCGCTATGGCGAGCTTTTCCGTCAGGCCCTGGCCGCCGGCGTGGAGGTGCTGCCCTGCCGCTACGGCTTCGGCGGCGAGGCCATCGACTGGCTGGGGCTGGCGGCGGTGCAGGAGCACCAGGACTGAGCTCCGCAGCCGGGTCCCGGCACCCGGAGGCCGATCGCAGCGCTGAACTCCTGAGCCTCGCGGCGCCGGCCACGAAACGGGAGGGCCCCATAGAGTTCCGGAGAGCCTGATCAGCAGCAGCCGTGGATACCCGAGCCTTCAAGCGTTCCCTGCACCATTCGGAGCGCTACAACCGCCGCGGTTTCGGCCTGGGCGAAGAGGTGGCCGGCAGCCTTCAGACCGCCTATCAGAGCGATCTGGTCGCCTCGCTGCGCACCAACGGTCACGAGCTGCGCGAAGGCCGGCTGACGGTGCGGCTGGCCGAGGCGTTCGGCTTCTGCTGGGGGGTGGAGCGGGCCGTGGCGATGGCCTACGAAACCCGCCGCCACTACCCGAGTGAGCGGATCTGGATCACCAACGAAATCATCCACAACCCTTCCGTCAACGACCACCTGCGTGAAATGAACGTGCAGTTCATCGACGTCAAGGACGGCTGCAAGGATTTTTCCGAGGTGGGCACCGGCGATGTGGTGATCCTGCCGGCCTTCGGCGCCACCGTTCAGGAAATGCAGCTGCTCAATGAGCGGGGCTGCCACATCGTCGACACCACCTGCCCCTGGGTGTCCAAGGTGTGGAACACGGTGGAGAAGCACAAGAAGCACGCCTTCACCTCGATCATTCACGGCAAGGTGAAACACGAGGAGACCCTGGCCACCAGCTCGTTTGCCGGCACCTACCTGGTGGTGCTCGATCTCGCCGAAGCTCAGATGGTGAGCGACTACATCCTCGCCAGTGCCGACGATGACGGCCCCCGCAGCCCCGCGGAGCGGGAGGCCTTCATGACCCGCTTCCAACACGCCTGCTCGCCAGGCTTTGATCCAGAACGCGACCTGATCCGCGTCGGGGTGGCCAACCAGACCACCATGCTCAAGAGCGAAACCGAGGACATCGGTCGCCTGTTCGAGCGCACCATGCTGCAGCGCTACGGCCCGGCCCTGCTCAATGACCACTTCCTGGCCTTCAACACCATCTGCGACGCCACCCAGGAGCGCCAGGACGCGATGTTCGCCCTGGTGGATGAACCCCTGGACCTGATGGTGGTGATCGGCGGCTACAACTCCTCCAACACCACCCATCTTCAGGAGATCGCCATCTCCCGCGGCATCCACTCGTTCCACATCGACACTCCGGAGCGGATCGGCCCCGGCAACCGGATCGAGCACAAGCCCCTGGGCGGCGATCTGCAAATCCTTGAACCCTTCCTGCCCGATGGCCCGATCCGGGTAGGCATCACCTCCGGCGCCTCCACCCCCGATCGGGTGGTGGAAGACGTGATCCGGCGGCTGGTGGACCTGAGCGAGAGCTGAAACACCGCCCCGCCGCTGTCACGTCGGCGACGGAGCGCTGGAGCTGGGGCTTTACATTCCCCTTCGCCCCCCACTCTCGATCCCCACTCTCGATCCCCCACGACCGTACCGATCCCGATTCCCGCCGCAACCACCCGACCTTCCGGCAACAGCGTGACGGCAGACCCCCTCCTGGAACCCACCCACCTGCGCGCCAGCGACGACCCACGGGTCCATCGCTACGCCAGTGCCTTCGCCGATCTCATGGAGATGCGGGCTCCGGCGAAGGTCGTGGCGACCTACCTGGATCGCCACGACGGCTGGTTCCGCCGCTGCGCCGCACCGATGACGGTCGCGCCCCTTGGGGGCAATGGCTACGTGCTGACCCTCGGCCGCTTCGGCAACTTCGGCTTTGAGGTGGAACCGACGATCGGCCTGGAGCTGCTGCCCCAGGACGAGGGCATCTACCGGATCATCACCGAAACGGTGCCCGATGCCGATCCGACCCTTCAGGCCCTCTACGACGTTGATTTCAACGCCTCGCTGCGGCTCGACGAGTGCACCGGACCGGAGGTCTCCGATGAGGAGGTGGATCGGATGATGCTGCACACCCTGGTGCGCTGGCAGCTGGAGCTCTCGGTCTGGATCCGCCTGCCGGGCATGCTCAATCTGCTGCCGGACAACCTCGTCCAGAGCAGCGGCGACCATCTGCTGCGCCAGATCGTGCGCCAGATCTCGCGGCGGCTCACCTGGAAGGTGCAGGAAGATTTCCACGCCAGCCATGGCATCCCCTGCCCGCCGCGGCGCCGCGCCCAGTTCTGAGCCGCCAGGACACCTGCCTGGGCGCGCGCACCGATGACACC
>JBAPUA010000203.1:0-1988 GCA_049282435.1 Cyanobium sp. | reverse complement strand
CGTTACGACTGCAGCTTCTCGCTCGGAGATTCCCTGCGCCCCGGTTGTCTCCATGACGCCTCCGATGAGGCCCAGCTGGCTGAGCTGAAAACCCTTGGTGAACTCACCCGCCGGGCCTGGAAGCACGATGTGCAGGTGATGGTCGAGGGTCCCGGCCATGTGCCGATGGATCAGATCGAGTTCAACGTGCGCAAGCAGATGGAGGAATGCAGCGAAGCCCCCTTCTATGTGCTGGGTCCACTGGTGACGGACATTGCGCCCGGCTACGACCACATCACCAGCGCGATCGGTGCGGCTATGGCGGGCTGGTACGGCACGGCCATGCTCTGCTACGTCACCCCGAAGGAGCACCTGGGCCTGCCCAATCCCGAGGATGTGCGCAATGGGCTGATCGCCTACAAGATCGCCGCCCATGCCGCCGACATCGCTCGCCATCGCCCCGGAGCCCGCGATCGCGATGATGAACTCAGTCGTGCGCGCTATGCGTTCGACTGGAATCGCCAGTTTGATCTCTCCCTGGATCCGGAGCGGGCCCGCGAGTATCACGACGAAACTCTGCCCGCCGACATCTACAAGCAGGCTGAGTTCTGTTCGATGTGTGGGCCGAAACACTGCCCGATGCAGACCAAGATCACCGATGAGGATCTGGCCGGACTGGAGAAGGTGCTGAATCAGCAGAGCGCTGAACCGGTTGCCAGCAGCCAGGGATAAACCTCGGCCTCCCTGGAAGTTCTAGAGGAACTTCCAGGGAGGCTCCCCTCGGGCTTCCTGGCCGTTCAGGGGCAGGAGCGCTCAGCCCGACCTTGGGCCGCGTTGAACTCCTATGGCGTCCTGGTTCCCAGCTGCTTCGCCGGCAGGGATCGGCGGCGATCACCCTCCTTGCGGTCGGGATTTCAGCAGCGGACTGGCCGATGTGGCCCGCCTGTGCCAGAGCGCCGATCCTGCCTGCAGCCGCTGCCACCGAGCTGGTGGGCAGGTCTTGACCGCTATGGACAGGACTGGTCGCTGGGATCCCGGAGCTCGCTGCTGCGCTCCAATTCCAGCCTGGGCAGCGCCGCCAGCGGTTCCAGGAAATTGACCCCAAAGGTGGTGAAGCTCAGCGAGGGGCAGCACCAGCGCACCTCAACCTCCAGGCGCGGCAGGCCGAAACCCGGATGGGTGTGCACATCCAGGAGCAGATGCTGGCCGGCAGGGAATTGGTGCGAGCCCGACACCATCAGTGACAGGCCGCCCGTGCTGATGTCCAGGATGTCGACCGGCAGCCAGGGACCGACCGGAGCCTGCTGGGCATCCAGCTCCCGCAGGGCGATCGACCGGCTGGCCTGGACCGGGAAGCGCCGCAGGCGGCGATGCTCATGGCCCAGCCACTCCCTGGCCTGGGCAGCGGCGCTTTCGCTGAGCACAACACCGGTGTCATGGGCGGCGCTGAGGCCCGCGACGTCCGAGTCCGTTGAGCCGAGGGGATCCGTTGAGCCAAAGGGGTCAGCGGGGCCAAAAGAAAAACCGTGGGCTTTGGCCATATTTCCCACTTCTGGGATCAATCATTCTAACTCACTAACTTAAACCCTCCCCTAATCCTGGGGCTATAAGACACATTCAGACATCCAGCGCGCCCGTGAACACCGTGGAGTCCCGTCGTACCCAGCGCCGGCGAACCGCCCGGGCAGCGGCACTGGTGGCCAGGCCCTGGATCGACCGGGCCCTCCGGGGCCGACCCGAGCATGACCGTGGCTGACAAAATGCCTGGCTGGACGAGCCTCAGGGGCCAGACTGAACGCCGACACCAGCAGAGGAACCGCATTCCTGTAGCGAAAGTGACCAGCCAGGCCCCCGACGGGGCTGCAGGATCCAGCCAGCAGCAGCGCGCGCATGTTCACGGAATACCGACCAAACCACGGCTACGACGAGTACTTCAGCGCCGCCGACCAGCCCCGGGCCTCCCTGATGCCCCTGCTTTCCTCCCTGGGGCAGATGGGCCTGGCCCAGCT
>JBAPUA010000202.1:0-9354 GCA_049282435.1 Cyanobium sp. | reverse complement strand
CCCTGCAGACCCAGCCGCGGCGTGCAGCGGCGCCAAAAGCAGCCCTGGTTCACGCGGATTGACCTGCCGCCACGGCCACACCCGTCGCAGGTGCTGGCTGTGGCATGACCCTCTCGGATGAGATGTGTCCGTCAGTCAGGGTGCGATCTGCCGCAGCCGATTGCTCACGGTCACCACAACCCTGCGGCAACAGGGCCGGGATACCTGGCAGTTTCTGGAACAGGCATGGATTGACCATCACCGCAACGGGGTGATGCCATCACTGCTGCCGGATCCCTGAGATCGACAGCACAAACCACTGATCAGATCTCCCTCGCTACGAGGAGTGATCCGAGGAGCAATGGCGCGGCTCATCGTCCCAACCTCTGAACGGGTACAGATCTTGTTCCTTGGGCTGCGTCACAAGCTGGGTAGCCTCATGCATCATTTGATCCTGCGCTTGAAGGGTGCTTCAGAAAACCGAAGACGAGCAAAAACCACGCGATAATCAGCCCAAATCCAGCGCCAATGTGCGTGAACTTGACGACCAGCTCTTGCCATGGTTCGCCGCCGGTGGCACCTGCCTGACTCGCAACAATAGACAACATCTGCGTTGTTCCCCACCAAGAATTGGCTGCCTCGGAGATAGCCATGGTCCATGTCAACCAAGCCGCTACTACCATCATCCAGATGGACTTGAGACCGACACTATGAGGGAGCGCTAGTAGCGCTGTCGCCAGGATGATGAACAGCATGCCATTTGTTACGAACTGGATGTGAGCTCCGAGGGCGAGCCTTGGGTGCGGAGTACCGGGGATGACAAGCCCCCATACCAAGCCAACCAGCACGAGAACCATGCCGTGGATCAAAACCTGCCGACTGCCGCTGCGAACGCTCATCAGTGATGTCCTCTTTGTGAGTGATGCCCTCTTCGTGCTTTGCACTGCGCCGAGTGCGCCTAAAGAGTCATTGGAAGGTTCCGTGAACTACGGCCCCAGGACCACGCCTTTCCTTGAACCACGCCAACCATAGCCAGAAACCTCTCGAAAACCCAGCTGCGCCATCCATTTTTGGATTACACATACTTCAGGCTAGCCCTGGTTCACGGGTCCGCAAACCACCTGTTCGAATCGCTACAAAAAATCCGCAAGGCTACTTATCCCCAGTGGTTCTCGTTTGAGCACATGGGTGTAGATCATGCTTCTGCTCAAATCCTGGTGGCCCAGGAGTTTCTGGATCATGCGGATGTCCTGGTCCCGTTCCAGCAGATGCGTAGCGAATGAATGGCGAAAGGTATGACAACATGCTGCCTTGGTCACCCCGGCTCCGGCAACGGCGCGGTTCACAGCCTTCTGCAGCATGCTCGGATCGAGATGATGGCGCCCTTGGGTCCCCGATGCTGTGTGATACCAGCGCTTTTGCTGGGGCAACACCCATTGCCAGGCCCATTCCCGATCGGCATTCGGCTATTCGCGGGCCAAGGCATAGGGCAGCAGTTCCTGGACGCGGGCAAGGGAGCCGATCTCCTGACAGCGGTAGCGGTGGCCGCAGACGGTGGTGCCATGGGGGATCACAGCGTTGCGCTGCCCCCGGCGGATGTCCCAGGGGCGGGTGATGCCACCAGCGCCAGTCTGGCGGCCTGCTGTTGCCTCAGGGCCACCAACCGCTCCAACACCGGTGCGAACAGGCTGAAAGTCGGCCTGGGCCCTGGCCCTTTGCCACACCGCATAGCCATCGGCCTGGGCGGTGGCCAGTTCCCCCACCAAGGCGGGATCGAAGCACTGCTGGCGTTGCAGCTCCTGGCGCAGCAATTGCAAATTGCGTTTGGTTTGGGGCGGGGCATCGCCGCTTAGATCAGCTTCAGCTTCCGCCACCAGTTCGGCGTAGTCACTGCTCGATCGCCGCCCATGCAGCAATTTGGCCAGCAGCGCCAACTGCTCACCTCGCCAGCTGGCACCACCGCTGGGCATAGCCGTGTTTTGGTCGTAGTAGAGCGAGCTCTGGATGCTGCCCAGCAGCTGGGTGATGTGCAGGTGCTCGCGAAGGCGGCTGTAGGCCTTGGACATCTCAGGCCTCTTGCCAGTTAAACGCCACAGCCAGGGAGCTTGCCAGGATGAGCCTCCCTGGACAGGTACCAGCTGCGCCAGACGGCTGCGCCGCTCAAATCAGCTGGGCAAGGCGGCTGGGCCACTCAGCTCAGCTGGGGCAGGGGGCAGGGGGCAGGGCCAGCTAAGCGGTCCCAACTTTTCGCCACTCACTTCTTGCGGCAGTAGCCGCCGCCCACATTCATCCAGCCTTCCAGGCAGGCCTTGCCATGGGTGGGCTGCAGGGTGTAGTTGACAAGCCCCAAGGTGCTGCATTGGCCGTTGAGCTTATCGACATAGCCCATCGGGCAGATCGTGCCGATTTTGGGCACCTGACGCTGGGCCAGGGCAGGGGCCGTGGTGACCAGAGCGCCCACCAGCACAGGCAAAATCACCAGAAAGGTACGCATTGAACCGCTGCGATGGATGAAATACGCTAAACAACGCTGCTCCAAGGGAAGCTCTGGCAAACCCGAGCCACTGCCAATGAAGCTCTGATTTCGCAGAGGTTCTCGGGTAGCAGGATCGCCGAACTGTGGGTTTTCCAGAGTTTATCCAAGGTCAGCGGCCAGAAGGCCATCCAGCTCCAAGAGCATCCAGCCCGAAAGCCATCTGTCCTGAAGGCCATTGGCCCAGAAGCCCATTGATCTACAGGGCAATCCGTCCTTAGCAAAATTCACGCCAGAGTGAGGTCTCCCCCCCCTCAATGCTCCGCCAGAGTCAGCACACCCTCAACTTCATCAGCGAGGGCTTGCTGAAAATCACGGCTGAACTGAATCGGGCGCTGATCTCCAGCGGCATGCAACAGGGGCAAGCCTGTCTGCTCTGCCTGCAAACCTCCTGTTCACTCACGATCAACGAAAACTCAGATTCGCGGGTGCTCACCGATCTCTCTGCCCACCTGCAGGCCCTGGTGCCAGAAGAGGGTTTCCGGTCGCTCAGCGGTCGCGGGCCGCTGCGGCCTACCTGCACGACGACGAGGGGGCCGACGACATGCCCGCCCATATCCGCAGCTCGCTCACCAGCAGCAACCTCTGCCTGCCCTTCTAGGCCAGCAGACTGGTGCTGGGCACCTTGGCAGGCCATCTACTTGTGGGAGCATCGCTTCAGACCCCAGCGCCGCCAGCGATGCATCGAGGCAGTGCAGGAGGCCTCACGGCTGGCGGCTGGGAGAGGTTGGCTGCGCTGAACGCCGTGCCGCCCGGCCGACGGAGCCAGTTCATACGAGGGCCCGAACCATCACAACCACATCCCGACAGACCAGCGACCGGTGCCGAAAGGCGCCGGAAGTGTGCCGCTGAGCGATTGACGCCACCACAAAAGAAGGCGCCCCTAGCGGGGGCGCCTTAGCACCGGTCGCAGATGCACAACCTGGCATTTCGGATGCCATCCGGTCGGGTGTCGTTTTGTTCCACGGTTGACCTGTCTGGGGCCTGGCAGGCAAGGAGTCAGTCACGGCTCAGGGAAGAGATGCTCGGGGCTTGACCTTCCCAGAAGTGACTGTTGGCCGGGTATGCAGCCCAGCTTTCACACTTCAAAACATGGGAATGGCATATGGTTCACTCGTCCACTTGGGGTGACAACCGTCTGGTGCCACGTTGGGCCTGTTTCCAATCAGTTCACCTTCAAAGAGACTCACGGGGGACTGGCCCGGATTGCTTTGAGGGAAGAGCCTTTGGGAGCGCCTCCCCTCAAGTTCAAGTTAAACCCTTTGCGTGAGTTGTGAGCCTGGTGGAGGTTCCTCTTCCCGTAAGTAGATGGGCGGTTTCAGGACCCAGCGGACCCAGCTGCCTCTGGGGGCTCATCGGAGCGATTGCAGAGCAAATCCCGGTGAAGCCACTTTCGTGAAGCCCCGTAACCCCAAAGACCAAGTACAGCATCGAATCTGCATCAGCCCGTGCCAGCAGCCTCCAGATTGTCCGTAGGTTGGCGTGTCTGATTCAGAGGCTCCAGCGAATGGAAGACAGCCCCCCTGAGCAGCTGCCATACGTGGTGTGAGTCAGGGCTGCCTCAAAGTCGAGATCTCAGCCCGCAATGGCGACTGAACGACATGGTGTTGCCCGATCATGCGCTGTCGACGAATGGATCCCTGAGGCAGAGCAGCCTTTGGGATCCCCGGTTGACGGGACTTTCAGGCAGCCCTGGTGGTGTGAGTGGACTTGGTGCCCCTGCAGCACATCGAACGTTTGGCAAGGGGGGGGGCGCCCAAATTCAGATCCCCCTTAAGGGGGGAATTGCGCCGGGTGTGGCTGGGCGAAGCGGATGGGACTGGCACGCTGGTTTCAGAGAGCTCTGCCCACGCATGGTGATCCGTTTCTTGGCGTCCATGCCTGCAAGGTGCAGACGCTCCCCCATGGCACGTCCGTCCCGGGCTCAAGAGCCTGGCGCTTGAAGGCCCGCCGTTCAGCAGCGGACACTTACCTGTCATTCGCCAAACATCGTGATGTTCGCCAGCTGACTGCCCTGATCTTGGCTGTCGATCAGTATTGCTGGAGATTCAGGCTTGGTGGCCGTGAATATATCCTTTTGTCACATCACTCGAACGTGAGCTACTAATACTCTCCGCCCAATACGTCGTCCTTTCCCGTCCTTCAATACCGTGTATTCCCCTACCTCCCTGGACGATCACCAGCCCTTCTTCCTCCTGGCGCAACAGCCTTTGCGCCTTGCACTTGCCCTTTGCTCCTGTGTGATTCCGGAATTGATGGGCTTCTTGGCCGCGGCGGCATGGCACGGTTCGCTGCTCGATGGGATCGGCTTTGCCCTGCTGTTGCGGCTGGCCTGGATTGCGGCAGAGCTGGTGCATGGCGCCGGCCACACCCTGGCACGGGCGATCGTGGACCGAAACCAGGCCGCGATCCGCCTGGCCCATCTGCTGGAGAACCGCTCCGCAGCGCAACTGGCCCGCGGCCTGCTGCCGCTCACTCCGATCGGCCCTCTGGCGGCGTCCTCGCTTCCGCCGGCCTGGCTGGAGGCTGGCGATCCCGAACCCTGGAAACTGCGCCTGAAGGCTGCCGGCTCCATTGTGCTGCACGTCGTGGTGATCGTTGCGGCCACCTGCTGGCTCGCCGCTCTGGTCAGCTCTTCCCCCGCAAGTGCCGGATCGTCGTTCCCGGCCCTTGCCACGCTGCTGATCAATCTGATCGGTACCAACCTCTGGTTGGCTCTCGCCTCGCGCACCGACTGGCAGACGATCGTCAACGCTCGCGCGAGCGTCCTCTATTGCGGCAACTTCGGCGTGATCGCCAGCGCCGAAGTTGCTGGCCGCCACGAGTTGCTCTCGCCGCACGCCATCCGTCTTTTCCACCGCATGGGACAGGAGACGGAGGTGCGGGGAGCCCAGGCTGGCGGCGGCTTGGTGATGGCCCTCGACCGCAGCGGAGAAACCTGTTTCATCGGCCACAAGATTGTCAATGCCAAACGCGGAGATCTGACGCCATCCCTGGAGGCCGCCTTCTGCAAAGTGCGCCAACGGGCCCGTCGTCTGGGGTGTCGCCCCCATCCCGCCGGCCTCTTGGCCTGCTGGCATTACCGCTTTGGCACCAGTGGCCCGCCTGCGGTGCGGGAAACGCACTGGCACGAATGGAGCCCCGCCCGTCAGGCCCGCCTGTGGCGCCCTGCGGCGGATGGAGCCTGGCGCTGTGAAGCGCGCACGGTGCACCACCGCATCACCCACAACGGGGACTTCGAGGGCTTTGCGGCCTTCGGCCGCTTGGTCGAGGTGACGACTGCGCTGGGACCGTGGCTGGAGAGCGCCCTACAGCAGCCCGCACCGGCCGTCGTCGACTCCGCCCGCATCGCCGGGATGATGGACCTGATGATCTGCCAGGGGGATTGGTTCGCCGCAGTGCGCTGGGCCTTTCTGCGCACCATGGCCCCCTTTCCCCAGGTCCCCCCTCTCAACGAGCTGAATCGCTGGGTATCCATCTTCGAGCAGGCCTTTGCCGAGCGAGTGCGCGGCCACCACGATTCGGGTGAGGATCGAGCTGGTTTGAGCCAGGACCTCCCGGAGCTGATCCTGCCGGTGTTGCGCCTGGATCCCGGTCTGGAGGGGCAGGTGGAAGAGCACTTGTGGCTTTGGATCCAACAAGCGATCGCACTGTTTCTCCACAACGATCCAGCCGTTGCAGTGCACCAGTTCATACAGTGCGCTCGCGGCAGTTTCGGCCTGGTGGTGGTGTCGACCACCTGGCCGGATCGGCTGGTGTTGTGCAGCCTCGGACAGCCGATCACGATTGGCGTAGATCCAAAGATCGGCCTCGCGCTGTATGCCTCGGAGTCGGCGGCGGTCGACGACGTGCTGGCGGGTGAGCAGGGGGCATGGCGGATTGATCTCGATGAGAATGCTGGAGAGGTTGCAGTGCTCGCAAGCCGCAAGTTGCAGATCAGCTCGCTGTCCCTCGAGCGGGAGTTGACACCCCAGGAGCTGTGGCGACGTCGCCATTTCTATGCCACTCCATCGTCGCGCCGTGCGCCCTCGTCCTCGCCACGCGCTTCTGCTCGCCAGCTCCCCCCGCCCTTGCGCCAGGATCCCGTGGCGGCTGACATCGCCGAGATTCCCTCGCTGCTGAGGCAGATCCACAACGATTGGAGCGACCCTGGATCCGGCAACCGCCAATCAGCCGATTATCTGGCCCAGTTGTTGATCGCCAAGGCGGCCAATCTGGCGCAGAAGCAAAAGGTGCTGCGCCAGGCAGGTCTCGATGACAGCCTGGCCAAATCCAGCCATGTGGATCTGTTGATCACCGGGGTGGAGAACAGCCTCTGGCTGGCCGAGCAGTTCGCCGAGGATCTGCAGGCCCTGATGCCGCGATTGACGGTGCGCACCCTCTCCGCCAATGCCATGCTTCTGGCTCTGCAGAACGACAGCGAGAGCCTCAGCCTCGCCCGCCAGTCAATCGTGCTGGTGCTCAGCCACTCCAGCCGCACCTTTCCCTCCCGGAAGGTGATGGAGGCCTGTGATCTGATGGTGCGGCGGGAGGTGATCCGCGAGTTCTTCATTCTCACCGGGGAAGCGGACAGCCTGCTGGGCTCGCCGATGCTGGGGGAGGCGGGCCCCGGTGGATCCGGCTGCGAGCGCCTGTTCACCACCGGCGCCGGCCGACGCCGGGCCGAACCGGCCACCGCCAGCGTGGCGGCGATGCATCACACCCTCACCCAGCTGCTGTTCAGCCTGACCCGCCAGCTGCTGCAGGCCTTCCCGGACACCCAGCAGCGCCCCCTGGGCCTGGTGCTCACGCGGGCTGAGCTGCAAAAGTTGGAGGTGCGGGAGACCCGCGCTCTTGTTGAGGAGTCTGCCCAGATCGTCGGGGTTGACGGGCATGGCCAGCGGCAGCCGACGGCCACGTCCAGCCAGTTGGAGCAAGGGGGCCGGCACTGGGCCATGCATGTGTTGGAGACCCCCCTGGCCTGGGGAATCCATGCTCTCTACATCCTTCTGTCCCTGGAGCTTGGGATGCCCCTGGTGCAGACCCTGGTCCAGGCGTTGGCCGGCGAGCCGCTCTGGAGCAGCCAGACGGCCGCCGGCACCCTGCTCAGAGGCGGTGCCCTGGCGGGCGATGTGGGGGTCTACGTGTTCGGTCCCTGGTTGTGGACGCTGGTCCTGCGCTGGGTCCAGAAGCGACCGCTGCTGGCCCGAACCGGCCGGCGCACTGTGGTGATCGGCGAGGCCCCGTGGATCCATCCGCTGCTGACCAACTACATCAGCAAGCTCTTCTCCCTCAGCTTCGGCATCACCAGCGTGGATGTGCAGGGGGGTGAGGTGGGCGATCATCTGCTGCACACCCATGCCCACCGGGTGGTGCGGGGCAGCCTGCTGTTCTTCGGGGTGCCGGACGGCCGGGGCGGCGACCGCAAGCGTGCTCTGGCGGAGGCTGCCCTGCTGGCGGCGCGTCAGTCTGATGGGATTCGCCACTGGGATGCGGGGCCGGAGATTGTCGCGGTGGGCAGCGATCCAGCGCTGGTGACGGGGCCGTTCCGTCGGGCGTTGCTTCTGCCTTGCGCCACCGAGCTGGGGGCTGGCGAGGGAAGAGCGGGCGAAGGGGGATCGCACGATGGGACGTGTGCGGCGTCCGATGCGCTGCTCGAACACCTGCGCGAGTCGCGCTTCGGCGCCTTGCGACGCCTGTTGGCCAGCTATGTGTTCTTCTGGGCCATGGCCCGCCGGGTGGGGGGCTTGCCGCTGCTGCGCTTCAAGTGGTGGAGATCCCAGAGCCGCACCCGGGTGATGACCACCGCGGCGCCGGTTTCAGCGGCGCGGCTGGACCTGACGGAGCCCGAGGAAATCCTCGCGCTTTCCCTGGAGAGCCTTGCAGGACGAGAGCAGAGCTGAGCTGGGGTTGCCTCCTGCATCAAGCCGCGACTCCCGGCTGAATCAGGCCCCAAGGCCGGCACCCTTCGGCATGGGCAACCACCCCTCCCAGGCGCTGTTGCTGAGCCTGCCCCTGCATCTCAACCGACAACAGTGGCTGGTGTTTCTGGCCGCCTGGCTGGGATGGGGCCTCGACATCTCTGTTGGCCTTCTGTTCAACTTCGTCGCCCCCCATGCAGTGCCCAGCCTGCTGGGGCCGACGGTCGGCTCCCCCACGGCGAAATCCGCCACCCTTGGTTGGACGGGGGTGATCACGGCGCTGTTGCTGTTCGGCTGGGCCATCAATCGGTGGCATGGCGTTCGCCAAGGTGGGCGATCGCATCGGCCGCACGCGCACCCTGCTGCTCACGCTGGTGACCGACTCCCTGGGCCCCTTCGCCTGCGCCTGCGCCTGCGCCGCCAACCTTGCCACCTGGATGGTCTGCCGACTGGTGGCCAGCCTCGGCATCGGCGGCCTGATCGGCGCCCTGCTGACCGTTCCGATCGCTGAGCGGTTGAGCTGGCGCTGGATGTTTGGCTCTACTTCCTGGTGTCGTGGCGGCGGTGCTGCTGGCCTTCGGAGGTGGCGTGGGGGCCGATCTGGGCGCCTGGTCGTGGTTGTCGTTCGCGATCGGCGTGAGCGGGTTCGGCAGCTTCGGGTGCTTCAGCTTTGATCGGCCCGAACTGTTCCCCACCCGCCTGCGCGGCAGGGGCTCCGGCTGTTGCTACAACGCTGGCCGCCCGCTCACCGCCGCCGGGCCGTTCCTGGTGGGCACAATCGCCGCCCGGCAGCGTGACGCCCGAGTCGGGGCGTTCCAGTCCCTGCGGGTGGTGGGCCAGGTGCCGCTGGTGGGCTTGCTGCTGCCGCTGGTGATCGAGGCCCGCGGCAGGACTCTGGAGGATTGAGGATTGAGGATTGAGATCCCACCGCTCGGCCCAGCC
>JBAPUA010000201.1:0-8650 GCA_049282435.1 Cyanobium sp. | reverse complement strand
CGACAACACCATTTATAACTTCGTCTGGACCGACACGCACAAGGGACCGCTGGTCGCGGAAGTTCCGCCAATGGTTTTGGGCCTGGTTGACGATTTCTGGTATCGCTGGGTGGCCGACATCGGCATCACGGGGGCCGACAACGGTGCGGGCGGCAAGTATCTGTTCCTGCCCCCCGGGTATCAGGGCACAATTCCCCAAGGCTATGTCGTTGTTCAACCAAAAACCTACGGCAACTGGCTGTTCTTCCGATCTTTTCTCGTGGACAGTTCCACCAAGCCAGGTGTGGAGTCTGTCAAAGCGCATCTGAAGATCTACCAACTTTCTGATGCTGCCAACCCACCGGCAATCAAGTTTGCCAATGCCTCTGGGCTGCCGGCCAATTTCGTGGCCCCTGGAGACTACTCCTTCTGGGCACTCCTGAACCAGGTAATTCAGGAAGAACCTTCCTCCGGCTCTGATCCCACGACGTTGGGACTCTTCGCTTCGATCGGCATTGTCAAAGGTCAACCCTTCAACCCCAACAAGCGCTGGAGGAAGATCCTCGTCGATGCCGCCAACATTGGAGCCGTGACAGCACGAACCCTTGCCCTCAAGATTCGCGAGCCTGCAGCCTACTTCTACCCCAACAGCTCCTGGCGGTTGCCGTTCTTCGGTGGTTACAAGTTTGAAGTGTCCCCAGGCGTGGCCAATCTTGATGGCTCCATTTTCTATTATTATTTTGCCACCGGTGTGACGCCGGCCATGGAACAAAAGATTGTTGGCAAGGGCTCCCAGTATCCCTGGGCCTCGCTGGATTCCAATGGCGAACGCCTGGATGGCAGCAAAACCTATCGGCTGCGCCTGCCGCCCAACATCCCCGTGGCGGATTTCTGGTCTGTGATCGTGTATGACACCCAGACCCGTTCCATGCTGCAGACAGATCAGAAAGCCCCCAGCGTCAGCAGCCAGAACAAGGGCATCAAAACCAATGCCGACGGTTCAGTTGATGTTTGGTTTGGCCCTAAGCCTCCTGTTGGATTCGAGCAGAACTGGGTCCAGACCATCCCTGGCAAGGGCTGGTTCACGCTTCTGCGGCTCTACGGACCGTTGGAGCCCTGGTTCAATAAGACCTGGCGTCCAGGTCGTATTGAATTACAGAAGTGATTCAGAACTAGGCGGCGGAGCCTTTCCTGCTTTGCTCCCACATCGCCATGCTCCAGAGCCGCCACCGCAGAGATGCCGATGAAGGCCGATCTTTCGGCGGCCAGGTGATGGCCAGCGTTGGTAACTCCTTTCTCGCTGCTGGCGGCGATTAGCTGCTGGCGGCTTGTAGCTGCTGGGCGATGCCCCAGGCGATCGATGTGTTGTGGGCGGCCATGGGCCTGATGATCAGTCACTGGAAAGTCCGACTGGGGCTGCGCTGCTGCTGGTGGCCGATCAGGAGAGCAAATGCCGAGAGAGATTTCGCGGAACTGAGAAATATTGCGAGCGATATTGCCGCTGTTTCCAGAAACAGTGGCATCCCCTTCGGTTATTCGATGGGGTTTTGCGGGAAGCCACAAGGAGTTGTTTTGGCCTGATTTTGAAATGCGATTGTCGAGGAGAATTTTCGATTTTTCTGCGTTGTCTTCTCCCCTTTTAAGGGTTGGTTGGTGCCGCGCTGGTGATTTCCGTCCCCCGGGCGCAGGGAGCGGTGGCTGGTTGCGTTGGTGAAACGGTAGCTGACTGTATTCGTGTCGGCGTGCGTGGTGTTCTCGCACCGGGGTGGTCGCAGCGGTGTTGTTGCAGTGTTGTTGTTGCAGTGGTGGGCGGCTCAGCTTTGTTGTTCAGCAGCATCCATCTGACGAGCGATTGACCGGGCCCAGCTGCGGCCGGGATCACTGCCCCAGCCATCCCAGGCCTGGCGGCCCTTGCCGTAGGCACCCCAGCTGGAACCCTGCTTGTCGACTTTGTGGCGGGTGAAGAGGCTAACCCTTTGGTCGATGGTGATGGGAGATTGCTCCTGGTGATGGGCCAGTTGCCGGGCCCTGGCCAGGCCTACCCTGGGTCATCAGGGCTGCATCAACAATCTCGAGTCGCCAGGGAAAACCCAATTGAACGGCTGGGCCGCCTCTGAGCCCCGATGACAACCGTGGCTAGGGCTGGCGAATCCGAACACGCCTAAGACGATGGACGCTGAGTTTTAGGCAACCTTGAAATTCCTTCCAACAGTGGCCAAAGACGTAGGCATTGTTGATGGACAAAGATAGCGCCTATTGCCATGACTTGCTTCGGTCAAACTTGATATCGCCAGAACAGCCTATTCCTCCTCAGTCCTGGCCATCTCCCTCGTCACCGGCCACCAGCTGCCGATAGAGCGCCGCCAGTTGCCGCTCCAACGCCACCGTCGAAGCGCCGGGCAACTCCAGGGGACCAAGCCGCTGCAGTGCTCGCTCAGGCGGATCGGGCGGCAGGGGATCCGGCGGTGACAAGCGCCGATCGGGACGGGCCCGCAGGCCCACCGGCCACCAGGGAGGCAGGCCATCGTCGCTCGGCTCCGGCGCTCCCCGCCGCAGGGAGGGGAGCAGGGCATCGCGCTCCCTGCCATGCCAGGCCAACAACAGCCAGGGATCGTCATCGAGGCGCTGGGCAAACACGTAGAGCACGGCGGCAATGTGTTTGCAGGGTTCAGCGTCGTCGGGGCAGCCGCAGCGCACCTGCAGATCGCCCCAGCGTCGCGGGAACAGGGGCACCCCCACCTCCGCGAAGGGCTCCTCCAGATCGCGGGGCACCTCACCGGCCAGCAGCTGGGCCGTCCAGCCGAGCCGAGCTGCCATCGCTGCCTCCAGCGCCCGCCACTGGACCTTGCTCGGTGCCGCACTGCGTACGCTGACCCGATAGGGCGTCGCCCGGGAGCCCTGGACCCGCGCCTCCAGTCGCCCCGCCTTCACCGTCAGATCCTGAACCCGGCCGCCGCGGGCGTAGCGCCGGCCCCGCTCCATGCGCGGGCCCAGACCGTAGCCCTCCAGGACCGTCGTGAACCGCTGCGACCACCACTGGCTAGCCAGCGGTGCGGCCCGCCTTCCCCGTCGGGCTGCGGGCGGATTGAGACGCTGTTCACTCACGGGCCATCCTCCTGCGGATCCCGCAACCGGATCAGCTGGCGCAGCTCCTCGGTGGAGAGCTGGCTGAGGGCCTGCTCTCCGCTGGCCACGACCCGCTGCGCCAGATCGCGCTTGGCGCGAATCAGGGCATCAATGCCCTCCTCCACCGTGCCGCTGCACACCAACTTGTGCCCATGCACCGTACGGATCTGACCGATTCGATGGGCCCGATCGGTGGCCTGGTCCTCCACCGCCGGGTTCCACCAACGGTCGTAATGGATCACATGGGAGGCGTTGGTGAGGTTGAGGCCCGTGCCGCCAGCCTTGAGCGAGAGCAGAAACACCGGCGGGCCCTCCTGATCGGCAAAGCGGGCCACCAGCGCATCGCGGTGCCCGCGGCTGAGGCCGCCGTGCAGCCAGAGGATCTCAACGCCGCAACGGCGGGCCAGATGCAGGGCCAGCCGCTCCCCCCAGGCGGTGTACTGGGTGAAGATCAATGCCTTCTCGCCGGCCTCCAGAATCGCCGCCAGCAGCTGCTCGCAGCGCTCCAGCTTGCCGGAGCGTCCCGTCAGATCGGAGCCGTCGTCGAGGTAATGGGCGGGGTGATTGCAGACCTGCTTGAGCCGCGTGAGCCCGGCCAACACGAGCCCTTGGCGGGCGATGCCCTCGCTGGCATCGGCCTGCTCCAACAACTCATCGGCCACGGCCTGATACAGGGTGGCCTGCTCCTGGCTGAGCGCGCAGAGCTCGGTCTGCTCGATGCGGCCGGGCAGGTCCGGCAGGATGGCGCGATCGCTCTTGAGTCGCCGCAGCAGGAAGGGAGCCGTGAGCTTCCGCAACCGTTCCGCGGCCTGCTCGTCGTGGTCACGCTCGATCGGCACCGCAAAGCGCTGGCGGAACTGGGCCAGGCTGCCGAGTAGCCCAGGGTTGAGCAACTGCAGCAGCGCCCACAACTCCAGCAGCCGGTTTTCCACGGGCGTGCCGGTGAGGGCGATGCGGCGCTCACCCCGAAGGCCGGCGGCGGCGCGGGCCATGGCGGTGTAGGGGTTCTTGAGCTGCTGGGCCTCGTCGAACACCAGCCGGCCCCAGGACACCTTCGCCAGGACGGCTGCATCCCGACTGAGGACGCCATAGCTGCTGATCAACACGCCGCCGGGGCCAAGCGCCTTGAGGGATCGCTGCAACGCCAGCGCTGTTCTGGGACGCTCGGGGCCGTGATGCAGCGCCAGCTTCAGGTGCGGCGCAAAGCGCTCCAGCTCCCGCCGCCAGTTGCCCAGCAAGGTCACGGGCGCCACCACCAGGGTGGGTGCCGTCAGCGGATCGGCCAGCAGGGCAGCGATCAACTGGGCGGTCTTGCCGAGGCCCATGTCATCGGCCAGACAGGCCCCCAGCCCTAGCTGGCCGAGGAACACGAGCCAGCCCAGCCCCCGCTGCTGGTAAGGCCGCAGCTCCCCAACAAAAGCCGCTGGGGTGGGCAAGGCCTCGGCCTGTCCCTGCAGATCGCCCGCCAGGAAGGTGCCCAGCGTCCCGGGTGCCTCGACCCCCAACAACTCCAGTTCCGGAGGCAGTCCCAACGACTCCAGCCCCAGCCCGCCTCGCAGCAGCTCCGCCCCGCTCGCCTCTCCCTGCTGGCCGCTGAGGCGCAGCAGGCCGGCCACGGACGCGGCATCGACCAAGGTCCACTGACCCCGCAGCCGCACCAGGGGGCGTTTGAGCGCAGCGGCCCGTTGCAGCGCCGCCAGGTCGGCTGCGGAGAGAGGCTGATCCCCCAGCACCGCCTGCCATTCGAAGCGGAACAGACCCGCCAGATCGAGGCCCGAGCCACTTCCCGCAGGAGCGGTTTTGCCGCGTTTGCCCTGGCTGCCAGGGATCCGGGCCCGCAACCCCAGCCGTGCTGCCTGGCGCAGGCCGCTGGGGAGCAGCAGGGCAAAACCGGCCTCCGCCAACAGGGCCGCCCGGCCGCTCACCAGGCTCACCAGGGCCCCCTCCTCCAGTTCCAGCTGGGCCGGTGTCGGCTGCTGCAGCACGGGTGCCAGCTCCGGCGCCAAGCGCGTGAGCAGTCCCAGCTGGCGCAGCACCCCTTCAAAGGCACTGGCTGCAAAGGGCGTCTCGCCAGCCCAGAAGGCAGCCAGGGGAAGCATCAGGCTGGGATCGGCGGTCGGGCCCAGCAGCAGCTCAACGATCCAGCGGCGACGGCGACCGTCGGCCGGTTCATGGCAGCGCAGGGCCAGGCGCAGGTCGCCTCCGGGAGCAACCGCCTGCCGCACCCACGTTGCCACCTGCGCAGCCGGGGACTGATCCGCCCCGAGGGGACCAACAGTGCCGGCGGGCAACAGAGGATCCTCAGCGCAGAGGGCCACCAGCCAGGCTGCGGAGAGGCTGCCCTCGCGGGAGCGCAGGGGAGACCGGGAGCCGCGGGCCGCTTCTAAATGGCGCAGCCGTTGGCGAACCTCCCCATCCACAGCAGCGGCCAGGCGATCGGCGAGCTGCCGATGGCTACGGGGGTCATCGCTGGGCAGCAGGGCCTCAAGCCAGGGACGATCCTCAGCCGCCGGCAGCGGCCACCAGCGGGCCAGCAGGCGGCCCTGATCATCGACCTCCAGGGCGGGCGCCACCCTGCCGGCATCGACCAGCACCGCCGCCAAGCGTTCAAGGCGAGCTTGCAGCAGGAGGTTGTCGTTGTGGGGAGATGCGGGATCCGCGGGAGGCGGCGGGGCAGCGGCGGGAGAACCCATCGGCGCGGATGGGATGCGATGGGGCTTGAAACTGGCCTCTGGATTTTGGCAGGGAGCCTCGGAAGGGGGTGGGGAATGGGCTCAGGGCTGCCACAAAGATCCCGTTTCGCCAGCAGCAGCCGGGATGCCTTGCAGGCTCTGCATGGGAGCCAGCCAGTTCTCTCCCTGATCCAGCACCTGAATCCGAACCCACCCAGACGATGGGCACTGAACTTTGAGACAGCAGCCCCAGCGGCGGACTGGCTGGCGGCGTAGTTGTCGTCAGCGCCCTGGCTGCCGTTGGCGGCGGTAGTGCTGATGGTGCAAGGGGAAGTGGAGGTGGCAGTGGCCATGACCCATCGCCGCTGTCGTGGAGAAACGCCCCGGAGGAGTTGCAGGCGCACCTGCCGGGGTGACGCTGCGTTCTTCCGCGATTGCCTGGCCCGCCGATTGCCTGGCCCGCCGATTGCCGATTGCCGATTGCCGATTGCAGAGCGAGGTCAGCAGAGTGGGCGGATGGAACGACCCCGCCCCGGTTCGATGCGCCGCGAGAGCACCGCGGAGATGGCGGCCAACATCGGCCGCGAAGTGCGGGAGCTCAGGGCCGCCCTGGCTGCATGCCGGGGCGATCTGGTGGCCGAGCCCAGGGTGAGCGCGGCTCTGATGGCGCACCTGCTGGTGAGCAGCCGTGAGCTGCTGCAGAACCTGCTGATCGACAGCGCCCGCCGGCTGCGGCGGCTCGGACCCACCGGTCAGCCCGGTGCCGATGACGGCGTGTCGACTTGACTCAGGACCCGGGATTGGCGGGCTGGGTCCAGCGCCGATAAAGCCAGACACCACCGCCACCCCATGGAAGGCTCCAGAGGATGAAGGTGGCGGCGGTGCCGAGCTGGCCGCCCTCCAGGGAATCAACGGCGGCATTGATCATGCCGGCATCGATCAGGGAGCCGCCGATCTCCCAGCCAAGCACCCAGAGGACGATGAAACCGATGGCCTGCAGATTGCCGGTGATGGGTGGAGTGTGGTGGGTGTCGAAACGCTGATCAGCTGGCGACAGCCTGGCTGTAGCGGCGATTGACCTCGTTCCAGTTGACCAGCGACCACCAGGCTTTGATGTAGTCAGGCCGGCGGTTCTGGTACTTGAGGTAATAGGCGTGCTCCCAGACATCCAGGCCCAGCAGGGGAGTGCCCCGCTCGATGCCGGGGAGATCCATCAGCGGGTTGTCCTGGTTCGCGGTGCTGGTGATGGCGAGGCTGCCATCGCTCTTGCGGATCAACCAGGCCCAGCCCGACCCGAAGCGTCCTGCCGCCGCCTGATTGAACCGCGACTGCATGTCCTCCAACGAGCCAAAGCCGCTGTGGATGGCGGCCAGCAGCTCGTCCGACGGCGCACCACCTTGAGCCTCCGGTGCCATCACGGACCAGAACTGGCTGTGGTTCCAATGGCCGCCGCCGTTATTCCGCACAGCCACCGGGAAACGGGAGATCTGGCCCTGCAGCGCATCGAGGCTGAGCTTGGCCAGCTCCGGGTTGTCCTGGATCTGGGCGTTGAGATTGGCCACGTAGGCGCCGTGATGGCGGTCGTGGTGAATCGTCATCGTGGTGGCATCGATCGCCGGCTGCAGAGCCTCGGCGGCATAGGGGAGCGGCGGCAGCACAAAGTCAGCCCAGGCGGGCAAGGCCGTGCCCAGCAGGACCAGCGCCGTCAGGCAAGCCAACAGGGGCCTGGTCAGAAACGGAAGGGGCATGGCTCTGGGGGCAGGATCGATGACGTCAGCCTGCCGGATGTCGCCCTGCCCTGGGGCGGCCGTGTCATGACTCAACCCAGCGACAACTCGATCTGCCGCGCCAGCCAGGCCTCCACGTCCTCAGCCCGGTCTCGCAGCAGTTCTCCCAGCTGGATCGGGGTGGGGCCATAGCCGGCGGCGGCCCAGTTCTCGAGGGTGGCAACGGTGCTGCCGAGATAGGAGGCCAGGGCCTCGGGCGTGTGGATCGGCGAGGCCATCAGGGCCGTAGTACTGGCGGCGATGGCCGTGGTTGTCGTGGTCGTTGTGGTGCGCCGGCGCGGGACGAACAACCAACTCCCCACCGGTCATGGCTGAGCGGCACCAAGCAGTTGGTCCGGGTTCAGCGCGCGCAGCTCCGCAACGCTGGTGCCATGGCGGTGGGCCAGCACCAGCGCAGCTGGTCGGGTATCAGGTCAGCGAGCTGCTGATCGACCAGGGCGATCGCCGCCAGATCGTCAGGCTGCCAGGCGGGGGGGGGGCAAGCCCCCTGTTGCTGCCGGCGCCTGGCTCTGACCGGTGACCTCTGCTCTGGTGTCCCTGGGGCGTCGGGACCGGCTGCGGTCACTGCGGGAGTTGCGCTGCTGCCATCGGGGCTGCCTCCGGTGCCGGTAGCTGCAGCGCCGGGATTGAATCATGTCAAGTCGTCAATCAGAGCTTGTGTCGAGCATGTCTTTAGCTACATGACTATGGCCATGGGTGGAAAGGTGACAAGAACGATTGAGCCAGAGAGGAATGAGACTTGGTGGGGCCTCAAGAACCTGACCCTCAACTTCCTCCGCGATCGCCAGCACTCTTCCTATAGAGAAGTAGTTGCATAAATCTCGCGGAGACACATCCATAGCACAGCCAATCTCGCCAATAGTTAATACAAGAATCTCCTGCTCTAACTTCTCTTCGGCAGCTTTTTCATGTCCGCAGAACCTCTGCAAAGTACGGATTATTCGAGGGTCCCATGCGTTTTCCTGAAGGTTTCGATGCCCGCCGTAATATCTGGGCTTGATGCGCCACTGATGAAATCGAGCTTAAATGCCTGACCCTGGCTCAAATATTCAGCATAGCTGGAACGAAGAGAGAGTCGGTAGGTAT
>JBAPUA010000200.1:0-4408 GCA_049282435.1 Cyanobium sp. | reverse complement strand
AGCTGGGCCTGATCGTGCACCAGTCGCTCCAGGCTGAACCGTGCCAGATAGCTGATGATCAGGCCGACCAGCAGACCTGATCCGATCTTCTGCAGAAAGTCTTGTATTTGTACGATCAACACCGAGTTCGGATGGCCGCCACCGCTCATGGTGGTCAGCCCCACCACCAGGCCGAGAAACAGAATGGCGGCTGGATCATTGACCGAAGCCTCGAATTCCAGTAACGATTGCAAGCGTTTCGGTAAGATCTAGCCGCTGGCGTTGAGCACTCCGATCGTGGCTCCCGCATCGGTGGAGCCGAGGCAGGCGGCGATCACCATCGCCACGCCCAGGGGCAGTTGATCCAGGCCCAGAGCCAGGCCGAAGGCCGTCGCTGAGCCCAGCAGCCAGATGATCAGGCCGAGGACCAGAGAGGAGACGATGGCGCCACCAATGGCCAGCAGAATGCCATATTCGAGAAAGCCCCGGATCGAGCGCAGTTCGGTTTTAAGTCCCGCATAGAAAAGCAGCATCGACAGAGTGAGGGTATGCAGCCACTCAATCGTGGTCGGTGTAAAGGGTGAGCCGGTTGGGTCAATCAGCAGTCCGAAGATCAGCACCCCCAGAATCGCTGGGACTCCCAACTTGAGGCTGAAACGACTGATCGCCAGGGTGGTCAGAAACATGCCGCCGATCAGCACCATCACCACCGGCAGAGGAATGCCTTTTTGCTGTAGCTGATCGGGAATCAGGGAGACGGGAGATCCAGGCATGGCCGCGCTGCCGGCGGGCCCTTCTCCGGTGGCAAGCGATGCGATCGTCACACCGAAGGTGGCAACCATCTGCCAGGGATCCAGCATCAGCAGATCGGATAGACCGCCATCGTATGGCGCAGACTTTAGGCCTGCGTTCTGCACTGGGATCAGCGGCTCAGCAGGGCGGCGACCAGGATCAGCAGGGAGCCGAGCCCGGTGGTCGGGCCGATGCCTTCACCGAACCACAGCCAGCCCCACAGCGCCGCAAACGGCACCTGGGCATAGCCGATCGTGGTTGCCCGGACCGCTGGCAGGCGGGTCAGGCCATGGGTGAGGCCGATCTGGCCGAGCTGGGTGAACAGACCCACCCCCAGCAACCACACCAGCTCCCAGGTGTCGGGCAGGACGGGATCCAGCAGCACAAAGGGGACGCTGAGGGGCACGGCCATCAGCGGAAACCAGAACACGATCACCAGCGGGTGTTCGCTGCGGCCCAGTTCCCGCACGCTGACGTAGGCCAGGGCCGTCAGCAGCGCCCCTGCCACGCCCAGCAGCACCCCGATCACCGCCGCCGGTGGCGATTGCCAGAACTGCGGCCCCAGCGCGCCGGTCCCCGGGGGGAGTCCCAGGGAGGACAGGGAGAGGCCCTGGGACACCACCAGCACCCCGAGCCAGCCGCAGCCGCAGCCCAGCAGCGTGCGACGGCTCAGTTGCTCTCCCAGGCTCAGCCAGGCCAACAGGGCGGTGAAGGTCGGATAGAGGTATTGCAACAGCGTCGCCGTCGCCAGGGGCAGGCGGGTCACGGCCCCATAGATACAGGCCAGGGCCACACTGCCGACCAGACCGCGTACCGCCAGCAAGCGGCGCCGTGTTCCCCAGGGGCTGATCCTGGATCGGCGCAGCATCCACCAGCTCAGGATTCCACTCACCAGGCCGCGGGCCAGCACCACTTCCGCCACCGGCAGCCGCCCCCCGGCCCCCTTGACGCAGACGGTCATCAGGCTGAAGCTCAGGGCGCTGAGCAGCAGTCCCAGCACGGCCCCCGTCGACTCCCGAGATGGCGGTTCGAGCCCAGGAGCCCTGTTCTGTTCCTGCCCCAGCGCGGCCTCCTGTGGGTCCCCCCACGCTGTCATGGCCGGCCTGCCGCTCCGCTGCGGATCCAGCGATGGTGGGATGGTCCAGAATGAGAGCGCTGGCTCCACCATCGCTGGTGTGCGCTGCCCATCCCTTGCGTCGCTCCCCCTGTCTCTTCCCCGCCTCCACCCGCGCACGATCGAGGCCGTCAAGGAGCGGGCCGACATCGTCGATGTGGTCGGTGAGCACGTGGTGCTCAAGAAAAAGGGCCGGGAGTTCGTCGGCATCTGTCCGTTCCACGACGACAGCAAGCCGTCGATGACGGTGTCGCCGGCCAAGCAGTTCTATTACTGCTTCTCCTGCGGCGCCGGCGGCAACGCCATCAAGTTCCTGATGGAGCTGCAGCGCACCAGCTTCTCCGATGTGGTGCTGGAGCTGGCGCGCAAATACCAGCTGCCGGTGGAAACCCTCGATGGGCCGCAGCAGGAGCGCCTGCGCCAGCAGCTGTCACGCCGCGATCAACTGCATCGGCTGCTGGCCCTGGCGGCCGGCTGGTTCCAGAGCTGCCTGCGCGCCAGCGAAGGCAGCTCTGCCCTGGCCTACCTGCGCGAGGGGCGCGCCCTGTCGGAAGCGACGATCGAAGCCTTCGGGCTCGGCTACGCCCCTGAACGCTGGGACGGTCTGTTGCAGCATCTGCAGCAGGTGGAGGGCCTGGCTCCGGAGCTGCTGGAGGCGGCCGGTCTGGTGCTGGCCCGCAAGGGCGGTGACGGCTTCTATGACCGCTTCCGCCATCGCCTGATGGTGCCGATCCGGGATCGCCAGGGACGGGTGATCGGTTTCGGTGGCCGCAGCCTCGATGGGGCCGAGCCCAAGTACCTCAACTCTCCGGAAACGGAGGTGTTCGAAAAGGGCAAGCACCTGTTCGGCCTCGACCGGGCTGCCGATGCCATCCGCAAAACCGATCGGGCTGTGGTGGTGGAGGGCTATTTCGATGTGATCGCCCTGCACGCCGCCGGCATCACCAATACGGTGGCCGCCCTGGGCACGGCCCTCAGCAGCCAGCAGATCACCCAGCTCTGCCGCTGCTGCGACAGCAAGCGGCTGATCCTCAACTTCGACAGCGATCGCGCCGGTGTGCGGGCCGCCCAGCGCGCCATCGGTGAAGTGGAGCAGCTGGCGCTGCAGGGCCAGCTGGAGCTGCGGGTGCTGCAGCTGCCGGCCGGCAAGGATCCCGATGAGTTCCTCAGGCAGCACGGGGCGGGCGAGTATCGCGCCCTGCTGGATGGTTCACCCCTGTGGCTGGACTGGCAGATCGAGCAGGTGCTCGAGGGCCGGGATCTGGCCCGCGCCGACCAGTTCCAGCAGGCTGTCTCGGCCCTGGTGGCCCTGTTGGGCAAGCTGCCCCAGAGCGCGGTGCGCAGCCGCTACCTGCAGCAGGTCGCCGAGCGGCTTTCCGGCGGCCAGGCCCGGCTGGCCCAGAGTCTGGAGGATGACCTGCGTCAGCAGGTCAAGGGCCAGCGCTGGCATGGGCGCTCCGCCCGCTGGGAGCAGCCCGGCTCAGCCACGGTGCAGGAGCGGGCCGAGGCGGATCTGCTGCGGCTCTATCTGCATTGCCCGCGCGAGCGCGCCGCCATGCGCCAGCAACTGCGCCAGTGGGAGCAGGAGGATTTCGCCCTGCAGCCCCATCGCCGGCTCTGGGCGGCGATCGCCGAACTGGAGGAGGACAACCTCGGCGCCGGTCGCCTGGAGGCGATCAGTCGCGGTCTCGATCCCGGCCACGACCTGGCCGATCTCGAGCTGCCGCGGCTGCTGTTCGATCGGCTGCTGGTGGAGGGCAATGAGCTGCTGCCCAGGCTCACGCCCCTGCTGCAGCCCACTGATGTGCAGCGCCTGGCCCTGGCTCAGCCCCTGCTGCTGCTGCGCGGGGCGATCGCGATGCGGGCCCGCCTGGCCACCGAAAAGCGCTGCCGCCATCTGCTCGATGCCTGGGGATCCCAGCGCCTGCGCACCCTGGAGCACTGTCTGGCCACCCTGCTGCGGCAGGAGCACCTCGGCAGCGATGGCGAACCGCTGGCGGCAACGGCTGAGCAGTCCGACCTGGAGCCGGGCGATCTATTCGCCGCCGCCCTCCCCGCCAGGGATCCCTCGCTGTCGATGGAGATGCGCATCGAGGGCCTGTTCAGTGAGCTCAACGCCGATGCGCTGCGGTTTCAGGAGGCCTATTACAGCGAGCGCCGCTACCTGCAGGATCTCGATCAGCGCCGCTGCGCCGGCTATGACGAGATCCTGAGCCCGGCCGCGGCCTGATGGGCCCGGCCCGTTCGCCCCTGCCGCCGGGTCGTCCAGCACCGGTCGTTGATTGTTGCGATTCGCCAGGAGCTGGATTTCTGATCGGCCTTGCCGCCTGGCCTGGTGATCGCCCTGAACCCGTGGCCCTGCGCCTCCGGTCCTCGTCATCGAGCGCCAATTCTGTTCTCAAGCTGCGGGCCCGCCTAGCCTGAGCCAGTGCAGGGAGTATGTCCGTGGTCCCCTATCCGGCCTACCCGATTCCCGCCGATGAGGATCAGCGCCTGCGGGACCTGGAGCGCCATGGTGTGATC
>JBAPUA010000199.1:0-13384 GCA_049282435.1 Cyanobium sp. | reverse complement strand
CATCCAAGCTGATCACCAATGCCGCTCGCGATCTGTTTGATCAGCAGCCGGCGCTGATCGCCCCCGGTGGCAATGCCTACACCCACCGCCGCATCGCCGCCTGCCTCCGCGACCTGGACATCATTCTTCGCTACGTCACCTACGCCATCTATCTGGGCGATGCCTCCGTCCTAGAGGATCGCTGCCTCAACGGCCTGCGGGAAACCTATCTGGCCCTGGGTGTGCCTGGCGCTTCGGTAGCTGAGGGTGTTCGCAAGATCAAGGATGCGGCTATTGCGCTGGTGCTCGACCGTAACAGCATCACTCCTGGTGACTGCTCTGCACTGGCATCCGAGATCGGCACCTATTTCGATCGAGCAGCGGCTGCGGTCAGCTGAGTCAGGATCCAGCCCCTCAATCCCTTCTCCCCAACTCCTCTGAATCCATGTCCAAGACTCCACTCACCGAAGCGGTCGCCGCCGCTGACTCTCAGGGTCGTTACCTGAGCAACACCGAGCTCAACGCGGCCTTCGGTCGCTTTGAGCGCGCAGCCAACGCACTGGCTGCCGCCAAAGCCCTCACCGCCAAGGCTGATGAGCTGGTCAACGGTGCCGCCCAGGCCGTGTACGCCAAGTATCCCTACACCACCCAGCTGCAGGGTTTCAACTACGCCTCCGATGAGCGTGGCAAGGCCAAGTGCAGCCGAGACATCGGCTACTACCTGCGCCACATCACCTATTCCCTGGTGGCTGGTGGCACGGGCCCTCTCGATGACTATCTGATTGCCGGACTTGATGAGATCAATCGCGCCTTCGAGCTCTCCCCCTCCTGGTACGTGGAAGCTCTGAACTACATCAAGGCCAATCACGGCATCGCCGGTGATCCTGGCGTCATCGCCAACAACTACATCGATTACGCGATCAATGCGCTGATCTGATGGCCTCGGCCTGAGTCAGGTTCTTTCAAGGCCCCGCGAGGGGCCTTTTCGTTGTCCAAGCGCACACAGGCACCGTTGAATCCAGCGGATGCAACGGCGGCGTCAGGTCACTGACCAAAGGCATAATCAGGCCACGGATCAATCGCGTTGGCGCCTGACGGGGAAGATTCCAGTTCAGTCGGGCCTGAATAGTGTCGCGATCTATGGCGCTGAGCTGGCCATCGGCGTCCCCTTTCAGACAGGTCAGAGGTAGGGGCTGGCCGCTGCTTCTGTCCTCGGGAATCCATGGGACGCTGTGCTCAGCCATCGGCAGCTCGCTGAATGGCCAGATTGGGATGGTTTTGCTCCCAGCCAGTTGGCCGGTTTGACGCCACCTGGATGCCGAGTGGACATCACCCCTTGGTCGCGCTCCGGCTCGGGGATGTCGACTGGCTCGCCGCCGTTCAACCCACCAGCACCTTCACCACCCCGACCAGGGCGGCCGCGCCGATCAAGCGCAACACCCCCCAGTGCCAGCGCAGCAACAGCAACAGGCTGGCCGCCAGGATCGCCAGCGCTGCCGGATCGAGGCTGCCGCCAGGCCACAGCGCCGGCCCGGCGAACAGCAGCGCCAGGCTGGCGATCACCCCCACCACGGCGGCGGTGATCGCCGTCAGCGGCGGCCCCAGCCGCAGATCTTCGCGGCTGGCCTCCACAAACGGACCGCCGGCCAGGATGAAGACAAAGGACGGCAGGAAGGTGAACCACACCACCACCAGGCCCGCCAGCAGCGCCTGGCTCAGGGAGCCACTGCTGTTCCAGCCGCCCATGAAGCCCACAAACGCCACCACCATGATCAGCGGGCCCGGCGTGGTTTCGCCCAGGGCCAGGCCATCGAGCATCTGCTGGGCATTGAGCCAACCGTGGGTCTCCACCGCCCCCTGGGCCACGTAGGGGAGCACGGCGTAGGCACCACCGAAACTCATCAGCGCCACGCGGCTGAAGAAGCGCGCCATCGTCGCCAGGGGGCCAGCGACGCCCCCCTGCCAGCTCAACGCCGCCAAGGGCACAGCCAGAGCCAGGCCACTGATCAGCAGCGTGACGGCCAGCTGGTGGGCCTGGACCAGCGCATGGCTCGGCGTCGGTGTGTCGTCGTCATGCAGTGCCCGGACCCGCTCAGCCGCCTCCCCCATCGCCCCCGACGAAAGTCCAGGGATGCTGGGAACACGACTGGCGAGCTGAAACCAGCCCGGCCGCAACCGTCCGCCGATCCAGCCCGTCAGGGCCGCCGCCCCCACCAGCAGCGGATAGGGCAGCCGCAGCCAGACCAGGCCGAGGAAAGCGGCCACAGCGATCGCCAGCAGCGGCGGCTGGTGCAGGGTGCGCCGCCCCAGCCGCCAGGCGGCCTGCAGCACGATCGCCAGCACCGCCGGTTTCAGGGCCCAGAACAGCGCCACCAGCAGCGGCAGCTGACCCCACAGGGCATAGAGGCAGGACAGCCCCAGCAACACCAGCACCGAGGGCAACAGGAACAGCCCACCGGCGATCAGGCCGCCGGGAATGCCATGCATCAACCAGCCCAGATAGGTGGCCAGCTGGGTGGCCTCCGGCCCCGGCAGCAGCATGCAGTAGTTGAGGGCATGCAGAAAGCGACGCTCTGAGAGCCATTGGCGCCGCTGCACCAACTCGCTGTGCAGCAAAGCGATCTGCCCCGCCGGTCCACCGAAGCTCACCAGCCCCAGGCGCAGCCAGAAGCGGGCGGCAACAGCCAGGGAGGGGTCGGCATCCGGCAAGACGGCAGCGGCTGGTGTCCAGCCCACGAGATCAGCGGCATCATCAAGCTTCGCTTCACAGGCGCTGGTGGTTCAGACCACATGGGCAGCAGCGCGAACTCGTTAGGACAGCGTCATCGTTCCGGTCAGCCGGATCCCATGAACGCCACCCAGCCTCCCAACAATCTGGGGCCGACCCTGCTGCTCGCCATCGGCTTGCTGTCGTCTCCTCTGATGGTCGGCGTTCCGCTGGTGATCGTCGCCCTGGCCGCTGTCCGCACCGCCGCCGGTGAGCCGGCCCTGCCCCGACTGACCCACTGGCTGCAACGGCTGCGGCGCGGTGTGATCCTGCCGGCACCGCCGGGCCCCACCCCATAGGGGTCAGGAGCTCGACCAACGCCTGCGGGGTCCGGGTTGCAACGCGCAGCCCATCATCGGGCCCGGATCAGCGGCCCAACTCAAACCGGCCATGGCGACGACCCTGGCGCCATCAGCCCAGAACCTGGCTGAGGATTGGCCGCAGCTGCTCGATTTCCTCCAGGAAGCCGTCGTGGCCCAGGTCGCTGTGGAGCGTGGTGTAAGTGGCTCCAGCGGGTAGGCCGGCGGCCAGCTCCTGCTGGCAGCAGGGGGGAAACAGGCGATCAGAACTCACCGCCACCACCTGCGTGCGTGCGGTCACCCGGGCCAGGGCCGCACGCAGCCCGCCCCGACCCCGACCGATGTCATGGCGGTTCATCGCCCGGGTGAGCGTGATGTAGCTGTTGGCGTCGAAGCGTTGCACCAGTTTCCAGCTGTAGCGCTCCAGCAGGGCGGCCATCGCACCTTCCAGGTCACCATGACGCTTGTCAACGTCACCCTGATCGTCCCGTTCAGCTTCGCCTGGGTTGCCATTGCTGTTGCCATCGCTATTGCCAGCACGCTTGCCGTCGCTCTGGTGCTGACTGGCGCCGATGCGATCAGCCGCGAGCTGTCGTTCCAGCTCTGCGGCGCTGAGGTAGGTCAGCTGGGCGAGGGAGCGCGCCAGGGCCAGGCCCTGACGGGGACCACCACCGGGATGGTCGACATAGTCACCGCCGCAGAAGTGGGGATCCTGGCGGATCGCCTCGATCTGACAGGTGTGAGCAGCAATGTTGTCGGCGCTGCAGCGGGCGGCGGTGGCGATCAGCAGCAACCGCTCCAGCCGCTGCGGTGAGCCGATTGCCCACTCCAGGGCCCGCATGCCTCCCATCGAGCCACCGATGACGGCGTGCCAGCGCGCGATGCCCAGCAGATCGGCCAGGCCCCGTTCGGCCGCCACCATGTCGCGGATCGAGAGCAGCGGGAAGCGGCTGCCGTAGGGCCGGCCATCGGCCGCCGGACTGGCGGGGCCGGTGCTGCCCTGGCAGCCCCCCAGCACATTGGGACAGATCACGCAGAAGCGCTCGGTGTCGATCGCCCGCCCCGGACCGATCAGCCGATCCCACCAGCCGGCGTCGTCATGACCCACGCCGGCGGGGCCGGCCGCGTGGCTGTCACCACTGAAGCCATGCAGCAGCAGGATGGCGTTGCTGTGCTCAGCATCGAGCTCCCCCCAGCGCTCCCAGGCCAGGGTGATCGGGCCGAGGCTCTGACCCGATTCCAGCATCAGGGGCTGGTCGCCGAAAGAACGGCTGAACAGACGCTGGCCGACGGGATCCCCCTGCCGCCAGCCGCCATGGCGGATGCTGGCTGCGGCATGGGCCATCGAACGGGGCGCAATGGCGATCATTGTCCCGCTCGGGCAGGGTCAGCATCGCTCTGGCTGGGGTGAATCCCTGCAGATCGGCAGGGGGATCGCGCGGTCATGGGCTGGCAGCGAAAGGTCAGGCCTTGGCTCTGGTCTGGGTCCAGGCCCCCCGCAGCAGTCGCAGCAGCAAGCTGGTGATCAGCGGCTGGGGCTCCGCCTGAGCCCCACGCCGGCGGTGAACCAGCTCGCCTGCCTCCAGCGGCAGCCCCTGTCGCTGCCAGTGGGGGAGGCCGCCTTCGAGGTATTGAATCCGACGCGAATAGCCATTGCGGTGCAGTTGATCGATCAGTTCGAGGGCCTGTCGTGGCTGCTCGCTGATCAGGATCAGATCGCCATCGGGTAGCTCACTGCTGACCAGCCTGGCGGCGGGGATGGAGTGACTGCCAGGCACATGACCACGCCGAAATTGCCGTGCTGAACGCACATCGATGATCAGCGCGCTGCCAGCAACGCCAGCGGGACCGGGTCGCCGGGCCTGCGGGCAGGGCAGCGCTGCAACACTGATCGCGATGCCATCGTTGGCTGAGATTCTGGCTGAACTGGAAGTGACTGAACTGGAAGAAGCAGGCTGGGCCATGGCAGCGAACCCGGAGAGTTCCATCGTGTCCCTGCTCGCCTGAAACCACGGTATTTCGGGTGACAAACAGAGGTAAGAGCAGTCCACAGGAAGCTTCACTACATCTGGAAAGCCAAAAAAACAGGCTCCGCCTTGTGGTGAAGCCCGCAGGGTTACCCATCCTCGATGCCATGCAACCTCGAGAACAAAGCCATCGTCCCCGTTCAGCCAGCCGCAACGACGTGGCTGTGATCACATGGCTGCAGTGTGGTCGCCACATCACCACTGGACAGCACTCGTCCCTGGTTCTGTCCTGACAAGCTGGTGCGTCGTGCTGGCTGGGTCTCACCACAACCAGGGCGATGGGTGTCCCCTGCTGCTGATCAGGTTGGCACCTGGGTCGCTTGGCCCGGGTGATGGAGCACCACCTCCCCCCGCCGCAACAGCACCGCCTCCCCCACCTGCAGCCTTGACCAGGTTTCATCGGTGGTCAGCGGTTCGGTGCTGATGATCGAGACAACATCGTCGGGGCCCGCCAGCTGGGCGAAATCGACGCTGAGATCGTCGTCGGCGAGGGTGGCGGTGCGGAAGGGGGCACGGCGGGTGAGCCGGTGCAGCTTGGTGCCGGCGTAGGCGAACAGCCAGCGGCCGTTGCTGATCAGGCAGTTGAAGATGCCCCGGGCCGCCAGGGCGTCAGCCCCCTGAACCAGTTCAGCGAAGATCGCCCCGTCATCGTCCGGGGTCAGCCGGCCGGCGGTCCGGGCGCCCTCCAGCTGTTGCAGCAACCAGCAGAACGCGGCCTCGCTGTCGGTGCTGCCCTCGGGCGTGAACGGCGCTTCGAGCTCAAAGCTGCCCTCCAGATCGCCGTTGTGAGCAAAGATCCACTCCTGTCCCTGCCAGCGCCGGTGAAACGGGTGGCAATTCTCGAGGGCAATCACACCGCGGGTGGCCTTGCGGATGTGGGCGATCGAGCAGTGGGCCTTGAGTTCCAGAGCGGCCACTTCCGCCGCAATCGGCGAAAAGGCGGCGGGGCCATCTTCGCGATAGAGCCGCACGCCACAGCCATCCGGATCAAAGCTGGCCAGGCCCCAGCCATCAGCGTGGTCGCCGGTGGCGCCCCCCCGACGGGTCAGCCCGTGAAAGGAGAAACGCATGTCAGTGGGGGTGTTGGCACTGAGGGCCAGCAGTTCACACATCGAACGGGCTCACGCGGCGGATCAAGACCTCAGCAAAGGAGGCTTCAGCGGGTGGGCCTCAGCGGGTCGAGGCGAACAGCTGATCCCAGATCCCACCCTTGCTGAAGAAGGTGGCATTGATCTTGGTCCAGCCGCCGAAATCGTCGGCGCTGTACAACTTGTTCACAGGGGCAAAGCGATCCCTGACCTGAGCCCAGACGCTGGGGTTGACGGGGCGGAAGCCCTCCTCGGCGAAGATCTTCTGCGCCTGGGGACCGCTGAGATAGGTGGCCAGCGCCTCGGCGGCCTTGCGGGTGCCGCGGCGATCGACATTGCGATCAATCACCACCACCGGTCCTTCGATGCGGATGTTCGGCGAGGGCACCACGAATGGGCTCTCGAGCAGACCCTCCCGCTTGGCCAGGATCGCTTCGTTCTCGTAGGTGAGCAGCACATCGCCGATCCCCCGCTTCAGGAACAGATCAGCGGCCTCGCGGGAATCCTTGGGCAGGTTGTCGACCTTGCGGTAGACATTGCTGACGAAGGTCCGGGCCTGGACCTCACTACCGCCGCTCTGGGTAACCGAGCCCCAGAGCCCGAGGAAATTCCAGCGGGCACCACCGGAGGTCCTGGGATTGGCCGTGATCATCGCCAGTCCGGGCCTGGTCAGATCAGACCAGGTGCGAACACCGCCGGGATTGCCCTTGCGCGGCACGAGGACCACCACCGACTCGGTGATCATGCTGTTGTGGGGCAGCTCCTTCTGCCACCCCGGCTGCACCAGCCGGGCCTCTTGCAGCTTCTCGACGTCGCCGGCCAGGGCCAGGGTGGCCACATCGGCCTCGATGCCATCGAGGATGGCGCGCGTCTGCACGCCGGAGGGGCCGTAGCTGGCGCGAATGGTCAGGTTCTGGCCGGTTTTGGCCTTCCAGTCCGCCTGGAACTGGGGCAGGATCCGGTCATACGGCGCCTTGGTGACGGCGTAGCTGACCAGCAACAACTCCTGAGGGCCCTTGCCGGAGCTGGCTTTGCCGCCAGCACCTGGACCGGAAGCGGGGGCACATCCCCCGAGCAGCCCCCCAGCGGCCAGGACAGCCACCAAGGACGAGCACAGGCCACGGGAGGCCATAACAACGGCTTTAACCACGCAAAGTCGATTGACAACTTGTCTTTATCGTAGCGCTGCGGCTTGCCGGGTCCCAATCAAGCTGGGGCCCGGACTTTGCGCGGCAGGGCTGAGGCGACGAGCTCAGGCGACTGAATCAGACCAGAGCATCAGCGACTCTGAGAGAAGATCTGATCCCAGAGGCCCCCTTTGTCGAAGAACTTCTTCGAGACAGCCTTCCAACCACCCAGATCCACCACCTTGAAGGTCTTCACCTCGGGGAACTTGCCGGCGGCATAGGCCTTGCCCTGGGGCGTCACTGGACGGAAACCCTCATCGACGAAGATCTTCTGGGCCGTGGGGCTGAACAGGTATTTGGCGAAGGCCTCGGCCACCTTGCGGGTGCCGTGCTTGTCGACGTTCTGATCCACCACCGCGATCGGGCCTTCGATCAGGATGTTGGGGCTGGGCACCTTGTAAGGCGTCGTCCACTCACCGGTCCGCTTGGCCAGGATCGCCTCATTCTCGTAGTTGAGCAGCACGTCCCCCTGGCGGCGCTTCACGAAGGTGTCGGTGGCTTCGCGGGCGTCCTTGGGAAGCACATCAACGTTGCGGTAGACGTTGGTGATGAAGCTCTTCGCCTTGGCCTCGCTGCCGCCCGCCTGGGTCACCGAACCCCAGAGGCCGAGGAAGTTCCAGCGGGCGCCACCGGAGGTCTTGGGGTTGGCGGTGATGACGTCGACGGACTTGTTGTCGAGGTCATTCCAACCGTTGATCTTCTTGGGATTGCCGGGCCGGGTGAAGATCGCCACCACCGAGTTGGTGATGATCGAGCGGTACAGGTATTCCCCTTCCCAGCCCTTCTTGATCAGACCCTTGGCCTCCAACTTCTCCACGTCAGCCGACAGAGCCAATCCCACCACGTCGGCCTCGAGGCCATCGAGCACCGCTCGGGTCTGGCTGCCGGAACCGCCGTAACTGGTTTTCACATCGACGCTCTGGCCGGTCTTCTTCTTCCAGTCCGCCTCAAACCTGGGAATGATGCGGTCATAAGCAGCCTTGGTGACGGCGTAGCTGACCAGCAAGATCGACTGGGAACCAGCCTGGGCCTCGGCCCGCTGGGGCGCCAGCACCTGGACGCCGAACAGAGCGACCGGGGCGGCGCTGAGGCCCGCCAACACCAGACCGGCAACGACACGCCCGCCAGGACGAGAAACAACAGAAACCACGGTTAGTCGATTGGGGTACCCGCCAAACCTATGCAGCGCCGTGGCGCCCCGGTCGTATTCCCAGCCACATCGGCGGGGATCCTGTTTGCTCTTCCGCGCGAGGGGGTGCGACTGCGACAATCCACGCATCGTTGCCGGGGAACTCCGTGGCCTTCAGCGCCAAGACCGAGTACGGGATCGTCTCCCTGGTTGAGCTGGCGGCCATCTACGAACAGGGCGGCGTGCTGCAGGTGGCGGAGATCGCCCATCGCCAGAGCATCCCCGATCGCTATCTCGAACAGATGCTCACCAGCCTGCGCCGCGCCCGCATCCTGCGCAGCATCCGCGGTCCCAAGGGGGGCTACCAGCTGGCCCGCCCACCGGCGGACGTCACGATCGCCGATGTGGTCGCCTGCCTGGAGGGTGACCAGAGCGCCAGGGCCGCCGCCTCCCGCGACACCCCCGAGTTTGACGTGCTCGCGGCCCTGCAGGAACAGCTGGATCAGGCCCGCGCCGCCATCCTCTCCGGCACCAGCCTGCAGGACCTGCTGGACCAGCGCGATCAGCGGATCCAGGCCCAGGCGATGTACTTCATCTGAGGCGCAGGCGCCGCTCCAGGCTGCCGCTCAACAGGCTGATGTCCAAGGCGGCAGCCAGCTGACGCTCGACCCCGACAGCGACCGCCATCGCCTGGCCTGGCGCGAGGCCTAAGCACACTTGTCCGATGGGGTTTAAGTGCTATGGTTCCGGAACCTTGCGAGGGGCGTTCCCAGCCCGGTCCTCACCCATGCCCTGTTGTCGCCGAATGCGTACCGCCAGCGCTGCGCTGGCCGCCCAATGGCTCTCCATGACCAACACCGTTCCGCACCGGCCTGATCACCATGACCACCTCGCGCCACCCCCAGGCACTCCGCCTCACCCTGTTGCCCAATGACGTCCTGCCCGAAGGGCTGAACTGGAAGATCCAGGACGGCTATATCCGTTCCGCCGCCTGGGATGAAGAAGGCGAATCGATCACCCTCGGCCTCTGGGGCCCCGGCGACTGGGTGACCAGCGCCTATTCCTCCCTGCAGCCGGTTGAAATCCAGTGCCTCTCCACCGTCGTGGTGGAGCAGTACCACCCCAGCGAGACGGAGATTGTTGCCTTCCTGCGCCACCAGATCCGCAACACCGAAGAAATTTTCCAGATCAACCGCATCCGCAGCGCCGAACATCGCCTGCTGATGCTGCTGCGCTGGATCGGCACCCGCTTTGGCCAGGTGAGCAGCAAGGGCCATCGCCTCTCGCTCAAGGATATGAACCTCACCCACAAATCCCTGGCCGACATCTGCGGCCTGACCCGGGTGACGGTGACCAAAAATCTCAATCGCTACAAAGCCCTGGGGCTTCTGCAAAGGGTCAGTGAGGCCGATCTGCTGATTCCGATCGAGCCACTGGTCGCTGGCTTCTGAATTCGCCGCTCGCTGACTCTCTGGCGATTCCAGAGAAATCGGCCCTGCCACTGTCCTGCTTCCCCTGCTGATTCTTACCACCATGGCCGCCCAATACGTTCGTTCTCGTCTCTCCCAATCCCATCTGCAGCGCTACACGCTGGTGTTCAAGAATGGAGAACTCCTGCGCCATCAGGATGCCCTCACCGTTGCCCAATACCAACAGGATGCTCGCCTCGCCCAGGTGCAGGCTGAAGCCTTCCAAGACTGAACATCAACACGCCAGATGGATCTCCAGACCCCTCGAGCGAGGGGTCTTTTAATTGGAACCCGAGTCTAAGAGGTGCCTTGCAGGAGCCTTAGCCGCCAGGACTTAACAGGACCGAACAGGACTTAACAAGACTGAACCCATCAGGACGGTATCCAGTCAGGATCCACCAGCTGTGTCCGCACCCTGAAGATCGGCCAGCGTGGTGGAGGCCAGCTCCTGCGACCAGCGGTCGGCCACCTGCCGCAACCACAGCTCGGCAGCGCCAGCGTCTAGGCGCATGTCTGATTCAGCCTCGCCATCCAGACTGGAGCCAGCCAGAGAGCGATAAAGCATCAACAGATTCACCTGCTCGGGGTTGCAGGTGAGCCGGTAGCCACCATGTCTGCCTTTCTGGCTTTCAACGAGCCCAAGCTTACGCAAATCCCTGAGCACAACCGAGAGATAGTGCTGGGAGAGATTGAATTCACTGGCAATCGCATTCGCCTGCCTGAGGCCCTGACGGCGCGACAGCTCGATCAGGCTGATCAGTGCGTAGCGAAATGTGGTTGAAAACACAGGCACCCAGGATGACTCCCCGAGCCCGATCGATCGCCGGAGCCCAGGGAGGACAACCATAGCACCGCTATCCCGCTCGGCCTACCGTACTTTAATGCCAGTCACTGATCGTCGGGCGCACCCGTACCATCGCCTGGCTCGATCAGATCGAATAGTCCGGCACAAAAGTACGCACCTGGCGGCTGATCACATGCAACTCATCGCCCGCCCGGATTTCGCTGTAGTTGATCTGCTCTCTGGGGAACTGAGCCACCAGCACCTCACCACTGTCAAGCTGCAATTCGGCCTGCAGATCACGCCCCATGTGGGTCAGGCGCTTCACCGGGCCGGCACCGAGCTATCCCGGGGGCTGGCATAGACCTCCACGTCATGGGGGCGAATGAACATCTGACCCTGACCCTGGTCCGCTGAGACGTGGCTCATCGCGGCGCCTGCACCAGAATGAGACAGCGGCATGGCCCTCCTGGGGCAACACATTCACCGCCGCGACAAAACTCATCACGAAGGGAGAGGCGGGATGGTCATAGATCTCGGCCGGCGAGCCGATCTGCTCAATCCGTCCTTCGTTCATCACCACAATGCGATCGGCCACCTCCATGGCTTCCTCCTAGTCATGGGTTCGGTGCCCTCGAGGCCGGCGATCAGGCGCAGCAGGGTGCTCTTGCCCGAACCGGAAGGGCCCAGCAGCGCCACCAGGGAGCCGGTCTCCACGTCAACGCTGACGTTGTCGACGGCGCGGAAGTCGCCGAAATGCTTGCTGACGTTGGCGACGCGGATACCCATCGGCTCTGATCGTTTGGCCCATTCTGATCACTGGCAGGAATCGAACGCCGCCGCCGCCGCGCAAAGACACGGAAGACCGCCGTGGAACCGTTCAATTTGCCGTATCGTGGTGGTACCGTCAGGTTTCCAGCTCGCGCTCTGCCATGGCCGTTGCTCAGCATCGCCTGCCGGGTTGGTTTCAATGGCGACTGCCCAGCTGGCCGTGGCGCTTCACCTGGGCCTACCTGGTGCTGGTGCTGTTTCTGCCCGTGGCCGGCATGCTGCTCAAGGCCGCCGGGGTTGGCCCCCAGGGGTTCTGGGAGATGGCCACCAGCCCGGAAGCCCTCGCCTCCTACAAGGTGAGTTTCGGTGTGGCGGCCCTGGCCAGCTTGGTCAATGGGGTGTTCGGGCTGCTGGTGGCCTGGGCCCTGATCCGCAGCCGCTTCCGCGGCCAGCGTCTGCTTGATTCCCTGATCGACCTGCCCTTCGCCCTGCCCACGGCCGTGGCGGGCCTGGCCCTGTCGTTCGTCTATGGACCGGAAGGCTGGCTGGGCAAGCCGCTGATGCAGCTGTTCGGCCTCAAGGTGTCCTTCACCGTGGTGGGGGTGGGCGTGGCGATGGTGTTCATCTCTCTGCCCTTCGTGGTGCGCACGGTTGAGCCGGTGCTGCGCTCCCTCGAGAAGGAGCAGGAAGAGGCGTCCTGGTGCCTGGGCGCCAGCCCGATGCAGACCTTCTTCCGGGTGGTGTTGCCGCAATTGATGCCGGCCATCCTCGGCGGTGTCGCCCAGGGCTACAGCCGGGCCGTGGGCGAGTACGGCTCGGTGGTGATGATTTCCAGCAACGTACCCTTCCGCGATCTGATCACCCCCACCCTGATCGTGCAGAAGCTGGAGGAATACGACTTTGAAGCCGCCACCGTGATTGGCAGCGTCATGCTGATCTTCTCGCTGATCAGCCTGCTGCTGATCAATCTGCTGCAGGTCTGGGGGCAGCGTTATCAGGGCTCGGAGGCCAACAACTAAGGCCACAAGCGTCGATTACCTGATCAGCCACCGTTTTTTCGTTGGCGAGTTCAGCCGAGTCGATCGGCGAATCTCGACCCAGTCTTCCACTCTTTTCGTCCTGAAGCCCTCACCCAACCCCAGCCATGGCCTTCACGATCCCCCCACTCCGCGACATCAAGCCCCCCCGCTGGGTCAAACCATCGTTCAACTTCAGCGCTGGCAACTGGCTGCCGGCGCTGATTCCGATTATGGCCTGCCTCTACGTGGGTGTGGTGATTCTGGTGCCGGCCTTGGCGGTGGTGGTGCAGGCCTTCGCCAAGGGGCTGGGGGTGTTCCTGGCCAATTTCCAGTCCGAGGAGCTGCTCTCAGCCCTGAAGCTCACCTTGATCGTCACCGCCATCGCCGTGCCCTGCAACACCGTGTTCGGCCTGGCGGCGGCCACGGCGATCGCCCGGCGGCGCTTCCGCGGCAAGGCCCTGTTACTCAGCATCATCGACCTGCCGTTCTCGATCTCGCCGGTGGTGGTGGGTCTGATGCTGGTGCTGCTCTACAGCCCCAGCCACGGTCTGCTGGCGCCGGTGATCAACAGCCTCGGCTGGAAAATCATCTTTTCCTGGCCGGGTATCGTGCTGGCCACGATCATCGTCACCTTCCCGTTCATGGCCCGGGAGGTGATCCCGCTGCTGGAGGAGGAAGGCTGGGATCAGTAGGAGGCCGCCAAGACCCTCGGTGCCACCGATTGGCAGGTGTTCTGGAAAGTCACCCTGCCCTCGGTGCGCTGGGCAGCGCTCTATGGCCTGATTCTCACCACCGCCCGGGCCCTGGGAGAGTTCGGCGCCGTCTCGGTGGTCAGCGGCAACATCCGCGCCGAAACCCAGACCCTGCC
>JBAPUA010000198.1:0-8230 GCA_049282435.1 Cyanobium sp. | reverse complement strand
ACTGAAAAGCGCCCTGGGGTGCTTCATTACGGAACGCTACCTTTCTTCATAGTTCGTGCCCCGTCCCGCCGCCTCCTTCGTCTGCCAGGCCTGCGGTGCCCGCACCCGCCAGTTCTTCGGGCGCTGCGCCGCCTGTGGCGGCTGGAACACGCTGGTGGAGCAGCTGGAGGCCGCTGTCGACAACCGCCGCAGGCGGCCCGTGGCAGCGGCCCGCGCCGCCGAAGCCCCGGTGAGGGCTCACCGTTCCGAGCCGATCGCCAGCGTCGGTGAGCGGCCCCTGCAGCGGCTGTCCAGTGGCTACGGCGAGCTGGATCGGGTGCTGGGGGGAGGGCTGGTGCCCGGCTCCCTGGTGCTGCTGGGGGGCGATCCCGGCATCGGCAAGAGCACCCTGCTGCTGCAGTGCGCCCGGGCCATGGCCGAGCGGCAGCCGGTGCTGTACGTCAGTGCGGAGGAATCGGCCCAGCAGGTGAAGCTGCGCTGGCGCCGTCTGGGGGAGGAGGGACCGGCGGCCCAGGCGCCGCTGGAGCAGCCGCTGTCACGACTGCAGCTGCTCGCCGAAACCGATCTGGAACTGGTGCTGCAGGAGCTGGAGGTGCTGCGGCCGGCGGTGGCGATCATCGACAGCATCCAGGCCCTGCATGACGGCGAACTGGCCAGCGCTCCGGGCTCGGTGGCCCAGGTGCGCGAGTGCGCCGCCGCCCTGGCCCGCATCGCCAAGCGCCAGGACACGGCGCTGGTGCTGGTGGGTCACGTGACCAAGGAGGGCCTGCTGGCCGGGCCCAAGGTGCTGGAGCATCTGGTGGATGCGGTGCTGACCTTTGAGGGAGATCGCTTCGCCAGCCACCGGCTGTTGCGGGCCGTCAAGAACCGCTTCGGCGCCACCCATGAGCTGGGGGTGTTTGAGATGCGCGGGCAGGGGCTGGCGGAGGTCAGCAATCCCAGCGAATTGTTCCTCGGCCAGGAGGGTCCCAGTCCGGGCACCGCCACGATCGTGGCCTGCGAGGGCACCAGGCCCCTGGTGGTGGAGCTGCAGGCCCTGGTGAGCCCCACCAGTTACGCCAGCCCGCGGCGCACCGCCACCGGCATCGCCGTCAATCGGCTGCACCAGATCCTGGCGGTGCTGGAGAAGCACCTGGGCCTGCCCCTGTCGCGCTTCGACTGCTACCTGGCCGTGGCCGGTGGGCTGGAGGTGGAGGAGCCGGCGGCGGATCTGGGGGTGGCGACCGCCGTGGTGGCCAGTTTCCGCGATCTGACCCTGCCGGCGGGCACGGTGCTGGTGGGGGAGCTGGGCCTGGGCGGCCAGCTGCGGGCCGTGGCCCAGCTGGAGCTGCGGCTGCAGGAGGCGGCCCGCCTGGGCTTTGTGCGGGCGGTGGTGCCGCGCGGCAGTGGCCTGGCGGCGGCGGCGGCGGCGTTCGGCCTGCAGCTGCTGGAGGCCGGTTCGGTGGCCGAGGCCCTGGTGGCGGCCCTGGGGGTGGATCCGGCGTCTGAGGGCTGAAGCTCAGAAGTAGACGTCGACGTTGCTGCGGCCCGAGCTCTTCAGCCAGTTCTCGATGTCGAGGTAGCCCCCCGGATAGAGCTTCACCGCCTTGCCCCAGGTTTCGGCGGCCATGTCCAGCCAGCGGTCGGCCGTGTCCTGATCGCCGCTTTCGGCGGCGATGCGGCCCCATTTCTCGTAGATCAGCCCCATGTTCTTGAGGCAGGACGGGGAGTTGGGATTGGCCTCCAGGGACTGGCCGTAGAAGTCGAGGGCCTTCTGTTCATCGCCCGTGCTCATGAAGATGATCGCCATGTTCTTGAGGATCTCGCCGCGGTCGATGGCGTTCTCCTCCAGCCGCAGCGCCTCTTCGTAGTTGTCCAGGGCTTCGGCGTAGTCACCGTCGTTCTGGGCGGAGAGCCCATCGCGGTAATACACGTAGGCCTCCTTGGCCTTGGGATCGATCGGCAGCAGCTTGACGATGAGATCCGCCATCACCGTGAAGCTCTTGTCGATGAAGTTGTCGTTGCGCTGGGAGCGGGGCACGGCGGGCTGTCTGGATCTGAGCACCATCCTGCCCCGTTCCCGCGGGAGGCGGCCCGGTGAGCTGGATCTCCCTAGCGTTGGCTGCGGCTGTCCGATCACTCCTGCCGTTGCCCCCCTCCGCTTTCGATCGGTCCTCCCGCGGCGAGCTGGGCCCCAGCCCGAGGCCTGACGGCTCCGTCCGGGACGAGGAGGTTGTCCGGGAGGAGGTTGTCAGCGAGCGGCCGGCCGGTGTGTCGTCTGCGCCCGGGCATCCTGGAGCTGGCTCCCAGCAGCGCCAGCCCCGCCCCGCTGTCGTCGCGTCGTCACCGGCAGCTCCTGCCCAGCAGCCCCTGACTCTGTTGCTGGAGGTGGACGGCATGAAGTGCGGCGGTTGCGTGCGCGCCGTCGAGCAGCGCCTGCTGCAGCAGCCCGGCGTGCGGGCCGCCAGTGTCAACCTGCTCACCCGCACGGCCTGGCTGGAGCTGGACCCCGCCCTGGCAACGGTGTCCTCGGCCTCGGCTGTTTCTGCGCCATCGGCTGTTGCCACGCCATTAGCTGTTTCCACGGCGGCAGCCGCTGCCTTGTCGGTCGCTGACGGGGCCGTCCCAGGCGCCCCAGGCGAGGCCGATCCCCTCGCCCCGCTCCTGGCCAGCCTGGCGGCCCTCGGCTTCCCGGCCCGGTTGCGGGAGGGTGACGAGGGCCTGCCCCGCAGCCTCCAGGAGCGCCGCAAGCAGCGGGACTGGTGGCAGCGCTGGCGCCAGCTGGTGGTGGCCCTGGTGCTGGTGCTGGTTTCGGGTCTCGGTCATCTGGCCGATGCCGGCCAGCTCCCGTGGCACGATCCCTGGGGCCTGCTGGCCAGTCCCTGGCTGCACGGCTTGGTGGCCACGCTGGCCCTCGCCGGCCCCGGCCGCCCCATCCTGGTGCAGGGGGCCCGCTCCGCCCTGGCGGGGATGCCGAGCATGGACACCCTGGTGGGACTGGGTGTCGCCAGCGCCTGGCTGGCCAGCCTGGTGGGTCTGCTGCTGCCGCGCAGCGGCTGGCCCTGTTTTTTCAATGAGCCGGTGATGCTGCTGGGCTTCGTGCTGGCTGGCCGCTTCCTGGAGGAGCGCGCCCGCTGGCGCACCGGCCGGGCGATCGAGGAGCTTGCCGGCCTGCAGCCTGACCAGGCCCTGCTGCTGCTCGGCGAAGGTCCTCCCCGCCAGGTGCGGGTGGGGGGGCTGCGGCCGGGGGACCGGCTGCGGCTGCTGCCCGGCGATCGGGTGCCGGTGGATGGCGTGGTGCGCGAGGGGGCCTCGGCCGTCGACATCTCCGCCCTGACCGGTGAGCCGTTGCCCCTGCAGGCGGCCGCTGGCTGCGAGCTGGCGGCCGGCAGTCTCAATCTGGAGGCGCCCCTGGTGCTGGAGGTGCTGCGCAGCGGTGCCGACAGCGCCATCGCCCGCATCGTCCATCTGGTGGAGCAGGCCCAGGCGCGCAAGGCGCCGATTCAGCGGCTGGTCGATCGGGTCGCGGGACGCTTCGCGCTGTTGGTGCTGGCTCTGGCCCTGGCCACATTCCTGTTCTGGTGGCTCTGGGGCACCCGTCTCTGGCCCGGTGTGCTGGCGGATCCGGCCATGGCGGCGATGGCTCCGGCCGGCATGCATGCCGGCCATGGCGTGTTCGGCGCCAGGGCGAGCACCCCCCTGGCCCTGGCCCTGCAGCTGGCGATCGCGGTGCTGGTGGTGGCCTGTCCCTGTGCCCTCGGTCTGGCCACCCCCACGGCGATCACGGTGGGATCGGGCCTGGCCGCCCGCTCCGGCCTGCTGTTCCGGGGAGGTGACGCGATCGAGATGGCCGCCCGTCTGCAGGTGGTGCTGTTCGACAAGACCGGCACCCTCACCCTGGGTCGCCCGCTGGTGACCGCGATCGAGTCGTTCGCCGGCGACGATTCCCCCGGCCCTCTGTCGGCGCCGGATCGGCTGGTGCAGCTGGCGGCCAGCGTCGAACAGCAGAGCCGCCACCCCCTGGCCCATGCCCTGTTGCAGGAGGCCCAGCGCCGCCAGTTGCCGCTGTTGCCCCTGGGTGATTGCCGCACGGTGGTGGGGGAAGGTCTGCAGGGCTGGCTGGAATCCGCCGCCGCCGATGGGCCGCCCAGCCTGCTGGTGGGACGGCTGGGCTGGCTGGTGGACTGCCGGGTGCCGGTCAGCGATCGGGCCCACCGCCGTCAGGAGGCTCTTGAAGCCGGCGGTGCCACGGTGCTGGCGGTGGCCGAAGCCGGCCAGCTGCTGGGGTTGGTGGCCGTGCAGGATCGGCCTCGCGAGGATGCCGCCGCCACCCTGGTGGCGCTGCGCCGTCGCGGGCTGCGCCTGGGTCTGCTGAGCGGCGATCGCGAGGCGAGTGTGCGCCGCTTGGGCGGGATTCTGGGGCTGGCCGACGCGGAACTGGCCTGGGAGCTCAGACCGGAGCAGAAGCTGGAGCGAATCCTGGCCCAGAAACGCGCGGGCAGGGCGGTGGCGATGGTGGGGGACGGCATCAACGACGCCCCGGCCCTGGCGGCGGCGGATCTGGGGGTGGCCGTCGGCACCGGCACCCAGATCGCCCAGGAGAGTGCGGCCCTTGTGGTGATGGGGGATCGCCTTGAGGGCCTGGATCACGCCCTGGAGATCGCCGCCCGCACCATGGCCAAGGTTCGCCAGAACCTGGTCTGGGCCTTCGGTTACAACCTGATTGTGCTGCCAATCGCCGCCGGGGCGCTGCTGCCCCGTTTCAACTTGCTGCTGACGCCGCCGCTGGCTGCCCTGTTGATGGCCCTCAGTTCGATCACGGTGGTGGTCAATGCCCTGTTGTTGCAGGATGGCCGCCGCCGGAGTCCGACGGGTTGAATGCCGCCGCCGCTGTTGCCGCTCGGCCTCTGCGGGGGCGTTTCCTGGTGCTGGAGGGCATTGACGGCTGCGGCAAGACCACCCAGCTCGACGCCCTGCGCCAGTGGTTGCCGGGCAGCGGCCTGATGCCGCCGGGTTCTCGGTTGGTGGTCAGCCGGGAGCCCGGCGGCACGGCCCTGGGCCAGGCGCTGCGAAGCCTGCTGCTGCATCCGCCCGAGGCGGCCTCCCCTGGCCCGACGGCGGAGCTGCTGCTCTATGCGGCCGATCGGGCCCAGCACGTGGAGGCCACGATCCTGCCGGCTCTGGAGGCAGGGGACTGGGTGCTGTGCGATCGCTTCACCGGCTCCACCGCCGCCTATCAGGGCTATGGACGGGGTCTGTCGCTGGACCTGATCGAGCAGCTCGAAGCGATCGCCACCGGCGGGCTGCGGGCCGATCTCACCCTCTGGCTCGATCTTCCGCTTGAGCAGTCGTTGCAGCGCCGCCAGGGCCGCGCGGCCGACCGGATCGAGGCCAGCGGTGCGGCCTTCCTGGCCCGGGTTGCCGCCGGCTTCGGCCAGTTGGCCGAGCGGCGCGGCTGGTTGCGGCTCGATGCCAGCGCCCCGCTGCCCCAGGTCACGGCCGCCTGTCGCCGCTTGATCCAGGCCCGGCTCGGCCGCGGCGATCAGGGGCCCGCGGCGCCCTCCCCGGCGGCCTCTGTGGGGTTCGAGGCCGAGGCCCCGGGCCTGCCGGGGAGCAGGAGCCTGAATGGCTGAGCTGTTCGCCGATCTGCTGGGTCAGCCCCGGGCCGTGGCCTTGCTGGAGGCCGCGCTGGAGCGGCGCCGGATCGCCCCGGCCTATCTGTTCGTCGGCGCCGATGGCGTCGGCCGGCGCCTGGCAGCTCTGCGCTTCCTCGAAGGTGTGGTGGCCGGTCCTCAGGCCTGGTGCTCGGGGCTGCCGGCCCTGCGCCGCCGCCTGGCCCAGGGCAACCATCCGGATCTGCTCTGGGTGGAGCCCACCTACCAGCATCAGGGCCGGCTGGTGAAGGCCTCCGAGGCCCTGGCGGAGGGGGTGAACCGCCGCAGTGCCCCCCAGATCCGCCTCGAGCAGATCCGCGAATTGACCCGCTTCCTGGCTCGCCATCCGGTGGAGGCCCCTGGCGGGCTGGTGGTGCTGGAGGGGGCCGAGGCGATGGCCGAGGGGGCCGCCAATGCCCTGCTCAAGACCCTGGAGGAGCCCGGAACCGGGATGCTGATCCTGATCTGTGCCGCACCGGACCAGTTGCTCAGCACGATCCGCTCCCGCTGCCAGCAGATCCCCTTCGTGCGCCTTTCCGGCCAGTTGGTCAGCCAGGTGCTGGCGGCCATGCCGGTGGCAGCGCCTGCCGCCGCCGCGGTTCTGGCCCCCAAAGCCACAGCCAAGCGAGGTGCCGGCAAGGCGGCGGTCAGCCAGTCAGCGGCGGCCTCCGGGGCCGGCGGTGTGGACGAAGCGGCCCGGGAGCCCGTCGCTTCCGACCCGTCGGCTGCCGCGGCATCGCCATCGCGGCCCGATCCCCCCGAACTGCTGGAGCTGGCGGCCGGCTCGCCCGGAGCCCTGCTCGACCATCGCCGCCATTGGCGGGAGCTGCCGGAGGGCCTGGCCGAGCGGCTGCTGGCCCTGGATCGTGATCCCCTGGTGGCCCTGGCTCTGGCCCGGGATCTCAGTGAGGCCCTGGACGGCGAGCAGCAGCTGTGGTTGCTGAGCTGGTGGCAGCTGGCCCTGTGGCGGCGGCGGGGACCGGCGGTGGATCTGCAGCGGCTGGAGCAGCTGCGGCGTCAGTTGCGCGCCTACGTGCAGCCGCGGCTGGCCTGGGAGGTGGCCCTGCTGGAAATGGCCGGGATCCGGCCCTGAAGTTCAGGCCGCTTCGCTGCCATCGCCCGCATGGCCGCTGGCGGCCTTGAGGCGGGCGGCGCGGGCGTCGCGCATCACCGGCTCCAGAGCGGCCAGCTGATCACCGGTGGGCAGTTCCAGGCAGTAGCCGGCGCCATACACGGTCTTGATGAAGCGCGGTTTGCGTGGATCGGGCTCGAGCTTGGTGCGCAGATGGCGCACGTGCACGCGGATCGTCTCGATGTCGTCGTCCGGCTCGTAGCCCCAGACCTCCTTGAGGATCAGGGAGGGGGCCACGGTCTGGCCGTGGCGCTGCAGCAGGCAGTGCAGCAGTTCGAACTCCAGATGGGTGAGCCGCACCGGCTGGTCGAACCAGATGGCCTCGAAGCGCTCGGGGACCAGGGTGAGGCAGCCGTAGCTGAGGATCTCGTTGTGCTTCGTGGAGAGCGGGGCCCGCTCCGAGCGCCGCAGCAGGGCCTTGACCCGCACCATCAGCTCCTCGAGGTCGAAGGGCTTGGCGAGGTAGTCATCGGCGCCGGAGTTGAAGCCGCTGACCTTGTCCTTGGTGCTGCCCAGAGCCGTCAGCATCAGGATCGGGATCTTGGCGGTGCGCTCATCGCGTCGCAGCCGCTGGCACAGGGTCAGGCCATCGACCTTGGGCAGCATTAGATCCAGCAGGATCACGTCCGGCCCGTACTGCAGGGCCAGGGCCTGACCTTTGATGCCGTCATCGGCGCGCTGCACGTCGAAGCCACCGTGCTCCAGATGACCCGCCACCAGCTCTCGCATGTCGCCGTCGTCTTCGATCAGCAGGATGCAGGGCTTCATGGGGCGGTCGGCGGGTACGCAGAAAGCGTTCAGGGTTGACTTCCCTTGCTGGGGAACTCATCCCTGCAGCTCTGGAAGTGGAAGCCATTCTCCGTGTTTTTGCTTCCCACCGCTGCGCCGCGGGCGGCCCCGAGCGCTGTCGGGGGCAGGCAGGACCTGGCGGCGGGCCCGGCGCGGTGTGATCAGATGCCTTGCCAAGACTGAGAAAAACCTGGCTTTGCGGCGCCCAGGACCGGCAAAATCTTCAGGATGAATTCCGATGAATTTGTTGCATCTGTTGGCCGGAAGGGCCATGCAGATTGCGATTGGGGCCCGCGAGTCTCGCTCTGGAACCGGTTTCCGGGGGAGGGGTCGCCGCCATCGCCAGGCGGCTTCGGGTCGCTTGCAGCCCTTCTGCAGCTCCGGGGATGTGGCGCAGCGAGCTGGCCGTCAGGCTTTGTCTGGGGTCGTCCGCGCCAGGCCCAGGAATCGACCTGACGCCGCTGCAGCGTCAGGTCGATTCCTGGCTGTCCGGGCCGCAGGGGCTCGATCACCAGCGCGGGGCCAGGGCCAACCGGTTCGCCAGTCAGGTTGTTCGGGTCGCTGCTTGCCGATGGGCGTCTCTGGGCCGAGGGGTTCCGGCTGGCCAGCGGCGGCCCTGGTCCCTGCCCAAGCGGGCGGGGGCGCCTGCCGCCGAAAACGAATAGGGGTGCTGGCC
>JBAPUA010000197.1:0-21993 GCA_049282435.1 Cyanobium sp. | reverse complement strand
CAGGTCGAGGTCGGTGACGGCTGAAATGGAGGGATCGGGCACAAGGAGGAAGCCATGCAACCGACCTCAACGCATGCGCGCAGGCCTGGCCAGGGCACTTGTGACACACTTTGAATCAGCCCTGCCTGTGGTGGCCTCCCTGGGTTTCTGGTTACAATATTCTGAGGAGGTGTGTCATGTCAGTCCCCATTGACGAGAAGCTTGAAGAGATCGCCGCTGCTTGCCAGCGATACGGGATTGAGCGTTTGTTTGTTTTTGGCTCAGCCTTGAGAGAGGACTTCAGACCTGGAGAAAGCGATATTGACCTTCTGGTTGAGTTTGGGCCATTAGAAATCACCAAGCGCTTCCATGTCTTTCTTGACGCTCGCGAGGCGTTTAGGAACATCTTCCAATCCGACGTTGACTTGGTGATGAAGGGAGCGGTGAAGAACAAAGTCATTGCCAACGAGATTGATCGAACAAAGAAGCTGGTCTATGGCACGTGATGTATCTGCCTATTTGCAAGATGTCTTTGATGCCTGCAACTCTATTGAGGACGTAATGAGCGGAATCCCGCTGGATGAGTACCGAAGTAAGCGTGCCGTGAGATCTGCTGTCGAGCGAGAGTTCATCATTATTGGTGAGGCGCTTAGAAGGGTCAGAGCCCTCGACGAAAGGCTGTTTCGTTCCATATCTAATTCTCGTGCGATCGTTGATTTCCGAAATTTGCTTGCTCATGATTATGGAGCAGTTGATGATGATGCAGTTTTCGGGCTTGTCTACTCAGACCTGATCGTTCTAAAGGCAGAGGTTGGCGTGCTTTTGCATGAATCCCATGACGCAAACTAACCATGCCATTCACCAGAGCCGCCTCCAGGGCATTTCTTGTTCCTGCCTGAGATCATTGCGGCCAGGTGATGGCCAGCGTTAGCAGGACCGTGCTGGACTGGACAAATCTGGCGAAAGCAGAAGCAACGGCAATGCCAATGGCTTTGGCGCTTTCAAGTGATTCAAGTTGAGTCTTGTATTCATTTCCAATGGAGTTATTGACATTGAGCCGCTAATTGCTATTTTTATTGGATCTCTTGGTTTGGGCGCATGATTAAGCAGCCTCGTTATGATACCCTGCAAAGGGTGCTTACTCTGCTGGCCCTTATATGTGGTGCTTTGGCCATTGCCCGCGTGGTCGTAGGGGTCTGGCATCCAGACGATAAGGTTCGTGTACGAGCTGGTACGCTAATCGACGAGAAGACGCTCCTATACCTTGGCGTAGCAGGCGGCCTGCTTTTATTGAAAGATGTCAAGTCTCTAGCATACGGCGATCTTAAGCTCGAATTCGAACGAAAAATAGAACAAGCCCGCATAACCGCAGAAAATGCGCAGGCTGCCGCGACAGGTCAAGGCGGAAAATTAGGGCATGAGCATGCTCACTCCGAAGCGGTTAACACGTTGGGGGAGATCTCACCTGGCAACGTACCTGATGATCCCTGGAAAGGTGTTTTTGGACAAGCTGAGAGTGATAGCCGAAAACTTGAGGCTAAAGTGATTCAAAGTGCAAATGCTGGAAACTGCCGAGTCTATCTGAAGCTCAGGTCTCTTAATCCTGAAGCAAATCCCTTAAAGGGATCGGTTCAGTTTTTTCTCCACGACACATTTGCCAACTCGAAGCCCGTTGTCGCTGTTGGTCCAAACGGTGTAGCTGAGCTGACTCTAGATGCCTGGGGCGCATTTACGGTAGGAGCCATCGCGGACTCCGGACTTACTAGGCTTGAGCTTGACCTGGCTGAATTAGATGAAGCTCCATCTTCATTTAAATCCCTTTAGTCAAAGTGACCGCCTAACCAGACCTCGAGTGAACAGGCCACCGCCAACATTCAGCTTCGCCACCCTACACTTCTTGCCTGCCTCTCAGGGTCAGCGTTAGCAACTCCATCACCATCGAGAACGCCCGCCAGATCGGCCACAACAACGACGGCAAGGGGGTGGTGAAGGCGATCGCGATGGGGGCGCTCCTGAAGGATCAGCAGGTGGTGATGCTGGGGGCCGCTGGGGCCGGCCGGGCGATGGCGCCAGGAGCAGGGCCAGGAGGTGGCCGCCACCGTGACCCGCTCCTTGGGCTTGCCGGCCACGCATCACGCCCTTCCTGGTCACGGCCCGCCAGCGGGGCTGCCCGGTGGTGGATGGGGTGCAGCTGGCGTTGCAGATCTTCGAGCCCTGGGCCGGTGTGACGGCCGGAGGAAGGGGTGTTTCCGCGGGCGGTGGCGGAGGCGCTGGGGGAGACGCTGGCGGGTTGGGGGTTCCGTCCTGCCGAGCTCGGGCGCCGATCGGCTGAGTCTTTCGGGGCTGCAGCCGCTCAGTCCGCGAGCGAGGGATCCGCGAGGGTGTGCGCGACGGGTGTGCCGGTCTGAGGCTCGAGGGGTGTGAGCGGCAGTACCTGCAGGCCCCCTCGGGGTGAAGGGCTGGGGATCAGTTGCAGGCTGAGGTCCTGGTCGGGCGCCAGCCGCAGCTTCAGGCGGCCCAGCAGCCCCACCGCCATCAGCCGGATCTCCAGCTCCGCCAGGGCCTTGCCCAGGCAGACCCGCTCGCCGCCGCCGAAGGGCAGCAGGGTGGGGGCGTTGCCGGGCTCCAGGTGGCGCTGGGGGCGGAAGGTCGCCAGGTCGTCTGGTACGTCCAGCCCAGTCTGATCGTTCAGCTCAACCCGAACAGGGGGCTCGCCTCGGTTGGCAGGTGGCGCCTCTTGGTTGGTCGGTTTCTGCGGGTTGTTCGGGTCACTTAGGTCGTTCCGATCGGACGAAGCGGACCGCTCACGCCGATCGCCGGGGATGGCCGGGACGGCAGCACCCGCATAGCGATTGGAGGCGGCCAGGGCCACCTGCACCACCTGGCCGGCGGGTACCGCCACGCCATCGAGCACCAGCTCGCGGGTGGTGCGGCGGAAGAAGCCCCCCACCGGCGGGTTGAGCCGCATCACCTCGTTGATCAGGGCCGCGAGCTTCGGCGCGGCCGCTGGGTCGTAGGCGCTGGCGGCCTGTTCGGGGGCGGGCGGCCAGGGCAGCGTCGCCAGCTCCGGCTGCCACCAGGGCTCGAGCTCCGGGTGCTGCAATACCGCTGTCATCAGGCAGCTGAGCGAGGAGGCGGTGGTTTCGTAGCCGGCGAACAGCAACAGCAGCAGCTGCTCCACCACGTCGGCGTCATCGAGGGGGAGGCCCGCTTCATCGAGACCGCCGCTGAGCAGATCCAGCCCGCCGGCCAGCGGTTCGCCGGCCGCCGCGCGCTCGCGGCTGCGGCGCAGCACCGCCCCGAGGCGCTCCAGCAGCCGGCGGCGGGCCTGCAGGGCCCGGGCGAAGGGGGTTCCAGGCAACGCCAGCGGCACCGAGAAGAGGGCCCTGGTCCAGAGTTCGAAGTCGTGGAAGAGGGCCTCGCGGTCGTCGCCCTTCAGGCCCAGCACCACCGAGGCGATCACGGCGAAGGCGAAGCGGCGCAGCCGGTCCACCAGGGGCACCGGCGTGGTGGCGGCCGCCAGCTCTTCGGCCAGCTTGTCCACCAGGGCCACGATGCCGGGGCTGTAGCGGCGCAGGGCTGCCGCCGAGAACAGCTGCCCCACCACCCGCCGGCGGGCGCGGTGATCGGGGCCGTTGCGGTTGGCCAGGGAGCGGCTGCCCAGCAATTGGCGCACGCTGGCGGGCCACCAGCCCTCGCAGCCGTCCGGTTGGGCCAGCAGATCGCCGATCGCCTGGCCGCCGCGGATGAACACCAGCGGCTGCCCCAGCAGGCTGGTGGCAAACACGTTGCCGTATTCGGCGAAGCGCTTCTGGGCAAATTCCGGATCGCGGAAGAAGGCCAGGGCCTCCAGCACGCCGGTCACGGCGCTGGTGTGGGGCAGGGGGCGGGCCGGCGCGACAGGCGCCCCGGAGGCCGCGCCGGAGTCCGGCCGGCTCGGCATTTTCGCCGCAGCCACCGGATTCCTTGGGGCGGACCCTGATGGCTCGTTAGAGGCGTCGTTCACCAGGGCAGCTCCTCTCCGTTGGCGTGCCGAAAGCGGCCGCTGCTGTCCAGTTTGAGGGCCTCGAGCCGCGCCAGCAGCCCGGCGGCCGCCTGCTCGGGCGGGATGCCGGCGAAGCCCACCATGCGGGTGGCCACCATGCCCGGGTGCAGGATCGCCACGGCGATGCCGCGGGGCCGCAGATCCACCGCCAGGGAGCGGCCGGCCATGTTGAGGGCCGTCTTGCTCATGCGATAGCCGTAGTAGCCGCCGGAGCCGTTGTCGTCGATCGAGCCCATGCGGCTGGTGATCAGCCCCAGCTTCGAGCCCGCCGCCAGGTTGGGCAGCAGGGCGCGGGCCAGCAGCAGCGGCGCCACGGCGTTCACCTCAAACTGCCGCCGCAGGCTCTCGGCGCTGAAGCTCTCGAGGTCGTCGCCTTCGAGGATGCCGGCGTTGAGGATGGCGCCGTCGAGCCGCACACCGGCCAGGCGCGTGGCCAGATCCTCCAGGGAGGTGGCGCTGGTGAGTTCGATCCCCGTCTCGATCCGCACCCCCAGCGCCTGCAGCTCCGCCGAGGGCGTGCGGCAGACGGCGATCACACGGTCGCCCCGCGCCTGGAGCAGGCGGCAGAGCGCCAGGCCGATGCCGCGGTTGCTGCCGGTGACCAGCCAGGACGCCATGGCGGGGCGGGGTCTGTGGGGAGTTCCAGGATGTCAGGGGGGTGCTCCCTTTGGGGAGAGGGCCTCCTTCCCGCTCATTGGCCGTGTGGCTCTCACTCCGGCCAGCCCGCCACCCTCCCCAGCCGCTCCGGCGACGGCTCCAGCACCTCCGGCGGCAGCCCCTCCAGCAGCTCCCGCACGCTGGCCAGCGGCACCACCCCATCCCCCGGCACGATCAGCGCTGGATCGAGCGCCGCCAGCGGGACCAGCACGAAGGCCCGCTCGCGCAGGCGCGGGTGGGGCAGGCTCAGTTCGGGCCGATCCAGGCTCAGGGCGCCGCACCAGAGCAGGTCGAGATCGAGGCTGCGCGGCCCCCAGTGCTCAAGCCGCTGCCGGCCGAAGCGGGCCTCCAGCGCCTGCAGGGCCTGCAGTAGCGCCAGCCCCGCATCGGCGGCCACGGCCGGCAGCGGATCGGCCAGCAGCACGGCGTTGAGAAAGTCGGGCTGCCCGGCGGGTCCGCCCACCGGCTCGGTGCGGAACAGCGGCGACCAGCGCAGGCGGGGGCGGCCGGGCCCCGGCCACCAGCTCTCCAGGACCGCCGCCAGCAGCGGCCGCACCGCCGCCAGGGTGGCGGGGGGATCGCCGAGGTTGGCGCCCAGGGCGATCGCGAGGCTGTTCGCGGCGGTGTCCCCCATGGCGTCAACCCACGCATCAACCACGCTGTCAGCCACGGGGACAGAGGGTCAGGCCCGCCAGGGTGAGTGGGGCCAGCAGCCCGTAGCCGCCCTCTGCGACGGCGAGGGCCCCGGATTCCCGGTCGCGGCGGATCGAGCGACGCGCGTCGGTGACTCCGGTGGCCAGTGAGGCGAGCGCCACCAGGCCCAGTGAGCCTGCAAACCCCTGCAGCAGGCCGACGCTCTGCGGCTGCAGGTGGCACCAGCCCCGCGTGGTCGCGCTCAAGGCCCGGGCTCCGCGATCACCGGATTGCTGAGCCTGCCGATGCCCTCGATCTCCACTTCCACCTGATCGCCGGGCCGCAGCCAGCGGGGTGGGTCGGCCGCCATGCCGACGCCGCTAGGGGTGCCGGTGAGGATCACGGTGCCCGGCAACAGGGTGGTGCTGCCGCTGAGGAAGGCGATCAGGGCGGGCACGTCGAAGATCATGTCGTCGGTGCTCGCGTCCTGCACCAGCACCCCGTTGTGCCAGCCGCGCAGGCGCAGGGCATTGGGATCGGGGATCGCCGCCGCCAGGGTCAGGCAGGGGCCCAGGGGGGCGAAGGTGTCGAAGCTCTTGCCGCGGCACCACTGGCCGCCGCCCAGTTCGGGGCGCTTCTGCCAGTCGCGGGCGCTGACGTCGTTGGCGCAGCTGTAGCCGAGCACATAGGCGAGGGCCTCCTGGCGCGACACATTGCGGCAGCGCCGGCCGATCACCACCGCCAGCTCGGCTTCGGCATCCACCTGGTGGCTGGCCAGGCTGGTGGGCAGCTCGATCGGAGCTCCGGGATGCTGCAGGGCCGAAGGCGGCTTCAGGAACAGCACTGGATGCTGGGGGATCGCCGCGCCGAACTCGGCGGCATGGCGGCGGTAGTTGACGCCGATGCCCAGGATCGCCACCGGTTCGAGCGGCGCCAGCAGGCGGGCGATCCGGGCCTCCTCGCCGCTGGGGCGCACGCTGCCATCGGGCAGCAGCGGATTGCCGATCAGCCGCTCCTGGCGCCCGTCGTCGTGGACCTGGGCGTAGTGCACCACCCCTGCGGGGTCGCGGTAGCGGGCGATCTTCATCGGCTCCTCCAATCACCCCGATTCTCGACGCAGCTGGTCCCAGGACAGCCTCGTTCCCCTTTCCCTGTCCCCGGGTTCTCTGGCTTCAGGCGCCTTCGCGGAGGGGAGATCGCTGAGCGCACCTCGCGCACGTGCCTTGCCGGCGCCCTTGCTTTCAGCGCACCTTGAAGGTCACCGCCATCACCGCCGTGATGTCCTTGTCCACGGTGGTGGTGTCGTAGGAGCCGCTGTTGCCGACCTCGGTGGAGTTGGGCGCGGTGAGCTGGAAGGTGCCGGTGTCGGCGCTGGTGATCGGACCGATCGAACTGCCGGCCTCGCGGGCGATCGCCCGGGCTCGCTCGGCCGCGTCGCGGGTGGCCTTGGCCAGCATGTCGACCCGTTTTTCAGCCAGCTTCGAGTAGGTGAAGGCGGGCGGATTGATCGTCAGCGGCACCCCCTGGCCGATCAGCTCGCCGGCGGCGGCGGCCACGGCGCGCACCTTGTCGACATCGGCGCTGCTGACCCGGATCTCCTGGCGGCTGGTCCAGGTGGTGGAGCGCAGTTCGTTGCTGCGGGGATCGCGCTGATCCTCCCGATCCGAGCGCACCGCCTCACGCTGGATCTGATCACTGGGGATGCCCTGGGCCTCCAGGAAGGCCACGGTCTGGCTCACCAGCGGCTGCAGGGCCTGATACGAGGCCTGCTGGCTGGGGCCGCTGGCAGCCACCGACACACTCCAGTCGACGTGGTCGCTGCGGATGCGTTCGGTGCTGGCGCCGGTGACCGTGATCGTGTCATTGGCGCGGCGGATGCCCTTGACCAGGATGGCGCTGGAGAGCACCATCCCCACCCCCAGCACCGCCATCGCCGCCACCAGCGGCGGGATGCGGCGCACATGGCTGGAGAGGCGGCCGCCAAGGTCGGCAGGGATCGTCATGGCCGTGGCCTGGACAGATCTCCATGGTGGTGCGGCTGGTGGGCGGCGGTCAGCTGGCGGCGGCAATTCGCTGCGCCGGCCAGGGCGGCCTGCTCCGCTGCGGTGGGCGGCGCAGCGCTCAGCCTGACCACAGCCGGCTTGCACAGGCCCGCCAGAATCTGCCGATGCCCTGGTTCATCAAGACCGAAACCATCCGCCTGCCCCACGCCGAGGTGGTTCCCCACCTGCAGGCCCATCGCGCCTGGGTGGAGCAGCTGCGCCGGCGGGGCGTGCGGATCAGCAGCGGCTATCTGGTGGATGGCGACGGGCGTCCCGGCGGCGGTGGGCTGCTGCTGCTGGAGGCCCGCGATCACGCGGCCGCTGAAGCCCTCATCCGCCAGGACCCGATGCTGACCAGTGGCAGCGTCGACTGGAGCCTGCACCAGTGGATCGGCGCCGTGGGGGATCTGGGGGTGGGCTGAACCCAGCGGCCCGGATTCAGAACCCCGGCTTCAGATCCAGATCGGCGCGATCGACGCGAGCGCCGCCGGACGTCGTCCTGAGGGAGGGGGCTCGGTGGTGGCCTGGATCCGGTCCAAGGCTCGGCCCACCTCATCCTGTTCGCATCCCGGCAGGCCATCGGATCACGGGATACCCCCAGACCTGAACGGTTCTGCCCGTGGCTGGAGTCCAGGCCGCAGGCAGGAACGGCTCAAGGCCGCCCCGTCCATCAGCCGCGCTGGTGACGGCTGAGGCTGGCCGGCGAGAACAGAAAGCCCTCGGTCTGGGCGATGGCCACCACGGCGCTGGCGTCGGTGGCCGCATCCACCTGCAGCCTGAGAGCGGGATCGGCGTCGACCTTGGCGAAGAAAGCGATTAGCTGAGCTTTTGACATGAAAAACTTTGATAAGTTCTTTTTAAGTCTAGGGGGCTGGTGGCGGCTCTGGCGCTCCTTGGTGGGGCGGCTTCGCAGGGCCCGCCAGAAGCCGAAGTCTCCTGCCCGGGGTTCGACAGGCAGAGCTCAGCCAGAGGCGCCTGTCCGCGCTGGTGATGGCCGTGATCACCGCCGCAGCGTCACCGTCGCAGCGCCACCGCTGCTGGGAGCTGCTGTTTCCGAGATCGTGGCCGCCATGCTGCCCGATCGGTCCAGTCCCTGAGCGGGGCCGTTCAGCGCAGGCCGATCTGGGAGAGGATTCCCCGGCCGGTCAACAGTTCGGTGGTGATGCCGATGACAAAGCCGAGCATGGCGAGGCGGCCGTTCCACAGTTCGGCAAAGGCGACAAAGCCGAAGCGAGGGGTGGTGGATTTCATGGTGAATGTTCTGATGGAATGGGACCTGTTTGGAGCAGGATGTTTTGCGTCCCAGGTCAAGCGGCTCAGGTTCGTTGCACCTGTTCTGCCTCGATTTCCGGCTGGCTGAAGAATGGACGGGTGCCGGTGTTGAGCAGGACCGAACCCTGGCTGCCCATGGGCGTCGGTGTGATCTGGGACGGGGTAAGACTGCATGGCTCGTCTCCTGATTCAGGCAGAATGCATGCTTTGTCGAGGATTGGTGGCAGGGCTGGGAGGCCAGGGGCCTGGCATCGCCTGAGTCAGGACTGGTGAAGCAGCGCCTTGAGCCCGATCTGTTGCAAGATGCCCTGCCCGGTGACCAACTCGATCAGGACGCCGGTCAGAAAGCCAAGCATCGCCAGTCGCCCATTGAGCATTTCGGCGCGGGGATGGAATCCCCAACCCTGTTCGCTGCTCACAAGCCGCATGCGAGGTTCCAGGGGTCTGGGATCATCCAGTCCCTGCTCATCGGAGCACCAACCCTGGGCCTCCGATTCGGAAAAGCTACGTTGCTGCGGGCTGGTTTCGGTGTCGCTGGTCATGGTCGTTCAGCAAGGGGGACGGCTTGGGGGACAGTTTGAACGAAAGTCTTGATTGCAGGCTTCATTCGCGACTTGATTGGTGTGGCCTTCCGTCGTATTTTTGCTATCTTCTCTGCCGGTTCCGGTCGCTTTTCTGGGCTGTGTCCTGTGGACGCCGGCGAGGCGCATTTCATTGGATCACGGCCAGCCCATCGGCCAATGATTTCAGTCGCATGACATCGGCAGGTGACGGATGGCCATCGCTTTGGCGATGCGCAGAATTCGAAGACCAGCGTTGAGGCTGAAGACCAGAACTGAAATCTTTTTCCAGGAGATTTCGTGCTGGATGTCTATTCTTTTTGAATGGAGTTACCGGTGAGCCTGAAGCGCTTCGTGGCGCCTGCTGTGCGGCCCTTGCGAGGGGATGGGGTGGAGATCGATGTCATGAGCGTGGCCCTTGCATCTCAAAGGCATTTTGGCGCCCAATTGGCCATTTGGCTGATGCGCTCCTGCTGCGAATCAGGTTGCCAAGGCGACCTCAGTGGTGTGGAGCGTCGATCCTCTGGCCTGGCATCCGGCTCCGAGAAGCTGGACGAGTCCTTCAGGGCAGGTTGGCTCCAGGCCGGTTCGCTTCCGGGAGGCTCTGGAAACCCGGAGCCATGATCAATGAAGTCCTGATGCGGCAATGGCTCTCGGCTGACTTGGGTACCGAAATGTCGGTTTTTCAGAGTCTCCTCAGGTGGCTCGTGCTGGTGGAGGAACCAGTCGAGCCGGACCGCTGCGAACCGCAGCCGTGGCCGTCCGGGGACGTTCCGGGGGACTGCCAGGGGATGGCGCTTCAGCCCAGCAGCTGCCTGAGCTCCGGCTCCAGCAGGGCGAAGGCGCGACCGCGATGGCCGATCCGCCCCTTGGTGGCCTTGTCCATCTCGGCGAAGGTGAGGCCGGTTTCCGGCACCAGGAACACCGGGTCGTAGCCGAAGCCGCCGCTGCCGCGGGGGGCCTCCAGGATCTGCCCGGGGCAGTGCCCCTCCACCTCCAGCACGATGGCGCCGCTGGGGTCGGCCACCGCCAGGGCGGCGGTGAAGCGGGCGCTGCGGCGGGGGCCGGGCACGGCAGGATCGCCGACGGGGGCCGGGGGAAGCGGACTTTCGCTGGCGGGGGCACCCCTGGAACCGCCAGCTGGGTCTGGGGTAACCGTTCCAGCGGCACCCGTTTCAGTGGCAACTGTTTCAGTGGCAACCGTTTCAGTGGCACCCGTGTCTGTGGCACCGGTGTCTGTGGCAATCGTGGCTGGGGCACCTGTGGCGGCGGCCAGTTCGCGTAGCAGTCGCTCGATCCGCTCGGGGTCGCTGACGGCGTAGCGGGCTGAATGCACCCCAGGGGCGCCACCGAGGGCGTCCACCGCCAGCCCCGAGTCGTCGGCCAGGGCCCAGCAGCCCGTGGCCAGCGCCACCGCCGTGGCTTTGAGCCGGGCATTTTCGGCAAAGGTGGTGCCCGTCTCCTCCACCTCCAGCCCTTCGGGTTGGGGCCGGATCTCCAGGGGCAGGTCGGCCAGCAGATGGGCGAACTCGCGCACCTTGCCGGCATTGCCGCTGGCGATCACCAGGGGCGTGGGGACGGGGGCGGCCATAGGTGCAGGAGCTGGGGTGAAGGCTGTTGGATGCAGGCTTTGGGGTGAAGATCGCTGAGGAGACTCTGGACAACTCTCCATCGAGAACTGGTCGTCATGACAAGGGCATGAATCTGATGAGCCCTTTGGTCCGGATGCCTGGGTTGTCCTGAGCCTCCCGTCAGAGAAGACTGCGAACAGAAGCGCGCGACGTGAAGTCCGGGACGTGCAAGGAGTGGGAGCGGCAGGTCTTTCAGCGGCCGTCTTCTCGGCGCTGCCGCCGGGTCCGCGCAACGCCAGCAGGTTCACCGGCCGGCGGCAGTGAGGCGCGGCCCGGGCGAGCGGCGCGGGCGCCAGGCGGCTACACCGACTCGGCGAGCTGCCGCGCCCAGTCCAGCACCTCGGACACCCGCTCGGGGCTGGGGGCTTCGCAGTAGAGCCGCAGCAGGGGTTCGGTGCCGGAGAAGCGCAGCATCAGCCAGTGGTTCGCTCCCAGCCGCAGCTTGACGCCATCGGTGCAGATCACCTCCAGCACCGGCGCTTCGGCCACCAGGGTCGGCGGCGCCTCGGCCAGGCTGGCCTCCAGGCGGCTGCGGGCCGCCATGTCCGCCAGGCGCAGATCGAGGCGGTCGTAGTGGGCGGCGCCGCCGCAGCGCTCCTGCAGGGCGTCGATCCGCTGACCCAGGGGTACACCGCCCTCCACCAGGGCCTCGATCAGCAGCAGGGCGGCGAAGGGGGCGTCGCGTTCGGGCAGATGCATGCCGAAGCCCACCCCACCCGATTCCTCACCCCCGACCAGCACCTCGCCGGCCAGCATTTCGGCGGCGATGTACTTGAACCCCACCGGCATCTCGATCACCGTCCTGCCGAGGTCCTCCGCCACCAGCGCCATCAGGTCGGAGCCGCTGACGGTCTTGATCACCGTGCCCGGCAGGGCCCGCGCCCGGGCCAGGTGGTCGATGAACAGGGGCATCAGCAGCTGGGTGCTGCAGAAGCGGCCGTTCTCGTCGATCGCGGCGATGCGGTCACCGTCGCCATCGAAGACGATGCCCATCGCCGGCCTGCCCGCCGCCGTCGAGGCCCGCACCTGCTCGATCAGCTCCGTCAGGTACGGGGCCAGCGGCTCGGGCGGATGGCCGCCGAACAGGGGATCCCGGTTGGAGCGGATCTCGCTGATCACGCCGGCTTGCAGCGCCCCCTCCCCCAGCAGCGCCGGCAGCACCCCGGCCGCCGAGCCGTGCATCGGATCGACGATCACCCGCAGGCCCAGCCGCTCCAGGCCCGCCGCCAGGGCACCGGTGTCCACCTTGGCCCTCAGGCCCGCCACGTAGGCACCCAGGGCATCGAAGCGCTCGGTGTCGCCGGCGACCGGCACCGTGATGCCGCCGGCCGCCAGGCGCCGCTCCACCCGGGCGGTGAAATCCCCCTCCACCGAGCCGCCGAACGGCCCCTTGATCTTCAGGCCCAACCATTCGGGCGGGTTGTGGCTGGCGGTGATCACCAGCGCCCCCAGCGCCTGGCGCTCCACCACCGCCCAGCTGGAGGTCGGTGTAGGGGTGGGGCTGTCGGAGAGCAGCGGCACCAGCTCGGCGCCGCGCACCGCCGCGGCGATCGCCTCGGCCAGCTCCGGTGCCAGGAAACGGCGGTCGTAGCCGATCACCACCTCCAGGCTGTCGAGGCCTGCCGGGGCGCTGTGGGCCAGCTCGCGGGCGGCGGCGGCGGCCACCGGCAGCAGGCGCTCCACGGTGATGTCCACCCCGAGGATGCCGCGCCAGCCATCGGTGCCGAAGACGATCGGGCTGGCCTCCAGCGGGAGGGGAGCAGAAGCCATGGGTAAAGCGCAATCGAGCTGCTTTGCATGTAGCAGGCCTGTGCCCTCTCGCGCTGGGACCGCGTGACGGCCTCGGGGCAGGCCACCGCGCCGCCTAGCGTGCAGCGATGGCTCCTCAGCTGCTCACCGACCGTCTGCTGCGCAGCTGGCTGCGCTGCAAGCGCCGGGCCTGGCTGGATCGCCATGGCCCGCTCGAACGGCGCCAGTGGAGCGCCCATCGGGCCTTGGCCCTGGATGATCAGCTGCGCAGTCTTCAGAATCTGCTGCCCACCCGGCCGGGCCATGGCGAGGCCGCCTGCCGGGCAGGGGCCGACGGCGTCATGGGTCTGCGGCTCCAGGGCCGCAGTGATGCCGGGCTGGAGCTCCAGGCCCATCCGACCCTGTTGCAACGGCTGCCCGGTCAGAGCCGCTGGGGGGATTACGCCTACTGGCCGGTGCTGGCCCGTCAGGGCCGGCGCCTCACCCGCGAACACCGGCTGCAGCTCGCCCTCTGGGGGCGCCTGCTGGCGGAGCGCCAGCAGGCGCCGGTGCCCGAGGCGCTGGTGGTCGCCGGCGGCGATCGTCGCCTGGAGCGCGAAACGCTGCAACTGGGCCCGGCGCTGCAGCGCCAGCTCGATGAGAGTCTCGAGCGCCTGGCCCAGGATCTGGCGCGGCCCGTGCCGCCGCCGCTGGTCAACGATCGCAAGAAGTGCACCCTCTGCAGCTGGCGCAGCCTCTGCGATGCCGAGGCCGCCGCCGAAGGTCATCTCAGTGAGGTCAGCGGTGTCGGCGGCAAGCGGCGCGATCTGTTGCTGGAGCTGGGCGTGCGCAGCCTGGCCGAGCTGGCGGCGGCGGATCCGGAGACGCTGGCCGACGCGCTGGCCGTCCATGGCGAGCAGCATCGCGAGGTGGCGGCCCAGCTGGTGGCCCAGGCGCTGGTGCAGGCCGGCGGCGAGCCGTGCCGCCGCGGCGCCGATGGCACTCCGGCCCCGCCCGGGGCCCCCTGGAGCGCCGCCCTGCCGGAGCTGGCGACGGCGCCGGGGGTGTTGATCTACGACATCGAGTCCGATCCCGATGCCCGCGATGATTTTCTGCATGGCTTCCTGCGGCTCGAGCGCGGCGCCGATGGCCGCTGGCCCGCGGCGCCGCTGCCACTGAGCGGTCCCGGCGCCGGCCACTACCAGCCCCTGCTCGCTCTCTATGAACACGGCGAGGCGCGGCTCTGGCAGCGTCTGGCCCGGTTGTTGGCCCGCTATCCCGACTGGCCTCTGCTCCACTACGGCGAGACCGAGGCGGTGGGGCTGCTGCGGCTGGCGGAGCGCCAGGGGGTGGACGAAGCCGAACGGGCCCGCCTGCGCGCCCGCCTGATCGACGTGCATCAGCGCCTGCGGCGCCATTGGTTGCTGCCGGTCAACAGCTACGGGCTCAAGGCGGTGGCCGGCTGGCGGGGCTTCCGCTGGAGCCAGAGCGGCGTCGACGGCGCCCGCTGCCTGCTGTGGTGGCGCCAGTGGCGCCAGGGTGGACGCCTGCCCCGGCGCGGCCGCCTGCAGCTGGGCCGCATCTTTCTCTACAACCGTGACGACTGCCGCGCCACCTGGACGGTGGCCCACTGGCTGCTGCAGCAAGAAGGGCTCTGAGCCGATGGTCGGGTCGGCTCCAGCAGGCGCCCCGCAGATCCGCTCAGCCGGCGGCCGCGAATCTCTCCAAGCGGCCTCCTGATCACCCGGAACAACTCCGCGCGGACCGGCAGAACCCCAGTCCCTGGGCGGTGTGCTGCCGAGGGACTGCCCGGGTCCCCATGGGCCCGGGATTCACGCAGCTGGGGGGGGGGGGATCCGCAGCTGCCTGGCCCTCAGCTGCCGCCGCCGCCGGCCCCGACGGGCGGCGGCACGAAGCTGGGGGGGCGTGACAGCTGCAGCTCGATCGCCTCCGTCCCTTCGCCAGCCCACAGGAGAGGCGCCTCCAGGCAGGTCCGCCGCACCAGGGCCAGGCCGATCCAACCCTGGCCGGGGGGCAGTTCCAGGCTGGAGGTGATCGTGCCGGCCCGCTCAGCCTCGGGGCCGCGCAAGGGCGCTCCCGGGGCCAGCGCCACCCCGGCGCCCGCCGAGGGGGCGTGCCAGCGCCGCAGCTGTTGCTTGACGCCGTCGTAGGTGGCCAGCTTGGCCAGGGTTTCCTGGCCCACGTAGCAGCCCTTGCCCAGGCTCACCCGCGGCGCCAGCCCCAGCTCGAAGGGATTGCAGTCTGCGTTGATCTCGCCCGGGGCCGCCGGTCGCCCCTGGCAGAGGCGCCAGCGCTCCGCCTCGTCGGCCGCCAGAGGCCGTAGCTCCGCCAGTTCGGCCGGCAGGGGGGCGCCTGCGGGCAGCACCACGCTGCCGCCGAGCCGCCAGCCGGGGCCCGGCTCCAGGGCCTGCCACTGGTCCGCCGAACCGCTCGCTCCCGGCGGGGCGTCGAGCGGTTCGATCCAGAGTCCTTCGCCCAGAGCGCCCAGGCGCACGTCGTCGGCGGGGAACAGCACCCGATCGAGGGCCTGGCGCACGGCCGCGGCATCGCCCTCGCTGATCACCAGCCAGGCGCCAGCGTCGACGATCAGCACCTCCGCCAGGGCCCGCAGGCGGGCGGTGGGGCTGATGCAGCAGGTGCCCAGCCACTGACCCGGCCGGGCCAGCTGCAGATCCTGGCTGGTCTGGCCGTGCAGGAAGCGCAGGCTGTCGGGGCCTTCGAGCCGCAGCAGGCCCACGGGCCGCTGCAGCCGACAGGGGCCCTCGGGTCGCCAATCCCAGAGGCAGGGGCGAGCGAGGTCGGCGTCGCTGGAGATGGGGCTCATGGTTCAGCCCGCCTCGGTGCTGACACGGTCCTGGTTGCCAGCCCTGGAGAGGGCCGCCACCTCGTCCAGCAGGAACAGGCTGCGCAGATCCAGCCCGGCGGCGGCCATCGCCTCGGCGCCCCCCTCCTGGCGATCGACGATCGCCACCACCCGCTCCACCGTGTAGCCCGCCTCCTGCAGCTGCCGCACCGCCTTGAGGGCCGAGCCCCCGGTGGTGACCACGTCCTCCAGCACGGTGATGCGGCTGCCCGGCGCCGGCAGCGGTCCCTCCAGCCAGGCGCCGGTGCCGTGGCCCTTGGCCTCCTTGCGCACGATCAGGGCATCGAGCTGCCGGCCCACCAGGGCGGCCTGCATCGCCACGGCACTCACCAGGGGGTCGGCGCCGAGGGTGAGGCCCGCCACGGCGGCGGCCTGCTCCTCCACCAGCTCCAGCAGCAGCCGGCCCAGCAGGGCCAGGCCCGGGCCACTGAGGCTCACCGGTTTGCAGTTGACGTAGTGATCGCTGGTGCGGCCCGAGGCGAGGGTGAAGGTGCCGTGGCGATAGGCGCGCTCGGCCAGCAGCCCCAGCAGGGTGGTCCGGGCCAGGGCCGGGTCAAGGGCTGCCGCCAGGGCGAGGCCGTGGCTGCTGGGGCTGGTGGGCTCGGTGGGCGGGATGGCCATCGGCGTTTGAATGGTTGTTGGGAGAGTCAGGCTCTCGCTAGTTTGTCCCTAGCGTGAGAGGACCTGAGTGGCCGGAGTATCGATGGCACGAAACACCGGCCCAGGCGCGCTCCAGCCCGCTGGCGGACAGCCAGCCGTCCGCTCGGGTGCATCCCGATCGGTTCCCGCCATCAGCCCTGTCCACAGGTTGCTCCAGACCCTGGCCATCGCCGCCGGCGCTGGTGCCTCGGCCCTGGTGGCGGTGCTGCCCGCGGCGGCGGGGCCGGTGCTCTGCACCACCAGCCTCGAGGCTCCGATCGTCGGCACCCGCGAAGCGTCGGGAGCCATCAGCGTGCCCCAGTCACCCGTGGAGGTGACCCGCTGCGGCATCGTCCAGACCCCGCCGGAGCTGCTGGAGCGCCGCGCCTACAGCTGGACCTCCCCCTATGCCCGCGGCGTCGACCTGACCCATCAGGTGACGGACCTGTTCGGCATCGCCATGGGCGGCGGCGATGGCACCAAGGTCATGGGCTTCGGTTTCGGCGACCAGACGCTCATCTGGGATGGAACGGCGATCGAGAACACCACCCGGGTGCTGCTGGATGACCAGTCCAATCCCATGCCGCTGCGCACCTCCGATCTGATCGGGATCTACAACTCCAGCCTCGGTGCTGCCGCCCTGGCCCCCGTGCCCGAACCCAGCGTTGACAGCGGCGCCTATCGCTCCGTCAGCAGCAACCGTCCGGTACGGGCTATGTGGTAGTCCCCGGGGCCGCGCCAGCCGTCGCGGGGGTCTAGCAATCTGGTGAATGCAGCGAACTCATAATTCGCCTAAGGCGGGTTCGATCCCCGCGACCCCCATCTCCAAAACCCCTCGCAGTGCAGGGGATTTCGAACAACGGGGAGGCTCTTGAGACCTCCGCTCAAGCATTTGTCGGGCCGTGATCCCGGTGGACTTGCGGGTGTCGTCGGCGATGCTCTCCAGCCTGGATCGACCTCAGGGGGTGATTCTGGGGCGGCAGCCATGGCCGCTTTCAGGCCCCGATCAACCGAGGGGGTGAAGGCCAGGCCCATGGGCGCAGTGCGACAAGCGAACGGCTGGCTCTGGATCGGGCCGCTGCATGGCAGTTGGACCTCGCCGCTGGGGATCTGTTGTTGGACGCCAGCCATGCCAAGGTCTGCGAACTCAACAGTGCGGCGGGTTTCGCTGGCTTTGAAGCGGCAACCGGCCTCAACTTTTCTCCTTGCTTGGAGGCTCCGACCTGGGGCACCACCAGGTCGTCACGCGGATCGGCGCGGGCGCAGATGCGCCTTTGGGCGGGGCGGCATCACAACGGATCACCTCGAGCGAAAATCGATCGGCATGGACAGGGATTTGGTCGTGTCTCGCGCTCCTGAGCCAACTGATTGAAGATATGGCCGTGTCACAGAGTTTTGGCGATGCTGATACTCACGGACATCTCGCGAGAAAATCGCAATTCTGGATACGCTTCAATGCCTTGGCTTCAACAAGTTTTCATGAGCTGGCGGGCGGGAGAACGGCCCTGGCTTGTCGCCAGGCTCAGGGTCATTGCGCACTGTAAATTTGCTGGACTGTTGCAGATCAGCTTTATCTGCATGGTTCTGGTTGCTGTTGCGGATGGGACAAAGGCCTGGACAGCGGCTGATAGGTGTCCGTCTGCCCATGGACAATCGATGGACTTTCGGCATCCGGGCCTGGGGCGATGGCAGGGCTGCTTCAAAGTTTCCGGTTTGCCGGGTGGCGTTGCGCTCTGACTTCGGCCCTGGTTCTGAGCAGTCAGTGGTGGCAACGGCCAGGCGTGTCGCTCAGGAAGGACCAACCTCATCAGTAGCGACTTTGGATCAGCCCTGGGGGCGATGGCAAGGGCGTGAAGTTTTGATTGATTGCCTTGGGGTAGCTGAATCCGAAAGATCTCAGGGTATGGGGGTGCTGCGCTGCGCAGCTGGTGCTCCTGTTCTCGTTTTCGCCAGAAGCATCACCCTGATGAGAGTTGTCAGCGCTGCCATCGATTGCCTTGTTGAAAGAAGTACCAGGTCAGTGCCCAACCTGCCATCCCTGGACGATGGCCTGATCGAGCATCCCGATTTCAGCATGGAGGTCATGGCCGGCTGTCGAGTCCGGGGAGGACAGAACCGTCGATGGCATCGCCTTCTCGCTGGCGTCAGCCAGCCTTTCCCGAACTGAAGGGGAGGATGACTCGATCAGGCCTGCAGCGGTTGAAAGGGTCAGGACGGGCAGGCCTCAACTGACTCGGCGAAGCGGTTGATTTGGCCACAAAGAATGGGCCTGAAACTGAACAATTGTCTATCTGAATTGAGAAGCAAAGTGAAATCAAATATAGATCTTCGTGTCGCTGCCCATGCCTGATTGGAAGGCTTGCTCGTGCTAGTTTGAAGTTAGCCGTGAGCCCCAGGATGACGATTCAAGATGCAACTGGCACAAGCGCGGACGCAACTGACCCCAAGCATGTTGACCTCAAGCATTTTGATCCCAAGGGCAAGCCGCCATCCTCGTTCACGATTCAGTTTCAAAGCGGTCTGCGCAAAAATCTACCGTTTGAAGACAGGCGTGACTTTGAAGAGTCACAGAAGGGTTTCATCGCGGCTCCCCCCTATCAACAGATCATGGCGGAAGCAGGCCATGTGGCCTGGGATATGGGTTGCTACGAATTCCTGCTGCGAGGCTTCGACAGTGTCTTTGATAGCATTCATCCGTCCTTGCAGCGCCAAGCCATTCTGAACATGGCCTATGGGCTCTACGAAGTTGTTCCCGATAAGATTTATCAGGTTCGCGGCTTTGATCTCGCCAATATGACCATCATCAAAGGTGATACGGGCTGGATCCTGTTTGATGTGCTGACCTGTAAGGAAACCGCCAGGGCCGCACTGGAGCTTGTCAATGAACATCTTGGTCAGCGACCTGTTGTCGCTGTTGTTTATTCTCACAGCCATGCCGATCATTTCGGTGGGATCCGCGGAGTGGTGGATGAAGACGATGTCAAAAGCGGCAAGGTGCAGATTCTGGCACCTGTTGAATTCATGAAACACGCGATTGCCGAGAATGTCTATACAGGAACGGCAATGAATCGGAGGGCTTATTTCCAGTATGGCTTGCTGTTGCCGCGGAGTCCCTTTGGTCATGTGGATCAGTCGATCGGCAAAAACATCGCAGCAGGCAAGGTCGGGCTGATTGAACCCACTCGCTCGATTGAAGCTGATATCGAAGAGCTGGAGATTGATGGAGTGCGGATGGTGTTTCAAAACACCCCCGGCACGGAAGCTCCTGCAGAAATGAACACCTATTTTCCGGATTGGAAAGCATTCTGGGCCGCCGAAAATATTTGTGGCACGATTCACAACATTTATACTCTCCGTGGGGCACTCGTGCGTGATGCCCTGGAGTGGTCAAAGAAGATCAGTGAAGCTCTCTACATGTTTGGCAAGGAAGCTGAGGTGATGTTTGCTTCCCATAGCTGGCCGCGCTGGGGCAACGACAGGATTCAGGATGTGATGCGTGTTCAGCGCGATACCTATGGACATCTACATAACGAAGTGCTGCATCAGGCCAATCAAGGTGTCACCATCAACGAAATCCATAATGTTTATAAGCTTCCCGAATCTTTGCAGCAACAGTGGGCAGCTCGCAGCTATCACGGCTCCGAGGAGCACAACAGCCGGGCGGTGATCAACCGTTACCTTGGCTATTGGGATGCCAATCCTGCAAATCTGATGCCCCTATCTCCGCGTGATTCCGCGCCTCTCTATGTTGAGATGATGGGGGGTGCCGACAAGATCATGGCCAAGGGCAAGGATTTGCACGACAAAGGTGATGATCTAAGTGCCACGGAAATCCTTAACAAGCTTGTTTATGCTGAGCCTCGCAATCAAGCGGCCAAGGACCTCCTGGCAGATGTCTATGAACAAATTGGCTACCAGAAAGAAAGTCCGAGCGTTCGCAACAGCTTCCTTGCTGCGGCATTCGAGTTGCGCAATGGCTTCCCCAGCGGTGTGACCGCCCAGCCTGTCAATCCGGACACCGTGCAGGCCATGTCCACCGATCTGTTGCTCGACTTCCTGGGTATCCGGCTGGACAGCCAAAAAGCAAGAGATATGCAGTTTACGATTAATTTGTTTACTCCCGATAATAATGAGAAATTTATCATTGAGATGAGCAACTCTACCTTGACCAACGTCAAGGGATTTGAATTGCCAAATCCCGATCTTGCTATCATCGTCAATCGAAGTGATCTGGAGTTGATCATGTCCGGAACGGCAAAATTTGAGCAGCTTGTCCAAGACGGCAGGGCAAGGCTTGAGGGGGATGTGACAATCTTTGAGCAATTGCAGGCCGTGCTAATTCAGTTCGCGCCGGATTTTGAAATCCTGCCTGGCACCAAGATGCCCCCGGTCGCAACATCGGCTGCACACGATGCATTCGAGCAGGTTGAACCGGCAAGTTCAGCCGGAGGCTGAAGCTTGGATTCTGCGATCTGCCTGCAGGTCACAGGAACGGAGTGGTACAGCTTCGCCTCAAATCCTTGCATCCATCGGCCTTGACGATCATGGATAGCCCCAGGCAGGCAACCGCTCCAGCAGTTGGCTTGCCTGACAGTCTCTGACGTGTTCGCCATGGTGTCGCCATGAGCTGCCATGGTGATTGGAGGGTTACCTGCCGGTTGGGAACAGAGCCTGGATCTGGAGGCGCACAGTGAAATCTCCAGTCAGCTGGTCGCCGAGAACTTCGGGTTTGACCACATTCCAGAACGCCTGTAACGAGGCGTTGAATGGCTGCGTGCCAATCCGGAAAATACGACCGATGCCGCCCCCGAGAGGCACAGACCAGCCCTTGCCGTTTGCGGCATTCCAGTCGGCTGTGATGATCGGAGAGCTGATCAGATACCAACCCGCCGATAAATTGTAATTAAAAAACGGCTGGATCAACATGGCGTTGATATCCTGACCCCCAGCTCCGGCAAATGACCAGATGTTGTTGATCAGCATGCCTCCCACCAAGGGCCCCCGGGTGTAGACAACAACAGCAGCAGGGCCCGCACTCCAGCGCTGGCTACTGAGTTGGACATCTGTGGCGGAAGGGATCACCAGCGTTGGGCCGAAGCCCACCTGGACATGCCCCCGGGTTCGGGGCACAAGAAACAGGGTGGGATTGATATCACCGATTCCGATTCCATCGGTATCTCCTGCCAAGGGGCGTTGAATCACCGGTACGATGGTGCGACTGATCAGCGTCAAGTTGTCGTTCAGTGGAAACGGCACCACCGGTTGCACATTCCAGAGATTGAAGGTGCGGTTTCTTTGAGCGGAAGGGTCAAGCGCACGGGGAGCCCACTGGCTGCCCGGCGTGCTGTTCCACTGGATCGGGAAGCTGATCAGGCTGGCGATCGGGTTCTGCGCTTGTTTGGCCAGCGCTTCGCTGTTGCCCTCCCGGGCTTCCTCTTCCAGGACCTGCGGAGAATCTGGATCCAGCCCTGAGACCTGCTCGCCTGTGGGGACTTCGGCCCTGTCGCTGCGCTGTTGCGTCAGGGCTTCCGACAGCGTCACAGGTGAGTGATCCATGCCTGCTGCAGCCTGCCGGTGCAGGCTCTCTCCATCGGCAGTCCCCGCACTGACGAGAGCGACAGCGGCAAGACTGCCTGAAAGGAAGCGCAGGACTACGGGCAAGGGCGGTATCCGTGAGGACTGTTGCAGGCCCCAAGAGTTGCATGCGAGCGGTCAGGACGTCGATAACGAGGGCCACATCCACAGCCATCCAGGCGGAACCACACTCTGAAACCGCTGCGGCTACTTCCCGAGAGTCGTCTGATCTATTGTCACTTCTGTAACGCACCAGAAGTTGCAAGAGATGGGAATGGCAAGGGCAAGTTAATTGCTGTCAACAGTCTGGCGATCATCCTGAAAATGCTGAGGCAAGAAGATCCTGGAC
>JBAPUA010000196.1:0-3034 GCA_049282435.1 Cyanobium sp. | reverse complement strand
TCTGAAGTCCACGAACATCATCCTCTGAAAGCACCAGAGGAGGCATTGGGCGGCCAAGAGGCATGGATCTGATGCACTTGGGGATACCTTGCATTCTAACATTTACATCCGGGACGGTACACTAGTTCAATCGCAAACCGCTGGCCATCCACGTTCAACAGGTAACTGCCGCAGTCATTGTGGTTATGTGGCTCGCCGTTGTGACCTCCCTTTACGGCTAGTTCCCAGCAACGACCTGGCCCATCAAGACGTCGACACACCGCCAGCTGGGCACTCGGATCGATCCAATCGCCAACATCAGGCTCCTTGGCGTGCTGCAGCTCCCCTACGGTGGGCGCCTCAAGAACCAGCCTTGTAAGATACAAAAGATCGCAGCGCTGGCCATCCAGGTTCAGATCGCCAGTGAGCAGCTGTTGATACAGCCTCAATCCCGCAATCTCACAGTTTGGCAATTCCAGCCGCCGCCCGAGTAAGCGCAGCAAGCTGGCTCGAGGGGGCATATCCAGCCGGCTATCAGAGAAATTGACCAGCTGACCTCTGCTCAGAAGCATGGCGGGTCCAAAGGCAGCTATGGCCATCATGCGCGCTTCGCGCCCTGCCATCAGGCTTTCCTGTCCTGCTGACCATTGCTCCAACTGCTCATTGAGTAGGGCAAACCAGCCGAAGCCATACTCCCAGTAGGTGATTCCCTCCAGGCAGCTGCCACCGGCAGTGAAACCATCCAGAAACCGCTCCAGATGGGTGCGACAGATTTCTAGAAGCTGTTCCAAGCGGCTTGTGTCGGCATCGATCACCAACGCTGCCCCGAGCAACCCCTGATGACAAACCGAATTCCAGTTATTGGCTTTTTTCGTCCATCCATAGCTGCTCGGATTGGCCACAAACGGCACCACCATTCCCTCCACCACCCGCTGCCGAATCTCCTCTAGCCAGGCCGGCGGCAACCAGAGGCCAAGTACACTAACCAGAGAGGCGCAGAGATGGGCCGTTTTCGCTGCGAACAAATCGATCACCCCTGAATCGACGCCACTGGGGTCGTTCACGTGGGCCGGCCATGCCCACGAAGGCTCATCCAGTAAACTGCGAATCGACGCCAGCACATACTCCCACCAGCGGCCATTGGGTCGTGGCACTGCCCGGCCACCACTCAGCCCCGGCTCTAGTAGAAGTCTCATCACACCCCGAGCCAGGCGCCTGCGCCGCTCGGTATAGACCCTCTCAAATGGCGCGCGCTCGCCTGTGCGATGCACCTGGCTGTATAGCTCAGGGGTCAGCTGCGGCAGCGGAGTTTCAAGGTCACCCGCCTCATGCTGCTTGAGTTGGGTGATCAGGAGCTGCCCAATTGGTGTGGCTGCAGCAACAGACCATGCGGGATCACTCCAGGGTGGAAGCCAGGCGTTGCTGGCCACGGATGGGGGTTGTGGGGATGTCAATAGAAGTCCGCCTGCTCTTCTTGCTCCTGGCGCAGTAGGGATTCTAGATCAAATCCCCTGGCACATCAATAGGTGTGAATGGCCTCGCAGGCAGCATCATTGCCTCCGCTGCCGCTTTCGGGTGCCTCCGGTGCGTTGTAAGCGAACCATAAGGAGGGCTGCTCATGGGCCGGAACAGGGTTGGTACTCGGGAAGGCCAGTTCATTCGTTTTGGCCGCTGCATTCGGCTGGAGGATCACCACCGGTTGGCCCTCGCGGGCCGTCAGCCAGCGCCGCCAAAAGTCGTCGTGGGTTGGGCCAAGGCGAGGGCTGCCTCTAGGAGTTTGTTGCCAATAGAGCAGAAGCCTGCCTGACACGATGAACGGCCACCCTGAGCTGAACCGCTGCGGCTCTTTTTTCTGGTGAGCATGCCCGTCGTCGTGGGGCTGAATCAGCCCTGGCGGCTCTGGCCAGGGCCACTGCCCTTCATCCTGTTGCTGCCGCCAGCGCCTGCTGCTGTGATCGCTGGAATCTGAATAACTTGAGCAGGTTGTGCGTGGCGGCGATCAGGTGCCACTCGCCGTTCACCTTCTCCAGGCCGCGCAGCAAGAAGCGGCGCAAGCCGCGTGCCTCCTTGATCTGGCCATTGACTGGCTCCACGATCGCCTTGCGCTGGGCATAAATCTTGGAACCTTTCTTGCTGCGGAGCTTGCGGGCCATGCGGGTTTTGGCGTCGGCGTCCTTGGGCAGCGGGCCGCGTTTCGGCGGCGGTGGCTGACCGTGCGGCAGTCGGCCGGTGGCGATGTAGGCGTCAATGCCCTGATCGGCGCAGGTCTTGGCGTTGTCCTCACTCCAGTAGCCCGCATCAAAGGTCATCACATCCGGCAAGGCACCGGCGCTGGTCGCGATGCGCTCCAGCATGGGCTCCAGGTGTTCTACATCCGGTGGCTGGTTGCTCACCCCCACCGCCACGATCACCTGGTGGTCGCTGTCGACAGCCAGCTGGCAGTTGTAGCCCTGCAGATAGGAGCCGCCGGATTGCATCAGATGGCTGTCTGGATCCGTGAAGTTGCGCTGGGTCTTGCTCATCGGCGTTCCGTCAGCCTTCCTGGCCAGGCCCCGTCTGGGCATCTCGTCAGCCGCCAGTGGCTCCAGATCTGGTTGCTCCACGCCAGCACTCTCGGCAGCCTTGATCGCCGTCTCTCTCGCGGCTTTGGCCCTGGCCGCTGCCGCCTCGACTTTCTTGTTCAGTTCGGCCTGCTCAGCAGCCGGTGCATCCGATTCCTGGGCAGCAACTGCTTTGGCTCTGGCCTCCTCGGCTTCCTCGACTCGTTGACGCGCCGCTGCCGCAGCGGTCTCCGCTTCCATCTGCTTGCGAGCCTGACGGATCCTGGCCAGGCGATCCTGCCGGCGCCTGAGTTCCTCTGGCAGGTCACTGCCGCGGTTGCCCTTGCCATAGCGCCGGTCTTCCTGGGCATCGAGGATCTCGGCCTTACGCATCAAGGCGTTGATCTCCTGCTCCAGCTGCTTTTCCGCTTTGAGCATCCGCTCGTGGCTCATTGCTTTGCGCTTGCTGGCATTGGCCTGCACCTTGGTGCCATCGAGGGCCACATGGCCCAGGC
>JBAPUA010000195.1:0-21144 GCA_049282435.1 Cyanobium sp. | reverse complement strand
TCCGAGGCCCTCGCCAGCTACGAACGGGCCTTCTATGCCGCCTTCGCCCGGGCCAAGGCCAACACCCAGGTGCGGCGCCTCTGGCACTGGGATGACAGCGCTCGACGGCTCCGCACCCGCATTCCCTATGCCGATCAGATCGTCCTTGTGCTGCGCGATCCCGTGGACCTCGATCCAGCGGCAGCGCTCAGCGAGGTGGACACCGCTGTGGCCCTCAACTGGCGGCTCGCCGACCACCAGAGCACCAGCCTCGGTTTTGAGCCGCCGCCGCCCCTGGAGGGCCATTGCGAGATCCTGGCGCTGTTCTCGCGGCGGGACGCCGATCTCTCCGGCCTGCGCACCTTCATGCGCACAGCGGCCCAGCAGGCCCTGGATCTGGGTCTGAAAACCGCCGATGCCACCTGCACGGACCGGCTGCTTCCCGTCTATCGGCACATCGGCGGCCAGCCCCTTGACGCCTGCAGCATCGGCAGCGAGCGCCGCACCCGGCTGCGCTTCAAGCTCGAGGCCGTGGCCCAGCTCGAGCGGCTCACCTAGGCGCCGCTCCCTCCGCCGCCTGCCTCCGCCGCTGCCAGGGCCGGACCCGGGGCTGAAGTCGCCGGAGCCTGCCCGCTGCCCCGGGCTGACCAAGCCTGCCGACGAGTCGCGGAATCAGGGTCAGCAGATTCCGGAGCAGCTGGCCAGGGGTCAGGATGGGCAAACCGACCCTGCCCCCCGCCGGCCCCTCCCGTGACCACCGGCTATCACGACTGGGATTTCAGTCCGCCCCAGTCCGCTGCGATCGGTGACCATGACGTGCCTCTGGTCTCCCGCCATCTGGAGGGTCGCCGTATCGCCCTGGTCGTCACCGGCGGCATCGCCGCCCTGCGCAGCCCCGATCTGGCCCGCGCCCTGCGGCGTCGTGGCGCCGAGGTCACGGCGTTCTGCAGTGCCGAGGCCCTGCACTACGTGGGGCGGCAGGCCCTGGAGTGGGCCACCTGCCGGCCTCTGATCACCCGGCTGAGCTGGCGGGCCGAGCATCTGAGCGACAGCGAACCCTTCGATGCCTGGCTGGTGGCCCCGGCCACGGCCAACACGATCGCCAAACTGGCCAGTGGCATCGCCGATACGCCGGTGACGGCGGCCCTGGCCTCGGCCCTGGGCCGCCTGGAGCAGGGCCGCACCCGCCTGTTGATCGCACCGACGATGCACGGCTCGCTGCACACCTCGATCCTGGAGCGCCAGGCCCGCTCCCTGGCCGAGCTGGGGGTGACCTGGATTGCTCCCCGCGATGCCTATGGAAAGCACAACCTGCCGGACGCCGGGGTGCTGGTGGCGGCCGTCTGCCGGGCCGTCAGCAGCAGCTGCCTGCGGGGACGGCGGATCCTGGTGACCGGTGGGCCCACGCCGGTGCCGATCGACGGCGTGCGTCGCATCGTCAATCGCTTCAGCGGCCGGCTGGCGGCGGCGATCAGTGAGGAGCTGCTGCTGCGCGGCGCCGATCCCCAGCTGCTGCTCGGTCAGGGTTCGGCGCCTCCTCCCGCCTGGCTTCCCCATCAGCTGATCGACAGCTTCGACGCGTACCGGACCCGGGTGCTGGAGGCGCTGGCGGCAGGGCCCGAGGCCGGCATCTTTTCGGCGGCGGTCGCCGACTACCGCCCCCGTCAGGTCCATTCGGGCAAGCTGGCCAGCGGTCAGTCCTGCCTGGCGCTGGAGCTGGAGCCCACCGAGAAGGTCATCGATCTGGTGCGGGCCGCCGCTCCGCGGCTGCCGATGGTGACCTTCAAGGTGCTCGCAGGGGTCAGCGACGCCGAGCTGCTGGCCGTGGCTCGCGCCAGGCTCGATCGTGCGGAGCTGGTGGTGGCGAACCGGGCCGAGGAGGTGCGCGGCGAGGACCAGAGCGCCTGGTTGGTCACTGCCACAGGCGAGAGCCACCACCGGGGCAAGCCCGCCATCGCCACGGCGATCGTCGACTGGCTGGAGCGGCTGTGGCTGGCTCCGTCGCCCTGATCGCCCTGGCGATCAGCCGGTGTCATCACAATCCTGGATCTGGGCCAGCGTGGCGGGGTTCACTTCGATGCTGTTCGGCCCGTTGAACAGGTCCCGGCGCAGCTTGCGCAGGCCGCGGGCGCGGGCGTTGAGCTCGCTCTGGGCGTCGGCCAGCTCCAGGCCGTGCCGACGCTCCCACTCCAGCTGCCGGTCGCCGTGCCTCTGTTGCCATAGGGCCAGGTCGCGCTCGTAGCGCTGGCGGTCCAGCTGCCGGTCCTGCTCGCTGTAGCGCTGCTCCAGGGCCTCATCCCAGACGGGAGGAGCGCTGGAGGGCCCCGGCGGGCTCTGCTGCTTCAGCCGGCTCAAGCGGCGCTCGACCTTGCGCAGGGCCGCCAGTTCGTCGCTGACCGTCTGGCTGGTCTGACGGCAGAGCCGTGCCTGTGCCTGCCGCTGCGCCGGATCGACCTGGGGGACTGGAGCGGCCAGCGGCGGCTTGGTCATCGGCCTGAGGCCCTGGCAAGCCGTCAGGCTGGCCACCAGGAGTAGGAACGGCAGGCCGAGGGATCGGCGCATGGGCGGCTCGGAACCGGTCGCGGCGTGGGCGGGGGTCCATTGTTGCGGGGGATGTCCGCGGCCGGGGGGCGCTTGCCCGCTCTGTGGGGGTTTTGCAGCCGCCTCGCCGAATGGACCTGGTCGAGGGATCGGTGGTGGCCCGGCGCTGGCTGATCCTGAGAGCGATGGCACCGGCGTCGGGTTCCAGCGTCGAGCCGGGGGCCCGCGCGGGAGCTTCGGCGGCGGACCCGCTCAGAGGCCGCCGGGCGGCAGCAGGCTGAACAGCAGCAGGAATCCGGCCAGCAGCAGCAGGATCGAGACCAGGGCCAGGCGCTGCCTGGGGCGACTCCAGCGCCCTTCGAGCCAACCGCCATAGAGGCGCGCCAGCAGGGGGATCAGCCACCAGCCGGTCACCGCCACCGTGATCGCATTGGCGAGCAGGGTGGCGATCGGACGCTGCAGGCTCCAGTCACGGCTGATCCGGGCCACCACCATCACGGTGGGATAGATCATCGCCAGCACGACCAGATTCATCTTCCAGATCGGAGTCCGTGCCGCCAGGGGCTGGTTCAACCAGCGGGCGTAGCCCTGCCAGTTGGTGCGGCCCTGGAAGCTGAAGCCCTGGGCGGTGGCCTGCTGCAGGATCGTGCGCCGCTGCTCACTGTCCATCCAGGCCAGCCAGCTCTCCAGGTTCTGCCAGCGGATCCGGGTGTTCCAGATCTCGATGACCCCTGAATGGACCAGGGTTGGCCCCCGGGCCGCCAGGAAACCCGGCCAGAGGCGTTCGGCCGCCTGCAGGCGCTCCATCGCCGTCAGGTAGCTGGCCCTGGCGGCGGCATCGACCCGGTGATCGACCGAGTACTCGAAACTGGTGTCCTGGTCGAAGTCAATGGCTGGTGGGCCTGGCGAAGGCCCTGCTCCGTCTGCCGCCTCAGAGGGCTCCACCGCGGAACAGATGCTGGTGGCTGGCCGAATACAGCCTGGAGCGGGCCTCCCCGGGGGGGGCCAGGGCCGGGCTGATCACGTAGAGAGTCGTGCGGATCAGCTGTCGCTGGCGGCTCACAGCCGCCATCTCCCGCAGCGGCACCACCGAGAGCCACTGGTCCGGCCAGCTCACCCGGTAGCCGATTGCCACAGGGGTATCGGCGGGATAGTGCTGCAGCAGTTCGATCTGAACCTCCTCCACGTGCCGGGCACTGAGATACAGGCAGAGGGAGGCCCGTAGGGCCGCCAGCTGGCTGAGGGATTCGCGTTCGGGGACCCCGGTGCGGCCGCCGGTGCGGCTGAGCACGATCGTCTGCACCAGGCCGGGGATCGTCAGCTCGCGGCCCAGGGCCGCGGCGGTGGCCTGGTAAGCGCTGACGCCCGGCACCACCTCAACGGCGATGCCGGCATCGGCCAGTCGGCAGATCTGTTCCTGGATCGCGCCGTAGAGGCAGGGGTCGCCATCGTGAAGGCGCACCACCCGCTTGCCGGCCCTGGCGCGATCCACCACCACGGCGATCACTTCTTCCAGGGTGAGGGTGCTGGTGCGGATCCGTTCACAGTCCGCCACTGCCAGGGCGGCGATCTGGGGACTGACCAGGGAGTCGGTCCAGACCAGCACTTCGGCCTGCTCGACGGCGCGGACGGCCCGCAGCGTCATCAGGTCCGGCGCCCCAGGCCCGGCGCCGACGATCATCACGGCGGTCGGGCCCGCTTCAAGGGCCGGCTCGCCTGCTCCGGCCATCGCCGTTGGATCGATCGGCGCGGGGGACGTGGAAGGGGCGGGGGACGTGGAAGAGGAAGGCATCAAGGGGTGACTCCACTGGGGTCGGGCAGGGGCCGGCGGCGGCCCAGCAACCACCACAGGCCCAGGCCTCCGGCGGCGATCAGCAGCAGGCTCATCAGCTGGGCCATGCGCAGGCCGCCCTGGCAGAAGGGGGGCTGGCTGAACAGGCAGAGGGGATCGAGGCGCAGGGCTTCGATCCAGACCCGGCCGCTGCTATAGGCCATCAGGTAGACGCAGCTCATGGCGCCGGCCGGCATGGCGATGCGGCCGCGGCTGGTCAGGCGGAACAGCAGCAGCAGCAGGGCGCAGACCCCGAGATCCCAGAGCGATTCATAGAGAAACGTCGGATGGAAACTGGCCTGATCCAAAAAGGCCGCCGGCCGGTTGGCCGGCGGGATGATCACGGCCCAGGGCAGGCCTGTGGGCAGGCCGAAGGCCTCGGAGTTGAAGAAGTTGCCCCAGCGGCCGATCGCCTGGCCCAGCGCCACCGCCGGCACCAGCACGTCCAGCAGCGGCCAGAAGGCCTGGCGCCGCCAGCGGCAGAACAGGATCGTGACCAGGGAGCCTCCCAGCAGGGCGCCGTGGATGGCAATGCCGCCCCGCCAGATGGCGAACACATCGGTCCAGTTGGCCTGGTACTGGCGCCATTCCAATGCCACGTAATAGCTGCGGGCCCCGATCACGGCCCCGAGCACCAGCACCGGCAGCAGATCGGCGATCAGGGCCGGATCGAGGCCGCGACGCCGGCCGAGGGCCATGGCCAGCAACAGGCCCAGGAGTACGGCTGTGGCGATCAGAACGCCGTACCACCTCAAACTGAAAGGGCCCAGCTGGAAAACCAGGGGCCCCGGTGAGCTCAGGGTGGACAGAAGAGCCATCGGCTCGGCGACACCTGAAGGGATCAGAAGCCCTCCGCTGCCTGCACTTTCTCCACCTGGCGCTTCTTGAGCACCAGCATGATCTGGGCCAGGGCCACGATCACGAAGAAGGCGAGCATGCCGTAGATGCGCACAGGGTTCTGCAGCACGACTTCGACATCCAGCTGGCCGAAGCCGCCGACATTGGGGTCGTTGGTCAGGGGCGAGCCCGCCTCCACCTGATCGCCGACGGCCACCTGCAGGGTGGGACCGGCCGGGATGGTTTCGCTGACACTGCCGGAGGCGGTGTTGATTTCGACCACGGTGGCGCCGTTGTCAGCGGCGGTGACGGCACTGACCGTGCCGGTGGCCGGGGCATTGAAGACGCCGTTGTTGGTCTTCTCACCGGCCGGGGTCACCTGGCCGCGTCCGCGGTTGCCGCCCACATGCAGCTGGTACTTGCCGAAATGGACCGAGCTGTCGCTGGCGGGATCCGGCGCGAGCACCGGGAAGACGATCTTCTGATGCTGGTCCCCGGGGAGGGGTCCGACCAGAATGATGTTCGGCTGATCGTCGCTGTACTGGGTGTAGTAGACGCCGGCGGTTTCCTCCTTCAGCTCCTCGGTGAGCCGCTCGGGCGGGGCCAGGGTGAAGCCCTCGGGGAGCATCACCACGGCGCCGACATTCAGGCCGGTGCGGCTGCCATCGCCGGAGACCTGCTGGACCGACGTGTCATAGGGAATCTCCACCTCGGCCTTGAACACCGTGTCCGGGAAGACCGCCTGGGGCACTTCGGCGCGGGTGATTTTCTTGGCCAGGTGGCAGTTGGCGCAGACGAGCTTGCCGGTGGCCTCCCGCGGGCTGGCGTAGTTCTGCTGTGCCCAGAAGGGATAGGCCCAGCTGGGGCTGGCGCCACCCAGCAGCACCGAGAAGGCAAGCAGGCTGCCGAACAGAAGGGAGAGGGAACGACGCATGGGGAGGGGCGGGCGGCGGAAGCTGGGAGGGGGCGACGGGGCTGGGACGGCTGGCGCTCAGGGAGCGGGGATCAGCCCCACCAGGGCTTCTCGCCGGTCCGGAAGTCGGTTTCGGTCCACTGGCTGAGGAAGACGTTGTCGCTCTCGACGTTGACGTGGGCCAGGGCGAGGGGCAGGGGAGCCGGACCGCGCACCACCTTGCCGGTGGGGTCGTACTGGCTGCCGTGGCAGGGGCACATGAACTTGTTGGCGCCGCTGTTCCAGGGCACCACGCAGCCCAGGTGGGTGCAGATGGCGTTGATGCCGTAGTTGCCGATGGCCTCCGGGCCTTCGACGATCAGGTAGGTGGGGTCACCCTTGAGACCCTGGACCAAGCTGCGGTCCCCCTCTTTGTGGCTGGCCAGCCAGCCGCTGGCGGTGACGCTGTTGCCCAGCTCGTCCTTGGCGGTGGTGCCGCCGCCGGATCCGGCGGCCCGGGGCGGAATGAAGTAGTTGGCCACGGGGTAGAGCACCCCGAGGGCCACACCGGTGACGGAGCCGAAGGTCAGCAGATTCATGAACTGCCGACGACCCATGCTGGGCACATCACCGCTCGAAGAGGCCGCAGGAATCTGGGTCATGGGCAACGTTCCGGGGGTCCGGTCCAACGTGGCGCCCATTATGAACCTTGCGGTTCCCGGCCCGTGCGCTGATCGCGCCCGCCCACGTCCGGCTGCAACATGCTGTTGTGCAGCACCGTCGCCGTCCGTGTCCGTCAGCGAATCTTCCAGAGCCAACCAGCCTCTCTGCGTTGAGGAGGTGCTGACCCTGCTGCGCCGCCGCTGGCAGGCCACCTACGACCTGCAGCTGGTGCAGCGCCGGGGGCGCCTTTACCTGCAGGTGATGTGGGCTTTTCTGGAGCAGCAGTCGTTTCCGCTCAGCCCCGAGGCCTACGCCGAGGCCCTGGAGCAGTTGGTCGGCACCCTCAATGGCCTGGGGGTCGCCGCCCAGGTGCGCGACTGGCTGGAGACCACCCGCGACAAGCCCAGGCTGGGCAAGGCCCTGTCCCTGCCCCTGGAGCTGCCGGCGGGCCGGGCCAGCGAATTTCTGCTGTAGTTGCGGCGGCGATCCGTCGGGCTGCCGGCCCCGCCCGAGGCCTGGATCTGGCCGTTGTGCCCGGCGCCAGGGTGTGGCTCAGGCGCTGCCGGCGGGCGCTGGCCGGAAGCCCTGGCTGAGGGCGACCAGGCCCACGCCGATCAGATAGAGCGCCGTGATCGCGCCGCCGAGCAGCAGCATGGTCACCGGATCGGTGGAAGGGGTCAGCACCGCTCCCGCCAGGGCGCTGATCAGGATCACCCAGCGCCAGGCTCCCAGCATCGTGCGGGCGTCGATCAGGCCCAGGGCCCCGAGCAGCAACTGCAGCACCGGCAGCTGGAAGGCCAGGGCGGTGGCCACCATCAGCAGCAGCACGAAATCGAGGTAGCGCTCGATCGACCAGATCGGTTCGACCACGTCGGCGCCGTAGCTGACCAGAAAGCGGAGCGCCGCCGGCACCAGGGCCCACCAGGCAAAGGCCAGCCCGGCCGCGAACAGCACGGTGGAACCGGCCACGGCCGGGGCCACCAGGCGCCGCTCGCGTCGGCTGAGGCCGGGCAGCACGAAGGCCAGGCCCTCGAACAGCACCCAGGGCAGGGCCAGGGTCAGGCCGGCGTAGCCGGCGACCTTGAGGGAGACGAACAGAAACTCGCCCGGGGCCAGCTGCAGGAAGCGGACGCCGCTGGCGGGCATCTCCAGCAGCCTGACCAGCGGCCGCACGAAGGCCAGGCAGGCGGCCGCGCCGATCACCACCGCCAACAGACTGCGCAGCACCCGCCGCCGCAGCTCCTCGAGGTGATCCACCAGGGTCATCTCGACCTCGCCGGGGAACTCGTCCTGCGGCGCGCCCAGCCCGACACGGGCTGGGGCCTGGGCCATTGCGGCCTGATCTGCGGCCGTCGCACCAGGCTGGTTCAGCGCCACAGCCTGGCTCAAGGCCACGGCCTGGCTCTGCTCCCTGTCGGGGTTGGCGATCGGTTCGTTCTCGCTCATGGCATCCCTGACCCCTTGAGGTTAGGGGCCTTCCGGCGTCACTGGCTCTGGATGCCGGCTTTGCCTGGGGCCCCAGAGGCGTTGTTCAGGCCCAGGTCGGGGGCGGCGCTTCGGCCTGCCCGGCAGGGGTTGCAGGCTCTGGGCTGGGGCCGCCCCCGGGTTGATGGCGCAGCAGGGCCTGGGCCCGTTCCGGTACGCCCCAGAGGATCTCGCCGCCGCGATGGCGCACCGTGCCCGGCTCGGCCCCCGGGATGCGTTGCAGGGTCTCGGCCGCCACCATCACCACCGGCACGCGACTGTTGCCGCGCCCGCGGCTGAAATGGGCTGCCAGGTCGGCGGCGGCTGCCAGGTCTGCCTCGCCGGCCTGCCCTTCCGATCCCTTGAGCACCACATGGCTGCCGGGCAGTTCCTGGGCGTGAAACCAGAGATCGCCGCGACGGGCATGGCGCAGGGCGATCCATTCGTTCTGGCGATGGTTGCGGCCCACCTGCAGTCGCAGGCCGCCGGCGCTGCGCAGCTCCAGGGGGCTGGGTTCCGCCGCCGGCGTCGCCCGGCCGCTGGCTCCGCTCCGGCCGCGCCCCCGGCGGGAGGGGGCCGGCGTGCTGCCGCGTGCTGGACGCAGGCTGCTGAGCTGCAACTCCAGTTCCTCGGCGAGGGCCTGCAACTGGGTTCCATCCTCCAGCTGTTCCACGAAGGTGAGGCTGGTCTCCAGGCCCTGCAGCCGTTGCTGATGCCGCTCCAGCCGCGGCAGGATCGCCGCCAGGGAGCGCCGCAGCTTGCGGGCCCGGCGATAGAGGGCCTGGGCTGCGTCGATCTGGCTGCGGTCGGGATTCGGCAGGCACAGCAGGGCGTCGGCCTGCTGCTGCAGGCCATCACTGCCTGGCACCGCATCGGCGAGGGCCTGCTGCTGCTCGGCCTGTCGCCGTTCCCGTTCGATCGCCTGGCGCAGCCGCTGGATCAGGGCGTGGCGGCGCTGCTCCCACAGCCGCTGGTTGAGCCGCTGGCCGTAGTAGTCGGACAGGCCGCGGTTGATGGCCAGTGGCGGGGGCTGGGCGCCGGGGTCGGCCGCTGGGGAGCTCCAGCAGCGGTAGTCGCCGGCGCTCCCCAGCTGCAGGGCAAAGCGGCCCTGCTCGAGGGCCTCCAACCAGGCCTGCCACTGCTCCCACAGGCTTTGCCATTGCGCCTCAGTCAGCGTCTGCACCGGCTGATCAGCCCAGTCCCAGCTGGGCAGCAGCTGGCGGATCAGGGCCGGGCTGGTGCCCTGGTAGGCCTGCAGCAGCGCCTGTTTCAGGCTCACGGGCACCAGACTCAGGCGCCGCCGCCAGCTCTCCTGGCTCTCCAGCCGTCGGGGGGGCTCGCCCGCCATCGACGGGGGAGCTCGATAGGGATCGCCGGTGCCGATCGGCCGCAGCCGGGACTGGTCCGAACGCACCTGGCGCCCCAGGGCGATGACCCGCCGTTGATCGTCCAGCAGAAACAGGTTGCTGTGGCGGCCCATCAGTTCCAGCACCAGGCTGCGTTGAATCCGATCGCCGGGCCTGGCGGCAAAGCCGAGTTCGACCACCCGTTCCCAGCCGAGCTGCTCCAGGCCCACCAGGGCGAGGCCGCGCAGGCCGTGCTGGAGCTGCTGGGCCAGGGTGCTGCCCTCCCCCTGGCGCGCCGGCGCCGGGATCGCCAGCAGTCGCGGCGCCTCCGCCAGCCAGCTCAGATCCAGCCAGTGGCTGCCTTCCAGGCTGCGCAGGGCGATCTGCAAGCCGTGGGCTTCGCCCTGCTGGGCCTTCTCGAAGCGGCTCGGCACCACGACGGTCCGCAGCTCCGCCACCACCGCCTTGAGGGTGGTCAGATCCATGGCCTGGACAGCTGGCTGGGGAAGCATCACCTCTGTGCCGCTGCACGCCTCTACTCTGCTGCCCTGACCCCCCGCCCTGAGCCGCGTGACCGACAGCGCCGGTCGACTCACCGTGATCACCGGCCCCAGCGGGGTCGGCAAGGGCACGCTGGTGGCCCAGCTGCTGCAGCGCCATCCCCTGATCTGGCTCTCGGTGTCGGCCACCACCCGGCCCCCCCGCAGTGGTGAGCTGGAGGGCAGCAGTTACTTCTTTCTGGATCGCCCCAGCTTTGAGCGCCAGGTGGCCGAGGCGGGATTTCTGGAATGGGCCGAGTTTGCCGGCAATCTCTACGGCACGCCGCGCCAGCCGGTGCAGCGCCAGCTGGCCGCGGGCCGGCCGGTGCTGCTGGAGATTGAACTCGAGGGGGCCCGGCAGGTGCGGCGCAGCTTCCCAGCCGGCTTCCAGGTGTTCCTGGAGCCCCCCAGTTTTGAGGAGCTGGAGCGGCGCATCCGCGGCCGCGGCACCGACAGCGAGGCGGCGATCGCCCGCCGGCTGGAGCGGGCCCGGGTTGAACTGGCGGCGGCCGGCGAGTTCGATGCCCGCCTGGTGAACGGCGACCTGGTGGAGGCCCTGGCCCAGCTGGAGCGCCTGATGGGGCTGGCGGATCAGCGGACCTCTGGATAGGTCAGGGCGCTGGGAAATCTCGGGACCAGGACGCGCAGGCCTTCCCACTCCCTGGGTTGCGGTCCCAGGTAGAGATCAGGCCGCAGTCTGGACAATAAAAAGCGGCCCCATTGGGACCGCTGGCGATTGACCTCAGGCTGGCAGCAGGATCTTCGACTCAAAGGGGGTGGAAGAGCAGGTCGGGATAGAAGCGGTTGAACTCGATCATGATCCCGGCGGTGATCGTGAACCAGATGGCAGCGAAGACGGGAGCGGTGGTGAGGAACTTCTTCATGGCTACGGGGGGGAGTCGTGAGGAGGAGGCTGGTCGATCCCCTGAGGCAAGGATTCTTGGCTCAGCTCTAGGGAAGGATCCCCAGGCAGAACCGCCGATTCAGAAGCCTTGCGGAGGGAGACTCTGGGCTCAGCGCGGCGAAACGGTGACCTTGCTGTCGGCTTCGGTGAGCTTGCCGGTGCTGAGTTCTTTGAAGGCGGCCAGCGGCCAGGAGGCGGCGGCGATGGTCGATTTGAGAGCGACGGGCAAATCGATCTGGATTTCGTGCATGGTGGCATCTTTGCGACCGGCCACAGCCTGGAGATAGCCCCGGCCGGCCCAGCCGATGCAGCCGGCGATGTACAGGAAGGCGATGCCCGGGATGATGAAGTCGCCGGCGTGGCTCCAGCGGCCATCAACGATCAGGTGGGGCAGGCCATCGGCACCGCAGAGGGCCTGGCTATACATGGAGAAACGGGCCTTGGCCTGGTCCGTGGTGGCTCCGGCGGCCCGCTGTTGGAAGCGGGGGCTTTCGGCGCAGGGGGTCAGACCGCCGATTTCGGCATGGGCCACGGGGGCGAAGCCGAACAGCAGAAAGGCGGAGAGGAGAACGGCGAAGAGACGGCGCATGGAGAGGGGGCCGGTTAGAGGCTGCCGGAGGGGCAGGATGTCACCAGCGGACAGTAAGAGAGGCGATCCTGGGCGATGACCACCGTTCTGGCGCTCGAAACAAGTTGTGACGAGTCAGCGGCGGCGATCGTGCGCGATCGGCGCGTGCTCGCCAGCGCCATCGCCTCCCAGGTTGAGGAGCATGCCCGCTGGGGTGGGGTGGTGCCTGAGATCGCCTCCCGCCGCCATCTCGAAGCCCTGCCGCCCCTGATTGATCAGGTGCTGGAGCAGGCCGGGATCAGCCTGGCGTCAGTCGACGCGGTGGCCGCCACGGTGGCCCCCGGACTGGTGGGGGCCCTGCTGGTGGGCTCGCTCACCGCCCGCACCCTGGCCCGGCTGCACGGCAAACCCTTCATCGGCGTGCACCACCTGGAGGGTCATCTCTGTTCGGCCCAGTTGGGACAGGAGCCGTTGCCGCCGGGCCCCTATCTGGTGCTGCTGGTCAGCGGCGGCCACACCGAGCTGGTGCGGGTGGATGGACCTGGGGCCTATCGGCGCCTGGGCCGCAGCCGCGACGACGCCGCCGGCGAATGCTTCGACAAGGTGGCGCGGCTGCTGGGCCTGGCCTATCCCGGCGGTCCGGCGATTCAGGCGGCGGCCGCGGCGGGAAATCCGGAGCGCTTCCGGCTGCCCAAGGGGCGGGTGTCCCTGCCGGAGGGGGGCTTCCACCCCTACGACTTCAGTTTCAGTGGTCTCAAGACCGCCATGCTGCGCCAGGTGCAGGCCCTGCAGGCCAGTGGCGAGCCCCTGCCCCTGGCCGATCTGGCCGCCAGTTTTGAGCGGGTGGTGGCGGAGGTGCTGGTCGAGCGCAGCTGTCGTTGCGCCGCCGACGAGGCCCTGGGAACCCTGGTGCTGGTGGGGGGGGTGGCGGCCAATCAGCGGCTGCGCGACCGGCTGCAGCGCCAGGCTGCCGCCCAGGACCTGGCCTGGCGGGTGGCGCCCCTGGCCTACTGCACCGACAATGCCGCCATGATCGCCCTGGCGGCGGAACAGCGGCTGCAGGCCGGCTGCCTGAGCCCGACGACCCTGGGAGTGGCGCCACGGCTGCCCCTCGATCAGGCGGATCGCCTTTACGAAACGCAACCTTGTTTTTAATGCCGTTAGGGTAGTGGTCATCCGTCGCCCTGCCAACAGGCCCGGCCCGGCAACGTCAGTCCGTCCCCTTCGCGCCTGTCCCCATGGCCCCGGCGAACACCCCAGAACCTGTCTCCCAGGAAGAGCTCAACGCCTGGCGCCGAGGCTTCACGCCCCAGGCTGAGATCTGGAACGGCCGCCTGGCGATGCTGGGGCTCTCGGTCGGGATCGGCGTGCTGGTGCTGGCCCGGTTCGTGACCAGCTCCCACAGCTGACGCCGCGGCTGAGCGCCCGCGACTGGCCGACCGGCCCGCTGCAGTTCTGTCCAGGTCTCAGATCCGGCCCCGCAGTCTCTGGGCCAGCTCCGAGGGTCTGAGGCTCTGGGCCAAGGCGTCCTCGATCGTCACCCGACCGGCTTCGACCAGTCCAGCCAGGGCCTGATTGCTGGTCTGCATGCCGTCAAAGGCACTGCGCTCCATGATCTGCTCGATCTCGTCAAGCTGGGCCTGCAGGATGTAATCGCGGCAGGCATCGATGTTGATGAACAGATCGTGATAGCCGCAGCGCTGGCCATCGACGGTCTTGATCAGCCCCTGGGAGACCACCGCCAGCAGCGATTCGGAGACCGCTCGCCGGATCTGTTCCTGTTCGTCCGGCTTGTACATGCCGAGGACCCGCTCCACGGTGCGCACGGCCGAGTTGGTGTGGAGCGTGCCGAACACCAGGTGGCCGGTCTGGGAGGCTTCAATCGCCGTCGTGAGCGTTTCCTGGTCGCGGATTTCACCGATCAGGATCACATCAGGGTCTTCGCGCAGTGCAGCCCGCAGGGCATTGCTGAAGAGTTTGGTGTGCTGGTTCAGCTCTCGCTGGCGAATCAGGGATTGCTGGCTCTGGTGCACGAATTCAATGGGATCTTCGATCGTCAGGATGTGGCGCTTCATCGTGCGATTGATGTAATCAATCAGCGCCGCCAGGGTGGTGCTCTTGCCTGAGCCGGTCGGGCCTGTCACCAGCACCATGCCCTTCGGGCGTGCGGTCAGTTCGGCCAGCGCTCGGGGCAGGGCCAAATCCTCGATCGTGGCGATCTTCTGGGGGATCAGGCGCAGCACCATGGCCGGCCCGCGCAGGGTCTCCAGCAGGTTGATGCGCACCCGCACATAGCCAAAATCGAAGGAGCCGTCGTATTCCTTCTCGCGCAGAAAGCTGTCGATCTCGGCGGGTGTGAGCATCTCCCGCAGCCAATCGCGGAACCGAATTTTGTCGGTGACCGGCCAGCCGGTGCGGGTCATGTCACCCCGGTCGCGGAAGCGGGGCTCTTCGCCGACGCCGATGTGGATGTCGGAGTAGTTCTGGGCGTGGGCGACCCGCACGATCGACTCCAGCGTTTCAGGACCACCGGTCCCGGACGCCTCCGTGAGAGCGGCGGCGGCGCTGGTGGGGGCGGCGACATGGGCGGCGGCGGCATTGGCCGGCGGCGGCGCCATGGTGCCGGGCCCGGAGAGCCCAAAGGGTAATTCGGCCATGTTTCGGGCTGAACTCTGACCTGATTCATGCTGGCACCCCCGACCCCGGGTGGTTGCCTGTGGTTGGGAAATGGCTGTCCACCTTTCTAGGATCGACGGACCCGCCCCCCGGTTTTGCACGCTTCCACCGGCGCCGTTCAAGCCGTTCCCCAGGCTGAGACGGCCTCCCCGGCGATGCCCTCACGGCCCCTGGTCACCATCGTTCTGGGTACCCGGCCGGAGGCGATCAAGCTGGCGCCGGTGATCCTGGCCTTTCGGGCGGCTGAGGATTTCTGCACCCGGGTCGTGCTCACCGGCCAGCATCGCGAGATGGTCAGCCAGGTGATGGATCTTTTCGGCCTGCAGGCCGATCACGATCTGGCCCTGATGGCCCCCAACCAGACCTTGACCCATGTCACCTGCGCGGCCCTGCAGGGGCTGAAGCAGGAGTTCGCCAGCCATCGCCCCGATCTGGTGCTGGTGCAGGGGGACACCAGCACCGCTTTTGCCAGTGCCCTGGCGGCCTTCTATGAGCAGATCCCGGTGGGACATGTGGAGGCGGGCCTGCGCACCGACAACCTGTTCGATCCGTTCCCGGAGGAGGCCAATCGCCGTCTGATCTCGCAGCTGGCCCAGTTGAACTTCGCTCCCACGGATCAGTCCGCCGCCAACCTGCAGGCCTCCGGCGTGATCGGCGAGATCAGCATCACCGGCAACACGGTGATCGATGCCCTGCTGCTGATGGCCGAGTCGGCGCCGCAGCTCGAGCTGCCCGGCCTCGACTGGCAGCGGCAGCGGGTGCTGCTGGCCACCGTGCATCGGCGCGAGAACTGGGGCGAACGGCTGCAACAGATCGGCCGCGGCTTTCTGGCGGTGCTGGATCGCTTCCCCGACACCGCCCTGCTGCTGCCGTTGCATCGCAATCCCACCGTGCGCGAACCGCTGCAGGCCCTGCTCGGCAGCCATCCGCGCGCCTTTCTCACCGAGCCGCTCGACTACGACCGCCTGGTGGCGGCGATGCGCGGCTGCACTCTGCTGCTGACCGATTCCGGCGGTCTGCAGGAGGAGGCTCCGGCCCTGGGGAAACCGGTGCTGGTGCTGCGGCGCACCACTGAGCGGCCGGAGGCGGTCACTGCCGGTACGGCCAGGCTGATCGGCACCGATGCCGAGGCGATCCTGAGGGAGACCAGCCTGCTGCTGGAGAACCGCGACGCCTACGAGGCGATGGCCCGGGCCCACAACCCGTTCGGGGATGGACAGGCCAGCGGCCGGATCGTCGATGCCGCCCGCCGCTTCCTGGCGGTTCGCAGCGGCGACGCCGCCAGCTGAATCCGCCCGGCGCCAGCCAGGCGTTGAGACCGTCCCAGCGCATCGGTTGCATGCGCCGTTCTGTCCGGTTGGCGCCATCGGCTCGGCGCAATCTCGATGGGGACATCGGCTGGGTCAGGCTCTCCCCTGCTCCCCTGGTCTGGGTCGCAGGGGCGAGCTCAGTTGGCCTTGCGCTTCTTGGCCCAGGGGGGCACGTCGATGAACACGCGGGTGTTGGGTTCGAGTCCGCGCAGAATCTGGGTTTCCTTGCCGCTGCTGGCCCCCAGTTCCACCGCCTGGAACGTGGGTTGCTGATCCTCGCCGACCAGCAGCACCCCGGGCCGGCCGGTTTCGGTGACGATCGCCACCGTGGGCACCAGGGTGCGGGCCTGCAGCTGGCCCGTCTGAAAATCCACGTCGGCGGTCATGCCGATGCGCAGTTCCGGGGCTGGATCCAGCAGGCTCAGCTTCACCTCAAAGGAGGTGACGTTGTTGGTCTTCACGGCTCGCGGTGCGATCTGTCGCACCACGGCGCCGAAGCGGCGATCGGGGAAGGCGTCCACCCGCACACTGGCGCGCATGCCCAGCTGCAGGCGGCCGATGTCGCTCTCCGGCACCTTGGCGATCACCTCCAGGCCCTTGGCCACCTCGACGATTGAGGAGCTGGTGGCCCCCAGGGTGCTGGAGGCGGTGGTGGTCGGGGTGACGAAGGCGCCGGGATCGGCGTAGCGCTGGCTGATCACGCCGGCGAAGGGGGCCCGCACGATCAGTTCGTCCCGTTCGACCTGGCGCTGCGAAAGGCGCTCCTGGGCGGCCAGGTAGGCCATGCGCTTGATCTGGTAGTCGGCGCGGAAGCGATTCAGGTCATTGAGGCTGATCGCTCCCTGCCTGAATAGCGGTTCGTTGCGCTGCAGTTCGCTCTGGCTGCGAACCAGTTCGGCCGCGGCCGAGCGGGCGTTGGCCTGCAGTTCCTGCAGGCGATCACGCAGGTCGCCACTGTCCATGCGGGCCAGGGCCTGACCCGCCTGTACCCGATCCCCCTCATCGACCGCCAGGCTTTCGAGCACGCCCTGGCGCTTGGGACTGACGTTGACCCGCACGACCGCATCGAGCTCACCGCTGGCGGAGACGACCCCCGGCAGCACCCCGGAGCGGGCCACCACCGTGAAGGGGCTCAGGTTGCGGACGGTTTTACCGCGCTGTTGCTGCCAGACGCCCAGACCGCCGACCAGGGCGAGCGCAAGGGCGACGCCGATCCAGAGTCCGCGCCGGCCCTGCCTGGGACGGCGCCGTGGCTCCGAGGCCAACGGCTCCGGCCCCATGGCGGGGGCGGGCTGGGTCGGTGCGGAGGGATCCGCAACCGGGTGCAGGGGGGGCAGAGCGGAAATCGGCCTGACATGGCTGCGCGCAAGTCTCGCGGTTGAAGCGCCTGAGTGTGGTGGTGCCGGGACCGGTTCCCCGTAGATTTCGGCCATGCTCAAAGCCGGAATTGTCGGACTGCCCAACGTCGGCAAGTCGACCCTGTTCAACGCCCTCGTCGCCAATGCCCAGGCCGAGGCCGCCAATTACCCCTTCTGCACGATCGAGCCCAACTCGGGCATCGTGGCCGTGCCCGATGAGCGGCTGGCCAGGCTCTCCGCCATCTCCAGATCGAAGGAGCTGATCCCCACCCGGGTCGAGTTCGTGGACATCGCCGGCCTGGTGAAGGGGGCCAGCCAGGGGGAGGGGCTCGGCAACAAGTTCCTGGCCAACATCCGCGAGGTGGACGCGATCGTCCATGTGGTGCGCTGTTTCGAGAACGACGATGTGATCCACGTCTCCGGTTCGGTCGATCCCGTCCGCGACGCCGAGGTGATCAATCTGGAGCTGGGCCTCTCCGATCTGGCCCAGGTGGAGAAGCGGCGCGAACGGCTCAAGAAGCAGGCGCGCACCAGCAAGGAGGCCCAGGTCGAAGATGCTGCCCTCGCCCGCATCCAGGCCGAGCTGGAGCAGGGGGGCGCCGCCCGCAACCTCGAACTCGGATCCGATGAGGCCGCCATGGTCCGTCCCCTGGGGCTGCTGACCGCCAAGCCGATCATCTACGCCACCAACGTCAGAGAGGACGACCTGGCCACGGGCAATGCCCATGTGGAGGCGGTGCGGCAGTTGGCCGCGAAGGAGGGGGCCGGCACGGTGCGGATCTCGGCCCAGGTTGAGGCCGAGCTGATCGAGCTGCCGGAGCAGGAACGGGCGGAGTTCCTGACCGGCCTGGGCGTGAGCGAGGGAGGGCTGCAGAGCCTGATTCGCGCCACCTATGCGCTGCTGGGCCTGCGCACCTACTTCACCACCGGTGAGAAGGAAACCCGGGCCTGGACGATCCAGGCCGGCATGACGGCCCCCCAGGCGGCCGGCGTGATCCACACCGACTTCGAGCGGGGCTTCATCCGCGCCCAGACCGTCGGCTACGAGCAGCTGCTGCAGGCCGGCTCCCTGGCGGAAGCGCGCAACCGGGGCTGGCTGCGCTCCGAAGGCAAGGAGTACGTGGTGCAGGAAGGGGATGTGATGGAGTTCCTGTTCAACGTCTGAGCCGCTCGGAAGTCGGGCTGTTCCAGACCGCCGCAGCCGGGTTCGGTCTGAGCGCTTCGCCGGGACGGGCCCGCGGTCGGGGGAGAATGGACCCAATCGCCGAACGGGCCATGACGCCAGCCGACGCCTCCCCGCTCCCCCATCCCCCCGAGGCGGATGGGTCGACCGCCGGGGTCGATGCCGCCGAGCTCCATCCCCACAACTTTGAGGTGCAGAAGCAGGAGCACCAGAAGATCCGCAACGATCCCGACTACGACGACTGGGAGTACGGCACCGAACCCCTGCCGCACGAGGCCTGGCTGCAAGCCAGGCCGACCAGTGAATCCTGAGCCTGGCTGAAGGCTGGGGCGAGCGATGCATTCTGCCGCTGGCCGGCGTGGAGGGCTCGAGCCTGGCGCCAAGCCAGTCCGGCAGACCTTGCCGGTTCTGTGGGCACCGGGATCGTCGGCTGACAGGGCAGTTTCTGATGGAGATGGCCCGGGGGACTGGGTTCGGTGATCGGGGACCAGGCCACGACCCCATGCCGATCATCCAGAGACAGGGTTCAGCGCTGGGGAAAGCCAAGGCTCGATCGGTGCGATCCAGAGGCTGACGCTTTGGTGCTTTCCCGCCCTGGCTGCGTGATGGCGAGGCTGCCCATGGGCAGGCCCGATCGAAGCGGTTTCAACCACGCCCCGTTCAGGGCCAGCCAGGATCCTGATTGCTGTCGCTGACCTGGTTGCCACCGTCCTGGTTGTTGCGGGGCGGGCTGGGGTCGGCTTGTGGGTCGCTGGCGGAGATCTCTTGGCTGTCGAAGCGATAGAGGATCGAGCGACCGCCCTCCCCCTCCAGATCGCCGCCATCGCTGCTGAGCACCTGCAGCAGGTTGCGGCGCTGGAAGCGTTCCACCTGGCCCACCAGCGGCAGACCGGCCAGGCAGAGGGCGGCCATGCCCAGCCAGAGGCCGACGCCATGGCGCTGCAGATCGAGCAGCTGGCCCGCCAGCAGCGGAGCCGCGAGGGCGCTGATCGCGAAGCACTGGGAGAACAGGGCCATGGCCAGGCCCTGATGGCGGCGTGGGCTGAGCTCCACCACGGCCTCGGTGGCGGTGGGCAGAAACGCGGCTTCCCCCAGGGCCAGGGGCAGCTGGGCCAGCAGCATCAGCACCATGCCCCGGGAACTGAAGGCCGAGGCCGCCAGCAGGCTGCAGCCGACGGCGAAGCTGCCCAGGCTGAGGCTGAGTCCGGCGCCGACCGGCCGCCGTGCCAGGGCCTGACCGACCGGCCACTGCATCAGCATCAACAGCCCCAGCTGCAGGCCGATGGTCAGGGCCCCCAGGCTCTCCGGCAGGGGGCTGCGCTGCAGGCCGCCCCGCACCAGATCCAGGGGCAGGGCGCTCTGCATCAGGGCCGGCAGGGCGGTGGCCAGCACGGTGACGGCCAGGATCGGCAGCAGCGGCGGCAGCCAGGAGCGCAGCGGGCTGGGGCCCTGCGGCGCCTGGCGGCGACGGGTCTGCGGCAGGGGCCGGCGCCACAGCAGCGCCATCACGGTGAGCAGGCAGCTGATGTCGAGCAGGTAGATGCCGCGCAGCTGGTCCAGGGCGGCCAGCAGGGCGCCGATCAGGGCGCCAGTGACGACGCCGAGCGCATCGGCACTGCGCACCAGCGCAAAGCCCCGGGCCGACGGGATCGGCGGACAGCCCAGGGGCACCGCCAGCTCGATCGCCGGCCAGTACAGCCCCATGGCGATGCCCAGCAGCAGCTGGCCGCCGGCATAGCCGCCGAAGCCCTCGGCCTGGAACAGCAGCGTGTCCCCCAGCAGGGCACTGAGGCAGGCCAGCAGCACCGGCAGTGAGCAGCTCAGGCCCCGATCCAGCAGCACGCCGCTGAGCAGGCGCCCCGCCGTGCCGGCCAGGGCGGCCAGGGCCAATCCCTCGGTGACCGTGCTGGCGCTGAAGGCCTCCTGGTGGAACACCATCGGTGTCAGATACAGCACCCCACCGGCCCCCACCATGGCGATCAGGCGAATGCGTGCCAGATCGCGCAACGGCACGGGAAACTGGTGCCACCAGGTCTGAGCCCTGGCCGCCCGTTGTGTCGTTGTCTCGCTTCCCGATCTGTCGCCAGCGGTCACCGCGCTCTCCCAGGGGCCTCCCACGGATCGGGGCCCTGCTGGTCAGTCTGCTGATCGCAGCCCCCGGCTCCGGGCCGGGGCGTCCGGCGGCGGCGGCGGAGCAGCTGAACGTGCGTCTGGATGGACTCGAGATTCCGATCCGCCTGGATCAGCTGGCGATCTGGAGTCGCGATCCGCGCCGCTCCCGGTTCCTGGCGTCCCGCGGCTTTGGCTCCGCCGGGGCCGATGTGGCGGTCTGGCTGGAGCTGCTGGAAGCCGACAGCCGCGCCGATCTGCTGCGTCTGCTGCGGGCTCCGCTGCTGCGCGATCGCAGTTTCGGCCGCCAGCTGGTCGACAGCTGGGCGGGGGGGCAGATGCTGGCCGAACTGGGGGATCTGCTCACCACGCCGCAGGGACAATCCACCACGGTCCTGCTGCAGCAGACCCTGCAGGAGCTGCTGCGCCAGCATCGCGAGGTGACCACCCTGAGCCTGCTGCAGGCGCTGCCGCTGCCCACTCTCAGCCTGCAGCTCGACGGTCTGTTGACGATGGCCCAGCAGTGGCGTCAGCAGATCGATCGCCAGCGCCAGGCCCTGCGGCATCTGGAGCGGTTGTCGCTGCCCCGGCGCCAGAGCCGGCCCCTGGTTTTCCACGAACGCAGCCAGCCCGCGCCGCAGCGCCTGACGCTGGCGGTGGCCCATCGGCAGGAGCCGCTGCCGCTGGATCTCTGGCCGGCCCTGAAGCTGCCGGGCGCCCCTGAGCGCCAGCCCTGGCTGCTGGTGTTGCCCGGTCTGGGCAGCAATGCCGATCAGTTCGGCTGGTTGGCGGGCGCCCTGGCGCGGCGGGGCTGGTCGGTGGTGGTGCTGCAGCATCCCGGCAGTGACGGCCTGGCCCTCAAGGCCGCCCTCGACGGCCAGCGGCCGCCCCCGGGGGGCGAAACCCTGCTGGTGCGGCTGCGGGATGTGGCGGCGGTGCTGGCC
>JBAPUA010000194.1:0-8468 GCA_049282435.1 Cyanobium sp. | reverse complement strand
TCGTCATCCAGTCGGGTCATGGCCTGCCGAGGATTGCCGATGCCCAGCACGTTGCAGACATCCGCAGCGACAAACCAGGGTTTGCCGTGCTCGTCGGTGAAGATGCGGAGCTGGCTGCCTTCGAAGTCGAATGGAACCAGAGCGCTTGAAGTCGTGGTGTTCATCGGTCTGAGTGCGGTGTGACGGGGGGGACTTCACCGGCATCCGTGCCGGCATCGGGGCGGAAGATGGTGCTGCTGGCCATCGGCCGCGGCGGCACGGGCCCGGCGAGCACGAGCAGCAGGGTGGTGAGCTGAAATGCCAGCCCCAGCAGCACCAGCCCGCGCAGGCAAGAGAGGCTGGAGGCCGTGACCGCGACGGTGGTGGGCCGGCGGGTGCGGCAGAACGCAGGCAGCTGAGGGCTGGGCCGGTGAGGGGGCCTGCCGCTCCAGGCCCCGGAGTTGATGCCCTGACGATCGAGCGGCATCAGAACAACTCCTCGCCGTCGTCGCCAGCGCCGGTGCTCCAATCACCGGCACCACCCCCGGAGGTGGTGTAGCCCTCGACCTCCTCAAAGCCATCGGTGGGATCGACCTGCTCGTAGGGCACGAACTCGACGACCTGCACAGCACGTGGCTGGAAGGTCATGCCGCAGCCGTTCTCCCCGTCCCAGTCGTAGATGTCGAAGGCGACGACCACCTTGGAGCCGTTGCCGATGGCGGCCCCATCCCAGGGCTGCTTCTTGGCATCGACGATGCGGGGCCCTTCAGAAAGAGAGCCATCGCGCCGCTGGAACTGCGGCACCTTGAAGCGCACCACCGTGATGTCGCTCGGCTTCTCCTTATCCGGCTTCCAGGGGAAGCCCTTCTCGGCCCGCCGCTTGCGGCTGCCGTGGAGGGCAATGAACTGGTCTTCCATTGCCAGCAGGAAGGACTGGGCCTTCTCGTTGCTATTGACCAGCAGCAGATCGGCAGTCCAGGCCTTGGGTTTGCTCTTGTCGAGCTGGTGCCTTGGGGTGATCAGGTGGGCCCAGCGCACTTCGGCGAGGGGCGTGCGGAAGATGTCTTTAGCCATGGGATGAATCGGTGGACGTTTGTTGTTGATCGAACGGGGGAAGGGGCGGCAGACCAAAGCGCTCGCGCAGCAGGTGATGCACCGCTCCGCTGGCCGAGAGGTTGTGGCGTTCCATCACCTCGCGGACTCGCAGGTACACGTCGGTGCGCACCTGGGTCTGGATGAAGTGCCGGCCGGCCACCGAGCGGGGCTGCTCGCCGTAGCGACGTAGGCCTTTCATGGCTCCACCGGCGCCGCGGCGCCATCGAGGCCCTGTTCTTCGCACTCCTCAAGGAAGTGATCGATGAAGGCGGCGTGCTGGTGCTGGGTGATGCGATCACCGATGGAGCGGGCATTGCGCGGCACCTGGAAGTGCTCGCGGAAGGCCTTGGTCAGCGCCTGGCGAGCGGCCTGGGGCAGGGCGAGGATGCGCTGGTGGGTGGCCTCGATCTCCTGGGGCGTGAGCGGCTCCAGTGCGACATCGAGGTCAACCACTGGAGCAGCGTCCTCATCCATGCCTGGTTCAGGCCCAGCCGCCGCATCGGCAACCACGACGATCGCGAGGCTCTTCGTCTCTGCGGCATCAGCCTCTATAGGCCTAGCCTCCTTGGCCAAAGGAATGCCCAGCAGCATGGCCAGCATCCAGCCGGCGGCCTGCAGCAAGTCGTCGACCTCGTCGGCCCACTCCTCGCTGGTGACCTCAGCGCCACCGGCGTGCATCACGGTGACGCGCAACTTGTGGCGGCCGCGGACGTCGACCAGCTGGGCGCAGAAGGCAATGCCAGAGGCGAAAGCTGGCTTGGCTGCTTCGACCACGGCAGCCAGATCAAGGGATGGAACAGCCTGCACCTGCTCCTGAAAGGAGGCCAGGGCGGCGGTGAGCGCGCGCTCGGCGCCGCCCTTTTCGCTGAGCAGCTCGAGAGCGTCGGGCGGCACGCCTGCGCGTGCGGGGGATTGCGTCATGGCAACTGAGGGACGGGCTTGTGCCCGCTGGCCTGAGCTTAGTGCCTAGCTAACGCTAGGCGCAACCCTTACCCATCCTCGGAGTTGTCCGGGCTGTGGCCGGCCCCTGCCTAGGCGAGCCCCTAGGCGCCCAGCGCCGTCTGCTCCCAGGCGCTGATCCACTGTTCAGGCAGGAACTCCTCGCCATCCACCCACAGCTGGGCCAGCTCAACCGAGCTGTAGTCGTCGATGGCCAGCACCTCTGAGAAACGCTTCTGGTGCTCCTTCGGCGCACTCTTGACCAGCTGCTCCAGGGCCTGGCTGACATCGAGGCCGCCTTCCTTGATCACGCGGCGCACGTGCTGGCGCCACTTCTGGCAGACCTCCTCGGCTCGCTTCGACGTCATGGTCGGCGCCGGAGCGCTCTGATAGGCCTTAGGCACCGGCACATAGCCGATGTAGCAGCTCCAGAAATCCACCGCATCCCAGAGCTTGCCGTCATCGCCACGCAGGGGCTCGGCGTCCCTCAGCTGGTCCTTCAGGCGCTGGGTTGTGACCCCTGCCAGTTTCTTGGCCCCGTCATCGAGGCGGCGGTTGATCTCCTCCAACTGGAAGAAGGCCTTCTGGCGCAGCTCGCCGGCCTTGCCCTGCTCGATCACCGAGAGGTTGCCGTAGGAGATCACTTCAAACGCGGCTTCCGCGCCCCATTCGCAGGCGGTGTACTGGGTCCAGCCATTGCGGCGCCTCCAGTTGAGCAGCATCTTCCCGAAGGCTCTGCGCGATTCGTCCTGCCAGTCCAGGACGGCCTGGTAGGAGCGCTTGACGGGCTTCTTTGCTTGTGCCATAGCCCGATCCTAAGCGCTGCTTGGCACTGCTAGCCATAGCTTGTTACAGCTTGGCAGGCTGGTCTCGGTCGTTTCCTGGCTCGGTCAGGAGCTGTTTGACCTGCTGGCCGGTGAGCACCCGACCCGTCTGAGCCTGGAAGCGCAGCGACAGTGTGTAGGGGTGGAGGCCTGGATAGCAGCGGGCCAGGGCCTGCAGCTGCCGGCGCAACTCCGGCCGGTTCATGTGCCTGGCCCTACCGCGGGGCCGAGGTCCAGAACAGCCTGGGCCTGCTCGATTGACCGGCAGACGGCTGCCACACCACCGAGCTGCTGCACGAGCTGCAGAAAGGCCCGCTGCTCCGGGCTGAGCACGCCAGTGGCGGCCTTGATCTCCAGGGCGACGAACTGGGCGAGCCGTTGGCCGACCAGCTCGGGCGTGATCTCCAGCGAGCGCAGGCCGATCAGGTCGCTGCTGCCCTTGCACAGCCCAAAGCGCACGAAGCGCCCCTGCTGGTCGACCAGGGCACCGGTGTTGTTGCGCCAGAGCCGCACGGCGCCGCGGCCGCAGGCCAGGCGGATGCGCTGCTGGATCTCGTGTTCGCTGGGGGAGGAGGTCATGCCTCCTGTTGCCGGGCTACAAGCCCGCCCTAGAGTTGGTCATCCAGATGGTCAACGGCGATGGTGCAAGTGACTGTGGCGGAAGCCAAGACCCAGCTCTCCAGCCTTCTGGATGCGGTGGAGGCTGGACAGGCGGTGGTGATCACCCGGCGCGGCAAGGCCATCGCCGAGCTGGTGCCGCGCTGCAGCGTGCGTGACCTGCTGCCCCAGCTCGCTGCCCTCCGTGGCTCGTTGCCCGAGCAATCGACCAGCGGCGTGGAGACCATGCGGGCGTTGCGGGATGAGCCCGTCACCTGATGCTCTACATCGACACCTGTGTGCTGCTGGCGGTGCTAACGCCGGAAGCGCACTCCGCCACGGCGACGGCGTTTCTCGCTGAGGCCAGTGCCCCGCTGGCGATCAGCTCCTGGAGTGTCACCGAGCTCCATTCCGCCCTTGGCCTGAAGGTGCGCACCAAGGCCCTGAGCCAGTCACAAGCCGAAGCGGTGCTGCAGGGTTTTGAGCGCAGCCTGGCGCCGGGCCTGCTGGTGCTGGAACTGGAGCCGCAGGACTTCCGCAATGCCAACGCCTGCCTGCGCGGCTGGAGCACGACCCTGCGAGCGGCCGATGCCCTGCACCTGGCCATCGCCAGCGGCCGTGGCGCGACCCTCTGCAGCCTGGATGCTCCGTTTGTGGCCGCGGCCCAACAGCTGGGCCTGGAAGCTGAACTCCTTGGAGCAGACGGCAAGCCAGTCAGGCATTAAGCGCTGCGCTGGCGGGCAGCCCAGACGTGCCTGGCCCAGCCAGGCTTGTAGCCGCACTCCTGCTCCCGCTCCAGCAGCTCCTCGAAGGTCCGGCAGCCGGCTGCCGGGTGCGTGCGCCGGGGCCGCTGCTGCTGGTTGGGTTTGGGCCGGTGACGGGCAGCGCCCGTGACTTCAACCAGCTCGCCCTCCAGTTGGTGCAGCCCGCGGTGCTGCTCACCGCGCTCGTCGCCCAGGAACAGGTGGCCGCAGTCGGGGCACACCTGTGCGGCGCTGGGACAGCTGCAGAAGCAGACCGGGCAGTCCTTGATCGGAATCGAGACCCCCTCTCGCCGGCGGCGGCCGGCCAGGTTCCACTCGTGCTCATCGGTGGGCAGGCCGTGGTGATGGGCATTGCCGACGTGATCGAGGATCACCGCCTCCTGCTTCCCCGGCGCGGGACGCAGAGCCCTGCCGACCATCTGCAGGTAGAGCGAGAGGCTCGCGGTGGGGCGCATCAGGATCGCGCCGCCCACCGAGGGGATGTCAGTGCCCTCGGAAATGATCATGCAGCTGCTGAGCACCTCCACCTCCCCAGTGCCCAGTCCTGCGATCAGGCGTTTGCGCTCCTCGGCTGGGGTGCCGCCGCTCACCGCCGCAGCCCGGATTCCCTCAGCACGGAAGGCCGCGGCCATCTGCTCGGCGTGCTCGATGGTGCAGCAAAAAACAATGGCCGTGCCCGGGTGAAGCCGGCGGCGGTAATGCGACACCACATCGCCGATGGCGGCCCGGTCCCCAAAGGCGCGTGCCGCCTGCTCCAGGTCGAACTCACCCATGCGGCGCCGGAGTTTGCTGTTCCTGGCCCCTGGCCAGGAGAAGACCCGCGGCCTGGCCAGCCAGCCCTGCTCCACCAGCCAGGCCGCTGAGGGCCCCAGCACCAGGGCCTCGAAATAGCCGCCGGCCTCTACGCCCAGTCCCTTGCCGTCGAGGCGTTCCGGGGTAGCGGTTTTGCCGATCAGATGGGCGCCAGGCCAGGCCTCGATGATCCGGCCCCAGACGTTGCCGGCGACCAGGTGGTGGGCTTCGTCCTGAATGATCAGATCCGGCGGCGGCAGCTGCCCCAGCCTGCGGGCCACGGTCTGCACTGAGCCCACCGCCACCTGCCGGTCATGAAGAGCGTGGCCAGGGGCGATCACATCCGGCTCCAGGCCCCAGGCACGCACGGTGCCGCTGAGTTGCTCGATCAGCTCGGCACGGTGGGCCAGCACCAGCACCCTTCGGCCCTTGCCGGCCGCGCCCTGGACGATGGCGCCGATGGTCTGGCCCTTGCCCGCGCCGGTGGGCATGACGGCGCAGACCCGGCGGTGGACCTTGAGGGCAGCGCGGAGGTCGGCCAGCAACTGCTGCTGGTAGTCACGCAAAACGATTGGAGCCATTGAGATCACAGGCAACCAGGACAGACGCTAGCCGTATCCCTTAGCAGCCTCAGCCTAACGAGGGCTGGCCTGAGCCACTAAGCTGCAGTCCGCGAGCACAACGCCGATGTCTGACTACGCAATGCCGTTGAGCATTTCGATCACCCACGAGCAGCTGGCCTGGCTGGATGCCCGCAGGCGCCACGGCTCCCTCAGCCGCTCAGCTGCCCTGCGCCAGGTGCTGGATAGCTTCATCCGCAGCGAGGCGCTCGCTTCCTCGGACCGCGGATCCGCTCCACGCGACGTGGTCCTCAGCCAGGGCTGGTGAGCGATCCGTCATGGCCTCTGATGCCATTGCTGCGGCCAACGGCCGCTGGTCGGAGATCCTTGCTGCCCTGGCAGGGCTGAGCGACGCGGAGCTGAGCGATCGTCATCAGCCCTGCCCGCTCTGTGGCGGGACGGATCGCTACCGCTTTGACGACAAGGACGGCAGCGGCTCCTGGTTCTGCAACCAGTGCGGCGGCAAGGACCAGCGTGGTGGCGCTGGCTCCGGCATGGACCTGCTGATGCGCCGGCAGGGCTGGAGCTTTGTGGAGGCCGCCCGGCAGGTGGAGGCCTTCCTTGGCCTGGTCCCCGATGGCCAGAACACTGGTTCCGGCCAGAGCTCCAGCCGCACCGGCAAGCCCTGGCGCATGCCCGAGAAACCGCCCATTGATGCCCCGCCGCCGCCGTTGAACTGCGGGGCCACCGCCCAGTGGGCCTACCGGAACGCCGCCGGTGAAGTGCTGTTCTGGATCCAGCGGATCCGGCTGCGCAGCGGTGGCAAAGCCTTCCTGCATCGGGTCTGGCTGGATGGCGACTGGCATCGCCCCAGCCGCCGCGACGCCTTCGCCTGCGACTGGCCGGCACCGCGTCCGCTCTACGGCCTGCCGGGCCTGGGCCAACGACCAGAAGCGCCGGTGCTGGTGGTGGAAGGAGAAGGAACCGCCGATGCGGCCGCTCGCCTATTCCCAGACCATGTGGTGCTGAGCTGGGCCAACGGCTCCAAGGCGATCGCCAAGGCGGACTGGACGCCGTTGGCCGGCCGTTCGGTGACGCTCTGGCCTGATGCCGATGCTGCCGGGGTGGAGGCCATGGAGAGCCTGGCCGCCCTGCTACATCCCCTCGACTGCCAGCTGCAACTGGTGGCCCTGCCGGCGGATCTGCCCCAGGGCTGGGACCTGGCTGATGCCGACTGGACGCCCCGGCAGGCCGCGCGGCAGCTGGCCAAAGCAGCCCAGCCATGGACGCCCCCACCCACCGCTACCGATGGCAGCGACCACGCCCCGGCAGCGGCGGCGGCACCCAGGCCGGCAGCGCCCTTCCTCTGCCTGGGCTTCGATGCGGATGCGAACTTCTACCAACCCGCCAGCACCGGCCAGGTGATCCGCCTGCCCCGCGGCTGCCACACCGCCACCCATCTGGTGGCCCTGGCACCACTGGAGTACTGGGAGACCCTCTACCCCAGCCGCACCGGTGTGAACTGGCCGGCGGCGGCCAGCGATCTGCACAAGAGCTCCGCCGCGATGGGGATCTTTGCGGTGGAGCGCATCCGCGGCCGCGGGGCCTGGTGGGATGAGGGCCGCACCGTGCTGCACCTCGGCGATCGCCTGATCACCCCCGAGGGGGAGCACCCGATCACCAAACCGTTCAGCTCGCGGTACATCTACCAGCGCCTCGAACGCCAGGAGGGGCCCTGCAGCGTCAAGCCCCTCACCGTGGAGGAGGCGGCGGTGATCGTCAGCATCGCCAACCGCTTCCGCTGGGAGGTGCCCGCTTCCGGCACCCTGCTGCAGGGCTGGGTGGTGCTAGCGCCGATCTGCGGCGCCCTGCGCTGGCGGCCCCACCTCTGGCTCACCGCCGGTGCCGGCTCGGGCAAGAGCCAGATTCTCGATCGCTTCGTGGTGCCGCTGCTCGGCGACCTGCGCCTGCCGGTGTCGGGCGCCACGACAGAGGCCGGTTTGCGCCAGACCATCTGCTCAGACGCCATGCCGGTGGTCTTTGATGAGGCGGAGAGCAACGAGAAGGGCGACCAGCAGCGGATGCAGGCGATCCTCTCGCTGGCGCGGGTGGCCAGCAGCGAGAGCAGCGCCGAGATGCTCAAGGGTTCCCCCAGCGGCGATGTAAGCCGCTACCGGGTGCGCTCGATGTTCTTGATGTCCTCGATCGCCACCGCCCTCAAACAAGGAGCCGACAAGAGCCGCTTTGCCCAGCTCACCCTGCGCAGCCCCAGCGAGATGGGCCCGGAGGAGCGCGAAGCCCACTGGCAGAGCCTCGATCGGGATCTTGAGCGCTACATCACCCCGCAGTTGGCGCGGCGCTTGATCGCTCGCACCGTGTCGCTGATCCCGGTGATCCGCCAGTCGGTCGTGGTCTTCTCCGCGGCTGCGGCCCGCCACTTCGATTCCCAGCGCCTGGGCGATCAGTACGGCACCTTGATGGCCGGCGCCTGGTCGCTACTCAGCGATGCAGTTCCCAGCCAGAAGGAAGCCGAGGAATGCATTGAGGTCCACAACTGGGACAGCTACAGCCAGAGCACCGAAATCCCCGACGAGGCCCGCTGCATCCAGACGATCCTGCAGCGGCAGGTGCGGGTGGAGACCGACGACAAGCCCGTCACCCGCACCATCGGTGAACTGGTGGAGCTGGCCGCCTGCCACAGCAGCTGCATCGACGTGAGCCCTGGCCTGGCAGCCCAGACCCTGGGGCGCCATGGCCTGCGGGTGGATCAGGAGCGCCTGCTGGTGAGCAACACCGCCAAGGCGATCGAGCAGTTCCTCGCCGATACCGCCTGGCAGAACAGCTGGTCCGTGGTGCTGCTACGCCTGGCTGGTGCGCAACGGGCCGGACCGGTGCGTTTCTGTGGCGCCGGCATGGTC
>JBAPUA010000193.1:0-7613 GCA_049282435.1 Cyanobium sp. | reverse complement strand
CTGGACAAGATCATCGCCGCCATCAATGCCGGCCATCTGCGGCACCAGGGCCATGCCGAGCTGAGTGTGCGGCTGGTGGCCGTCTCCTTCGTGCTCACCGGCATCCTGGCGATGGCGGCGGCCACGGCACAGCACCGCCGGATTCTGCGGCGCCTGCGGAGCGATGACTTCGTCTACCGCGAGGAGCCCTCGATCGCCCTGGCCACCGCCGTGCTCATCGCCCTGATCGGCATCCTCGCCCTGGTGTTGCTGCTGGCCGGGGCCTTGGCCGCCTGAGCCGCCCCGCCCAATCCCTTTTCCCTTGCCGTTTCAGCCCGAGTCACTGCTGTTGCCATGGTTCAGCTTCTGATCAAAGTCACCCTGTTCGCGTTGATGTTCGCCCTGGGCCTGGGCCTGCAGGGCACGGCGCTGCAGCAATGGCGGCAGCGTCCCGCCCTGTTCGTACGGGTGCTGCTCGGCACCTGCCTGCTGGTGCCTCTGGGGGCCTTGCTGCTGATCAAGTTCAGCCTGGTGCTGCCGGTGGCGCCACCGGTGCGCTTCGCCATCGCCCTGATGGCCCTGTCGCCCAGTGCACCGCTGACCCTGCACAAGGCCGGCAGGAAGGGAGGCGATCGCGAGCTGGCTGCCCTGCTGCAGGTGCTCGCCGCGATCGCCGCGATCGTCACGATTCCGCTGATGGCGGATCTGTTCCGTCAGGTGTTCACCGTCAGCGGCTGGGATCTGGCCCATGCCGATGTGGCGTTGCAGGTGCTGATGGCCCAGGTGTTGCCCCTGCTGCTGGGCCTGGGCCTGCGCCGCTGGCTCCCCGCCCTGGCGGCCCGGTTGGTCGGACCACTGGAGAAGGTGGCGAATGGGCTGCTGCTGCTGTTGGTGCTGGTGATCCTGGGCTTCACGCTGCCGGCACTGAGCTCGTTTCTGGCCGGCAACCTGATCGCCCTGCCGCTGATGGCCGTGCTGGTGGCGCTCTGTCTGGCGATCGGCTGGCTCCTGGCGGGTCCTGACCCGGCGGAGAGCACCACCACGGCACTGGTCACATCGATGCGCAATCCGGGCCTGGCCCTGCTGTTTGCCTCCAGCCACGCCCAGGGCATTCCAGCGGTGAAGCTGGCGATCCTCAGTTACGTGCTGGTCACGGTGATCGTCTCGATTCCCTTCCTGATGGCGCAACAACGCCGGCAGCGCTGCGAGCGGCAAACGGCTGAATCCTGATCAGAGCGCGCTTTGCAGACGGCTGGCCGCTCGGGAAAGGCTTGCATTTCTTCATGGTTTCCTGTCGCCGGGCCGACCAGAATCCAGTCGTACCGGCACCCCGGCTGGGTTGGTGATCGCCTGCCGATCTCTGCCCCAGTCGCTCTTGTCCCATGCCGGGATCCAGGTCCCTGCCGTCGCCACAGCGCTCCGCAGGCGGCCTGGCTGCCTTTCCTGCCCGCACGATTCGCCACCGCGCCTCCGATGCCGAACAGCCAACCGAACATCCTGATCCTCTGGGGCGATGACATCGGCCAGAGCAACCTCAGCTGCTACAGCCATGGCCTGATGGGGTATCAGACCCCCAACATCGACCGCGTCGCCAGCGAAGGCGCGAAGTTCATCCACTACTACGCCGAGCAGAGCTGCACCGCCGGCCGCGCCGCCTTCATCAGCGGCCAGAGCGTGGTGCGCACCGGCCTCAGCAAGGTGGGCCTGCCGGGAGCCGAACTGGGCTTCAAGGCAGAGGATCCCACCATCGCCGAGCTGCTCAAACCCCTCGGCTACCACACCGGTCAGTTCGGCAAGAACCACTTCGGCGATCGCGATGAGCATCTGCCGACGATGCATGGTTTCGACGAGTTTTTTGGCAACCTCTACCACCTCAACGCCGAGGAGGAGCCTGAGCTGCGCGATTATCCCCAACCCGAAGATTTTCCTAACTTCCGCGAGCGCTTCGGCCCCCGTGGCGTCATGCATTGCTGGGCCAACGGTGATGGCAGCCAGCGGATTGAGAACACCGGCCCGCTGACGCGCAAGCGGATGGAGACGGCCGATGATGAATTCATGGCCGAGGCCAAGCGCTTCATCCGCGAGGCTGTGGCTTCAGGGGAACCGTTCTTCGTGTGGTTCAACACCACCCACATGCACTTCCGCACCTATTCCCGACCCCAGGACGTGGGCCGCAGCGGTCGTTGGCAGTCCGAATACCACGACGTGATGATCTATCACGACGAGTGCATCGGTGAGATGCTCGACCTGCTCGACGAGCTGGGCATCGCCGGCAACACGATCGTGATGTACGGCACCGATAACGGCCCCCACATGAACAGCTGGCCCGATTCCGGCATGACCCCGTTCCGCAGCGAGAAGAACACGAACTGGGAAGGGGCCTATCGGGTGCCGGCCCTGGTGCGCTGGCCGGGCCACATCGCCCCGGGCACGGTGATCAGCGGCATTGTCAGCCACCTTGACTGGCTGCCCACCCTGCTGGCGGCGGCCGGCGAACCTGAGATCAAGGAGAAGTTGTTGACAGGCCATCAGGTGGGAGACAAGACGTTCAAGGTGCACCTGGATGGCTACAACATGCTCGACTACTGGACCGGCAAGAGCGACAAGAGCCCGCGGGTGGAGTTCTTCTACTTCTCCGACGATGGCGATCTGGTGGGGCTGCGCTACGACAACTGGAAGTTCGTGTTCATGGAGCAGCGCCAAGCCGGCACCTGCCAGATCTGGGCGGAGCCATTCGTGAAGCTGCGGGTGCCGAAGATCTTCAACTTGCTCACCGATCCCTACGAGCGGGCCGACATCACCTCCAACACCTACTGGGACTGGATGTTCGATCACGTCTTCCTGCTGGTGCCGGCCCAGACCTATGTGGCCCAGTTCCTGGCCTCGTTCCGCGAGTTCCCGCCCCGCCAGAAGCCAGCCAGCTTCTCGGTGCAGGATGTGATCGAGCACATGGGCCTAGCCGCCAGCGGCGCGGCCTGAGCAACCCAGAGACCCTCAAGATCCGCAGCTCAAGGTCCGCAGCAGAGGCGGCCATGTCCCGCCCGCAGCCTCGGCCTGATGCTCCTGACAGGCGGTCCGCCCCTCCGGCAGGCCGCCCGGGCCAGCAGCTCGGGCGAGGGCTCGGGAACGGTGGCCTCGGGGGGCAGAGGGGTGGGGGAAACAGCCATCCCCCCATCATCCGACCCGCCCGGCGGGAGCGAAGGCCGTGGCGACCGAACCCGCCACCGGGCCGGAGCGATCGGCCTGGGACGGCACGGAATCAGGGGAACCCCGTCTGGCCAGCAACCGATCACTTGCCCATTGCCCAGTGCTCGGTGCTCATCCGAAGGTCTCCAGCGCCAGCCGGGTCGCTCCGAGGCGCCCGGCGCCGTTGCCCAGGGGGCGCAGCGGCGGATCGCCAGCTCCTCCCGAGATTCGGGCAACACCCGCTGCTCCACCTCCCGCCACACCGCGGGCAGGAAGTGGTCGATCGCGGCGCTCAGGCCGCCGCCGAACAGCACCAGCCGCGGGCTCAGCACATACAACAGGGAAGTGAGGCCCTGGCCGAGCCGCTGGCCATAGCGCTCCCACACCTCCAGCGCCTCCGCATCGCCGGCGGCGGCCAGGCGGGCCAGCTCGACCGGATCAAGGGGACTCAGCCGCGCCAGACCTCCGATGCTGCAGAACTGCTGGAGGGAGCCCCGGTTGCCGGTGGGGCAGGGCGGGCCTCGGGATCCACCCCGATCAGGCCGAGTTCGGCGCCGGCTCCATCCAGACTGGTGAACAGCCCCCGTTGATCAGCACGCCGGTGCCAAGGGTGAGCAGGATCGTGTCGGGAGAATCCCCGCCGGCCCCCGCCAGGCCTCACCGAGCAGGGCGCAGTTGGCATCGTTGGCCAGCACCACGGGGCGCTCCAGCTGAGGCTCGAGCCAGTCGACCAGGGGGATGCAGCGCCAACCGGGCAGGTTGATCGCAAGCCGGGCGATGCGTCCATCGCGATCGGTGGGGCCAGGCAATCCGATGCCCACCCGGTCGGCCCGGCGCTCCGGATCCAGGGCCGCCACCGCCTCCACCACCGCCTGGCACACGGCCCCCGGCATTTGGGGCTGGGGCGTGTGCAGGTCGAGCTCGGCGAGCAGGTTTCCCTGCCGGTCGAAGCGGCCGAGCTTGATGGCGGTGCCGCCGATATCGATGCCGAGGAGCTCGGGGGCGGGGGAAGGGGGGGGGGGCACGGCGGAGGGAGGGCTTACGGCCGCGGGAGCCTCAGCCGAAAATGAACACAGCCATTGAACCTAAGACCAGGAAAACCAAGACCGGAGGGAAGGCCCAGACGGGCAATCGAGACTGCTCGACCGTCGCTTGTTCAGGGGTCCCTGAGTGTTGTGAATTACCACGTAGGTCAGCCGCCCCGTGCAGGCGCCAGATTCTCTCTGTAGTTGCAGATACAAAGCTGGGGCTATGCGTGAAGTGTTGTGCTGGGCTGACTGAGAGAGCTTTGCATAGCACACCTCAAAGGCTTAAGGGGTGTAAGCTCAGCTCACTATCCGCTATTGATGTGAGCATTACTAGCTATCACCTCCCAACCCTCCTGCAGGACTGGAGGTTGATGCTCACCAGCTGGGCAGCTGATGGCTCCTTGGGCGCTGCGGTTCGGGAGGCCCTGAGGCTGGATGGGGAGTCCGCGCAGCTCACGGCGCTGATCAGCCAGTGGGCCGCTGGCGATTTTTCGGCCCTGCCGCCGATCGAGGTGCTGGAGGGCTCCGTTCTGCCCGGGGCGGCGGGGGCCTATGCGATCAGTACGGGCACGATCTATCTGAACGGGGATTGGCTGGCTTCGGCGAGTGAGGATCGGGTGATTGCCGTGCTTACGGAGGAGTTGGGGCATCATCTGGATGGGTTGTTGAACGCCAGTGATACGCCTGGGGATGAGGGGGAGTTGTTTGCGGCATTGGTCAACAGGCAAAGCCTCGATGAAGCAGCGCTATTTGCCATGAATAATCAAGACGATGAGACGGCAACCATCGTAGATGATCAGGCCGTTCAAGTAGAAAGCGCTTCTGCTACCGCAATTGAAGCTTTGAACAAGCTCTTGGGTGTTGTAGGCATTGTACCTCCCAGCGGGAAACAGTATTTGGCCGGTGAATGTGTAAGCTTTGTTAAGAGATATACGCAGGAATTGGGGATTTACATGGGGACAATGGGAGTCTCTTCGCAGAATGTAATATACAATGGTGGCGCAGAGTGTGGCTTTCGTAACTTCAACACACCAGGCAATTCGCTAACCGCAGCGCAAGCTGATAAGATAGTTTATACCGGCGGCGAAGTTCCTCAAATTGGCGATATTATCTTTTTTGATAATAGTACCTGGGGGCACGTAGCTGTTATTCAAAATGTGCTTGACAACAGGAGAGTTATTGTTCAGGAATCTAATACTGATGGCAAACCAACTTCTCAATCCCGTGTTGTCCTTAGAGAGATTAATCTAAATACTGTAACCACTCGAGGGCAAGTTATGGGCTGGCTCAGACTTAAGAATATTACCATTGGAGGCAATCCTTCGCTTCCTCCTGTTTCCAGTCCATCACTTACGCCTATTGCTACGATTCAACTCCCCTATCTTGTTGGTGATTTGAATGGAAATGGCCAGAAAGACATCGTTTACCGAAGGCCGAATGGTGATATCAAAGGTGTTTTACTTGACTCCGAAGGTAAGTTTAACTGGGCTTTTAGAGTTGGAAGTGCAGATAAAAATCTGCCAGTCGTTGGGATTGGCGACATCAATGGCGATGGGCGCGATGATGTGATATTCCGTGCTTCCAATGGTGATGTTACATCTTTTCGTACAAACACTAGCGGAGCCGCCTATGAGTACTACAAGGTTGGAGGTGCTGATGCAAATTTGCCGATCATTGGAGTTTCCGATATTACCGGTGATGGTAGGGCTGAGATTATTTTTAGGGCTCCAAATGGAGACGTAAATGCATTCAGGAATGGATCTGATGGAGTTGCCTTTCAGTATTATAAAGTCGGGGGGGCTGGGGCAGATTTGCCAGTAGTAGCAATTGGTGATGTTTCGGGGGATCGGAGATCGGAAGTTATATTTAGAGCAAGTAATGGGGATGTCAATGCTTTTAGGATAGGGGCCGATGGCGTTGCAACACAGTATTACAGGGTGGGTTTTGCAGACCCGAGCATTAAAGTTGTCGGCATTGGCGATATTACCGGTGATGGCAGAGGAGAAGTAATCTTCCGCGCCCCTAACGGTGATGTTGGAGCCTTTTTGATTGGCACAGATGGTGTTGCAACGCTTTATTATAAAGTTGGCTGGGCCGATCCAAGCTTACCAATAGTTGGAATTGGTGACATCACTGGAGACGGAAGAAGCGAAATACTATTCCGTCAGCCCAATGGATATTTAGCTGCATTTAGAATTAACAGCTCAGGTATTGCAGACCTGTACTACCAAACAGATGTTGTTGATCCTGCCGCAATTGATTTTGGTTATTCAACTCCAACAATAACTGTCGGCCTGCAAGCGTCTAATGAGTCAGACCTCGGCTGGCAAGTTCCTGAGGGAAATTCTGGATCAACTACAATTATCTTTGATGTTTCTGTGGATAACGCAAGTGGTGACACAGTTTCTGTCAACTATTCAACAGATAATATTACCGCATTAGCAGGGCGGGACTACACTGCAGCTAGCGGCACCTTGGCATTTACTGCAGGACAAAAAGTAAAGCAAGTGTCAATATCGGTAACAGGGAATGCTCTGTTCGAGCCAGACAAATCATTCAGATTTGTTTTATCAAATGCTGTTGGAGGCAAAATCAACAATAGTGTTTCAGATGTAACTATTCTAAATGATGATGCACCCATAGTGAGCAATGGCTCAGCGTCTTTTGCGATTATTGGAACTTCTTCTGTTGGCCAGACCCTCACGGCCAGCAAAACAGCAGATGATCCCGATGGGAATGGCAGTTTTAGCTATCTCTGGCAATCCAGCGCCGATGGGAATTCATGGACCACCATTGGCAGCAATTCAGCTTCATTCCTCCTTGGTTTTGCAGAAGTAGGCAAGCAAGTTCGGGTCACAATCTCCTACACCGATTCAGAAGGCTTCGCTGAATCCATTTCACTGGCACCGCTCACCGTCAGTCGTGGTGTTGTCACCGCCTCCATCACAGGGGTGACCGATGACGTCGGCTTACTACAAGGCCAGATAGCCAATGGCGGCCTCACCGATGACCCCACGCCAACGATCAGCGGCACCCTTTCTGCGGCGTTGGCCACCGGTGAAACCCTGCGCATCTTCAACGGCACCACCTTGCTCGGTAGCGCCACCGTCAACAACACTGCCCGCACCTGGACCTTCTCGCCAACGCTGCCGGCGACAGCAGGCACCAGTTATTCGATTACGGCCCGTGTGGGCGATGAGGCCGGCAATCTGGGCACCGCATCAGTGACGCGCACATTCACCCTCGATACGACAGCGCCACCTCCAGATGTTTTCGTGATGGCCAAAGTGATTGGCAATGTGGCCTTTGGGTCGACTTCGCTCGGCTATGCGCTTAAAAATGGCAACAGTGCACCTCTCTCGATTACCAATGCTGGCGCCGTTGCAACAGAGTTTGGTGGCTGGAGCGCCCTGGCAGCGG
>JBAPUA010000192.1:0-6775 GCA_049282435.1 Cyanobium sp. | reverse complement strand
GGCAATGATGCATCTGGAAGAACAAAAAAACGACGAGTATTCGCCCCAGGAACGCAAAATCATCAAAATCGGACATCGCTCGAAGCAGCGGATGATGAAGGCGAACCTGCGCCTCGTCGTCAGCGTCGCCAAGAAATATCAAGGCAAGGGTCTGGAGTTGCTCGACCTGATTCAGGAGGGTTCTCTTGGCCTCGAGCGCGCCGTCGAAAAATTCGATCCCACTCGCGGTTATAAGTTTTCCACCTACGCCTTCTGGTGGATCCGCCAGAGCATGACCCGTGCCATCGCCTGCCAGTCCCGCACCATTCGGCTGCCGGTTCACCTCAGCGAGCGGCTCAGCACCATTCGCAAAGTCAGTCTCGATCTGGCCCACAAACTCGGGGCCATGCCGAGTCGCCAGGAGATCGCCGAAGCCCTGAACATGCCGATCGAAGAGCTCGATTCGCTGTTGCGTCAGGCCCTCACCACCTCCAGTCTGGATGCCCCGATCAATGCCGATGAGGGGCGCAGCTTCCTGGGCGATCTGATCGCTGACAGCTCCGCCGAGGAGCCCCTAGACAAAGTCGAGCGAGGCATGCACCAGGAGCAACTGAGCCGCTGGCTCGATCAACTGACCGAGCAGGAACGGGAAGTGCTTGGTCTGCGCTTCGGGCTGGACGGCCAGGATCGCCATACGCTGGCTGAAATCGGCCGTCAGCTCGATGTCTCGCGTGAGCGGGTGCGGCAGGTTGAACTCAAGGCCCTGCGCAAGCTGCGCAATCTCACCCGTCGCACCTCTTCGAGCCTCTGAAGGGGGGTCTGGATCAGGTGGAACTTGTCAATCCAGGCGCGAGCCTGGATTGACACTGTGTCCGCTGCTGAGCCATTGAGCCAGTGATCAATCCTCCGCCCAGATGTAGTTGGTGAGCTCGCTGCCATCGGGCTCGGGGGCTGCCAGGGCGAACTCGACGCAGTCGGCCACCACGGCGTCGATCTCCTTTTCAATCTCCTTGAGATCGACCTCGCTGGCCAAGTCAGCGGCGATCAGCCGAGCGGCCAGCTGCTTGATCGGATCGCGCTTGGCCCAGAACTCCTTCTCCTCGGCCGCTCGCAGCTCATCGGGATCGGCGAGGGAGTGGCCGCGGAAGCGATAGGTGAGGCATTCCAGCAGGGTGGGACCTTCGCCGGCGCGGGCGCGCTCGATGGCGCGCTGGGCTGCGCCGCGCACCGCTAGCACGTCCATGCCGTCCACCTCTTCACCGGCCATGCCGAAGGCGGCGGCTTTGCGCCAGATTTCCGGATCGCTGGTGGCCCTGTTGTGATCCATGCCGATGGCCCAGCGGTTGTTCTCCACCACGAACAGGATCGGCAGCTTCCACAGGGCCGCCATGTTCAGGCATTCGTAGAATTGGCCCACATTGCAGGTGCCATCGCCGAAGAAGGCGGCGGTGACCGCATCGCTGTCGGCCTGGCCGAGGGCATCGCGCTTGTAGCGGCTGGTGAAGGCGGCACCGAGGGCCACGGGAATGCCTTCGCCGATGAAGGCGTAGCCGCCCAGAAGGTGATGTTCACGCGAGAACAGGTGCATGGAGCCGCCCCGCCCCTTGCTGCAGCCCGTGGCCTTGCCGAACAGCTCACTCATCACCTCCCGGGCCGGGACGCCGCAGCTGAGGGCGTGCACGTGGTCGCGGTAGGTGCTGCAGAACCAGTCGTGCTGCAACTTCATTGCCTTGATCACGCCCGTACTGACGGCCTCCTGGCCGTTGTACAGATGCACAAAGCCGAACATCTTGCCGCGGTAGTACATCTCGGCGCACTTGTCTTCAAAGCGGCGCCCGAGGGTCATGTCGCGATAGAGCATCAGCCCCTCATCGACACTGATCGTGGCTGCTTCGGAGGGATACAGACCTTGATGACGAACGGCATGACTGCCGGCCTCGGCAGGCACGGCGGCGGCGCTGGCAGAGGCAGCGCTGGCGGCTGCAGCGGCACGGGCTGCTGTCAGTTCCTGGGTCATGACAGGTGACCATGGCGATTCATGGCTGCGACTGTACGGGGTCCGTCCCCTCGTTACAGTCAAAATCGCTGCTCCTGACTACAGTCACGCGCCAGTGCGCCCCTGTCGGTTGGACCTGCCGCTCGATCAATTCCGCCTCCTCGGCGTGAGCCCGGCCAGCGACGCTCAGACGGTGCTGCGTACGCTGGCCTCCCGGCTGGACCGTGCCCCCGATCAGGGTTTCACTGCCGACACCCTGCTGGCGCGAGCCGAGCTGCTGCGGGCCAGCGCCGACCTGCTCAGCGATGCTGAGCGCCGTGTCGCCTATGAGTCCGCCCTCACCGCCCTGGCCAGTCGCGAGGGCACGGTGGTGGCGGCTCTGGAGCTTCCCAGCAGCCGCGAGGTGGCGGGTCTCCTGTTGCTCTTGGAGGCAGGACAGCCGATCGATTGTTTCGAGCTGGCCTGCCGCAGCCTCCAGCCCCCGCAGGCGCCGGCCCTGGGCAGTGGCCGCGAGGCCGATCTCACCCTGCTGGCCGGTCTGGCGTGCCTGGCTGCCGCCGAGGAAGCCAGGCAGAGCCGCCATTTCGAAAGCGCCGCCGCCATCCTCAGGCAGGGCCTGCAACTGCTGCAGCGCATGGGGCAGATGCCGGAACAGCGCGAACGCTTGAACCGGCAACTGGAGCGGCTCACCCCCTATCGGGTGCTGGATCTGCTCAGCCGCGATCTGGCCGCCAAAAGCGAGCGGGCAGAAGGGCTGGCCCTGCTGGAGCAGCTCGTGCAGCGTCGCGGCGGCCTGGAGTCCGACAGCGACCCCGACTTCAGCGCCGAGGAGTTCCAGGCCTTTTTCCGACAGATCCGCGGGTTCCTGACCGTGCAGGAGCAGGTGGACCTCTTCAGTCGCTGGGGCGATGAGGGGTCCGCCGCCGCCGACTTCCTGGCCAGCACCGCCCTCACCGCCTCCGGCTTCGCCCAGCGCAAACCGGAGCGGATCGCCGCCGCCCGCGATCGGCTGCTGGCCAGCGGTCGCAGCGGCATCGAACCGCTACTGGCCAATCTGCATCTGCTGCTAGGGGATGTGGAGACGGCCCGCTCCACCTTTGAACAGGGCGCCAACAAGGAGCTCAGGGCCTGGGCTGCCCGCAAGAGCGACGACCCCCTGGCCCAGCTCTGTGCCTACTGCAGCGACTGGCTCGGCCGCGACGTGCTGCCCGGCTACCGCGATCTCGATGCCGATCCCGATCTCGAGGCCTACTTCAGCGATCGGGACGTGGTGACCTGGGTGGAGCGGGAGGACCGGCGCAGTGGCCGCAGCTTCGAAACGCCGGCTGCACCCGGGCCGGTTCCCGCCGTCGAGGGGTCGCCGGACTTCCGCGGTGCCGATGACTTCGGCGGCTTCGACTGGAGCCTGCCCCCCCTCGGCTCCGTCTCCAGCGAGCAGGAGCACGGCGCCTCTGACCCTGAGGACGACGAGGCCCCCCTCGCCTGGCGTCTGCCCGGGTTGAATCTGCCCCGCTTGACCCTGCCGCAACTGAATCTGCCCCAACTGAACTGGCCCCCACGCAACGTCCTACCGTTGACCCTGCCCCAGCTGCGGCTGCCTGCCCCACACCTGCTGGCCGGTGCTGTCGCCCTGCTGGTGGCGGTCGCGGGAGGCACCTGGTTGCTGCGACCGCGCCCGGTCACACCGCCGCCGCTTCGTGGCTCTGCCCCCGCCCGGGGCGTGGTTGTGATCCCGGTGCAATCCGCCGCCGGCGAATCGGCTGCGGGCGCGCCCGCAGCCGGAGCTTCCAGGCCGGCAGAAGCGCTGAAATCGGCCCAGCAGGCCCTCCCGCCGCCGCCAGCCAAGGGCACGATCACGGCCCTCACCGCTGCAGAGCCGAGCGAGGCCCAGATCCGCAGCCTGCTGGAGACCTGGCTGGCCACCAAGACGCGGGTGTTGTCGGGCGAGAACCTGCCGGCCAACCTGGACACGATCGCCCGCTCGGGCATGGTTGAGCGTCTGAACGACGAACGGAGTCAGGACGCCGCCGCCGGCGCGGTCCAGACCATCGACGTGAGCATCAACGACCTGGTGATCAGTGACCGCTCACCGGGCCGGATCGCCGTCATCGCCAGCCTGCGCTATAGCGACAGCCGCCGTGATGCTTCTGGCAAGGTGGTGGGGCGCACCCCAACCACCAACCTCCGCAACGTGTATGTGTTCGGTCGCGATGGCGACCGTTGGCGCCTCACCGCCTCCCACTCCGCTGGCTGAATCCGGTTCCCTGAGTCCCCGTAGCAGATGTTCGACGAGCTTTCCCAGCGTTTTGAAGACGCCGTCAAAGGCCTGAGGGGTCAGGCCACGATTTCAGAGTCAAATATTGACGAGGCCCTCAAGCAGGTGCGCCGCGCCCTGCTGGAGGCGGATGTGAGCCTGCCGGTGGTCCGGGACTTCGTCGAGGAGGTGCGGCGCAGGGCGATCGGCGCCGAAGTGGTGCGGGGCGTAAGCCCGGACCAGAAGTTCATCCAGCTGGTTCACGAGCAGCTGGTGGAGACCATGGGTGGCGAAAACGCACCCCTGGCCACCGGCGGAAGGGCCGGCGAGCCCTCCGTGATCCTGATGGCGGGCCTGCAGGGGGCGGGCAAGACCACCGCCACAGCCAAACTGGGCCTGCATCTCAGGGAACAGGGGCGCAAGCCCCTGCTGGTGGGCGCCGACGTCTACCGACCGGCCGCCATCGAACAGCTGAAGACCCTGGGCGGCCAGATCGGCGTGGAGGTGTTCAGCTTGGGCACCGGCGCCAGGCCGGAAGCCATCGCCGCCGCCGGCATCGAGAAAGCGAGGGCTGAAGGCTTCGACACCGTGCTGGTGGACACCGCCGGCCGACTCCAGATCGACACGGCGATGATGGAGGAGATGGTGCGGATCCGCGAGGCGGTGAAGCCCGATGAGGTGCTGCTGGTGGTCGACGCCATGATCGGCCAGGAGGCAGCCGAACTGACCCGCGCCTTCCATGACCAGGTGGGCATCACCGGGGCGGTCCTGACCAAGCTGGATGGCGATTCCCGCGGTGGCGCCGCCCTCTCGATCCGCAAGGTGAGCGGTGCGCCGATCAAGTTCATCGGCACCGGCGAGAAGGTGGAGGCGCTGCAGCCCTTTCATCCGGAGCGCATGGCCAGCCGCATCCTCGGCATGGGCGATGTGCTGACTCTGGTTGAGAAGGCCACCAAGGAGGTGGAGCTGGCCGATGTGGAGCAGATGCAGCGCAAGCTGCAGGAGGCCAGCTTCGACTTCTCGGACTTCGTCAAGCAGATGCGCCTGATCAAGCGCATGGGCTCCCTGGGGGGGCTGATGAAGATGATCCCGGGCATGAACAAGATCGACGACGGCATGCTCAAGCAGGGTGAGCAGCAGCTCAACAAAATCGAGGCGATGATCGGCTCGATGACCGAAGCCGAGCGCCGTCAGCCCGAACTGTTGGCCTCCCAGCCCAGTCGCCGACGCCGGATTGCCGCCGGCAGCGGTCACAGCCCTGCCGATGTCGACAAAGTGCTGGCCGACTTCCAGAAGATGCGCGGCTTCATGCAGCAGATCAGCAAGGGAGGGATGCCCGGGTTGCCCGGCATGGTGGGATTCCCCGGCATGGGCGGATTCCCAGGGATGGGCGGCATGCCCGATATGGGCGGGAAGCCCCCTGCAGCCCGCCATGGCGGCGGCAATCCGCCCCGGCCGCCCCGGCCGAAGAAAAACCGCAAGGGGTTCGGGGAACTCTGATGGCTGCTGCTGACAGCGAAAGGAGCGAGACGGGCGGGTTGCGCAAAAGGCGTCACCGCCGACTCCATTCCAGATCTTCGGGCTTGAGACGACCGTCTCCGCTGGCCTGGCACAAGCTCCGCAGGCTGCTGCGCGTCCCTCTGTATCGCAGGACCATCGCCTCGGTGATCAGCCTGGCTCTCCTGTTCTGGCTGCTGGGGATTCTGTTGCCCACGGCCGAACCGAATCGGTTCCGACCAGAACCTGAAGGACGGACCACAAGGTAGAGTCTTGGTTTGGAAATCTCATGTCAGGGCCACGATGATCAAGCTCCGCCTGAAGCGGTTTGGTAAAAAGCGGGAAGCGAGTTTCCGCCTGGTGGCCACCAACAGCACGTCCCGCCGGGACGGTCGTCCCCTGGAGGAGCTGGGCTTTTACAACCCCCGCACCAAGGAGACGCGTCTGGACACGGAAGCTATTCGCATCCGTCTCAGCCAGGGAGCCCAGCCCACGGATACGGTGCGCTTCCTTCTGGAAAAGGGCGGTCTGATCGAAAAGTCGATCCGTCCTGCCGAAACAGTCGGCAAACTGAAGCAGGCAGCAGCCCGCGAAGCCGCTGAAGTCGAAGCCAAGAAGGCTGAGGCCGCCGCCAAAGCAGCCGCCGAGGCCGCTGCTGCGGAAGCCAAGGCTGCTGCTGAGGCCGAAGCTAAAGCAGCTGCTGAGGCCCAGGCAGCCACTGAGGCTCCTGTTGTGGACGCCGCAGTCGAGGCCTGATCGCCACCGGCAGCGTCCTAGAGGGTTCCGGTTCCGAGCCTTTCACCCTGGCTCTGGGTACCCCTGAAGCCGCACTGGCTCTGGCAGGTGCGGGAGAAGTTAATTTGCGCCGCATCGAGTCCCTCACTGGCAGCACATTGCGGCTGAGGGGTGTCGATCTGCACCTGAGCGGACGCCCGCCTCAGCTGGAACGCTCTGCGGCTCTGCTGGAGTTGCTCAGACCCCTCTGGCAACGGGGAGAACCGATAGGGGTAGTGGATCTGCAGGTCGCGCTCACAGCCCTTGACAGTGGC